>CALOBA010000065.1:0-65607 GCA_942491465.1 uncultured Gammaproteobacteria bacterium
CTGCCCTGCGTTAAACTGCGGGCTTCTCCATCACCCCGACTCCACCGCCATGACCCGCAAGCGCATGCCCGTCGGCATCCAGAGCTTCGGTGCAATTGGCCAACGGGTGGAGCCGCGATAACCACGGATGCCATCGATGCCGCCCCCAAGCCCCGACTCGACACGATTGGCCGACGCCGTCGCAGCGGCCCGGCTCGACGCCATCGCCCGCGCATTCGCGCTGCCCTGGGTCGGGCTGTACGACGTCGACGGCAAGCTGCTCCAGTTCGGCTCCGATGGGCGTTCAGGCGGCGTTGCGTCTTCGCAGGTCGGCGATCTGCTTGCTAACGCCGCGCGGGATGCGATCGGCGCGACGGGGCCGATGGCGTTGCTGGACGATGAGGAGATCCCGCTGCTGGCCTTGCCGATCCACGCCGGCCCGGAGACGGTCGGCGCCCTTGCCGCCCTGCTCCACCCGGCCGCGCAAACGGACGCCGAGACCGCCGGGACAACGCCGCAGCCGGCACCCGGTGGCGCGCGCCCGAGCAGCCTGCGCCAACAGCTCCAGCTGATCGCGGACCAGATCGGTGACGCCGTTGCAGTCCGCGGCACCACCACGGGCCCCGCGGCCATCGACGAGGGCATGGACCTGACCGACTTGGACGCCCGCCAAGTCCTGACCGAGGCGGTGGACGGCGTCTGGCGGATCGACCCGCAGGCGGTCACCCGCTTCGTCAACCCCGCCATGGCGCAGATGCTCGGCTACCGTCGCCAGGACATGCTCGGGCGTTCCCTGTTCGACTTCATGGCGACCGCGGAGCGCGAACGGGCGCAACGGCTGCTGGAACAGCGCCGTGCCGGCGTCGCCGAGATCCACGCGTTTCGCTTCCAGCGTGCCGATGGAACGCCACTGCAGGCGCGGGTCGCGACCCATCCCCAGCACGACGCCCGCGGACGCTTCACCGGCGCTGTCGCCTGCATCCGCGACATCGGCGGGCAACAGGAGGCCGAGGCCCTGCTGCGCGCCGAGCGCGATCGCGCCGAGCACTACCTGGATGTGGCCCAGGTGATGTTGCTGGTGCTCGACCTCGACGGGACGGTGTCGCTGATCAACCGCGCCGGCTGCCGCATCCTCGGCAGACCGCGGGAACAGATCGTGGGCAGCAACTGGTTTGATCACTGCCTGCCCGAGGCGCAGCGCGCACTGGCCGAGCAGGTCTTCGGGCAGATCCTCTCCGGCAACCTGGCCGCGGTGGAACGCTACAAGAACCCGATCCTGCGCGCCGATGGCGAGCATCGCCTGATCTCCTGGCACAACGCCGTGCTGCGCGACGGGGACGGCAACATCACCGGCGTGCTCAGCTCAGGCGACGACGTCACCGAGCAGCAGCGCGCCATCGAGGAGCGCGACCGGCTGCTGAACCTCACCCCGGAGCTGATCTGCATCTTCGGCCTGGACGGCTGGTTCAAGCACCTCAACCCCTACTGGGAGCACCTGCTCGGCTACCCGCGCAGCGTGCTGATCTCGCGGCCGCTCATCGACTTCATCCACCCCGGCGACCACGCCCGCAGCGACGCCGAGATGGCCCGCCTGGCCGCCGGGCAGCAGTCCATCGGCTTTCAGAACCGCTACCTGTGCGCCGACGGGACCGTGCGCCACATCCGCTGGAGCGCGACGCCCATCCCGGGCGAGCAGCGCGTCTACTGCATCGGACAAGACATCACCGAGCTTAAGCTCGCCAACCAGCTGACGACGCTGCGCGAACGGCTCGCCGAACAGGTGATACGCGGTGATCTGGAGGCCCTGCTGCGCACCGGGATCGATACCGCCGAGACCATGACCGACAGCCAGATGGGCTGCATCTGGCTGCTCGCCCCGGATCAGCGCCGGCTGACCGCGCGGGTCTGGTCGACCCGCGCCGGGCCCCGGGTCGATCCCGAGCGCGGCGCGGCGCTGCCGATGGAGCCGAACTGGACCGGGAGCTGGGGCCGGTGCATCCGCGAGCGCCGGCCCATCATCGAAGACGGCCCCGAACCCGCCGCCCCTTGGCCCGGGCTGGCGGGCGGGCGACCGCCGCGGCGGGCCTTGCTGATACCCATATTTCGCGGCCAGGGGATCGCCGCCGTGGTCGGCGTCGCCGACAAGCCGCGCATCTACACGGGCCAGGATCGCGAGCTGCTGCATGCCCTGGCCGATCAGACCCAGGACTTCATCGAACGCAAGCAGGCGGACCTGAAGGTCCGCTTCCTCGCCTTTCACGATGCCCTGACCGGACTGCCGAACCGCGCCCTGTTCAACGATCGACTGGATCAAGCCACCGCCCAGCACCAACGCATCGACCGGCTGCTGGCCGTCTGCTATCTGGACCTGGACGGCTTCAAGCCGGTCAACGACCGCTACGGACATCAGCTCGGCGACGCCCTGCTGAAGGCCCTGGCGCAACGCCTCACCGACACCGTGCGCTGCGGCGACACCGTCGCCCGCCAGGGTGGCGACGAGCTGGTGCTGCTGCTCAATCACTTAGAGACCCCCGAGGAATGCCCGCGGCTCCTCGAACGCGTCCTCGGCGCCATCGCCGCGCCCTTCGATCTGCAGGGCCATCAGATCCAGGTCGGCGCCAGCATCGGCTACACCCTGTTCCCCCTCGACAAGGCCCCACCGAAGGACCTGCTGCACCATGCCGACCAGGCCCTGTACCGGGCCAAGGCGACCCACCGCGGCGGCTGTTTGCGCTACGACCCGCGCATCGACCGGAGCCCGAGGGCGGCAGGAGAGCGGGCGGCTCAGGGCAGCGATCGGACAGCACCGACGCCGCCGCGTCAGGCCCCGTCGAGCTAGGACTCCCGCGCCGAAGGTGAGTCCGTCTTGCTTGACCCAACCACCCATTCCCGGAGCGGGGGCGTCTCGCCCCCGAGCCCCCGCAGGCTGCCGCCGCGGCCAATCAGCGGCGAGACGCCGCTCCCTGGAGCGGGGGCGTCCCGCCCCCGAGCCCCCGCAGGCTGCCGCCGCGGCCAATCAGCGGCGAGACGCCGCTCCCTGGAGCGGGGGCGTGGAGCGGGGGCGTCCCGCCCCCGAGCCGCCGCAGGCTGCCGCCGCGGCCAATCAGCGGCGAGACGCCGCTGCTCCCAGTCCCCGGAGCGGGGGCGTCCCGCCCCCGAGCCGCCGCAGGCTGCCGCCGCGGCCAATCAGCGGCGAGACGCCGCTGCTCCCAGTCCCCGGAGCGGGGGCGTCCCGCCCCCGAGCCGCCGCAGGCTGCCGCCGCGGCCGATCAGCGGCGAGACGCCGCTGCTCCCAGTCCCCGGAGCGGGGGCGTCCCGCCCCCGAGCCGCCGCAGGCTGCCGCCGCGGCCGATCAGCGGCGAGACGCCGCTGCTCCCAGTCCCCGGAGCGGGGGCGTCCCGCCCCCGAGCCGCCGCAGGCTGCCGCCGCGGCCGATCAGCGGCGAGACGCCGCTGCTCCCAGTCCCCGGAGCGGGGGCGTCCCGCCCCCGAGCCGCCGCAGGCTACCGCCGCGGCCAATCAGCGGCGAGACGCCGCTGCTCCCCGGAGCGGGGGCGTCCCGCCCCCGACCCGCCGCAGGCTGCCGCCGCGGCTGATCAGCGGCGAGACGCCGCTGCTCCCAGGCGCCGCTGCGCGGCGTCGGATGCACAATCGGCGGCAATTCTTGCCCGGTCTTCCGAGCGCGGGCGAGCGCGGCATGGCGGGTCATTCGCCGATTTCCCGCCCTCACACCATCCCGTTGCCTCCCTCGCGGGGCGGGATCACTCCCACGGCCGCTGCAGCCAATCCTCCAGATCGGCGAGATGCACGCCGCCGTCGCCACCGGGGAGGATCGGCGTCATCGAATGCGGCTCGACCAGACGGTACAGCGGGGCATCCGCCTCGTCCGCTGCGCGGACCAGACGCAGCCCCATGGCTTGGGCGAGGTTACAGACGCGATACTCTTTGGTTGCCAACATATGTATTTCTCAATGGTAAGTATTGTGTAGGCACATAGTCTACAGACAATAACTGTGGGGATAAAGGGCTTGCGCTCCTCAACCCGGCCGAGACCGCTACAATCGGGCTTACCGCCCAGCCCCGCCTCAGGGAGATCGCCATGTCCACCCCCCGCCGTGCCCCCGCCCTGCGCCTTCTCGCGCTGCTCGCCGTCTTCGCCGTCGGCGCCGCCCTTGCCGACCCCGGTCGCGCGCTGATCGTGGTCGACGGCGCCGACTATTTCGGCGCCGACTACGAGACCTTGCAGGAGGTCTCCCTCGACGACTGCAAGCAGGCCTGCCTCGATGACGGCCGCTGCCGCGCGTTCACGTTCAATACCGCCGCCGGCTGGTGCTTTCTGAAGAGCGATCATGCCGAGCTGCGGCCGTTCGACGGTGCCGTCTCCGGGCGCATCGTCAGCGCCGGCGCGGTGCCGAATCGGCGGGAGATCGATGCCCGAAGCCACGCGGACCTGGCCTTCCTGCCGCGGGGCTATCGCGATGAGGCCGCCGAGCTGCGTCGGCGCACGGCCCGGGCCGGCGACGGCCTGAGCGGGGGCTTCGATGAGCTGGTTGCCGATGCCAGGGCCGCGACCCGCGCCGGACAGGTGACGCGGGCGGTGGAGCGCTATGAGGCGGCGCTGCGCCTGGCACCGGACGATCATGCCCTGTGGCTGCGCCTGGCGAGCACCGCCGCGGATGCCCGACCATCCGACTGGAGCACGCGCCGACGCCTGCGGGAGACGAGCAGCGCCGCGGCCATCAATGCCTATCGGACGGCCAGCGGCCTGCGCGAGCGCGCCGCGGCCATGACCGCCTTGGCCCGCGCGCTGGAGGCACGCTCCGCCTGGCGCCCGAGCATCCGCGCCTACCGCGCGACGCTGGCCCTGCGCGACGATGACGGGCTGCGCCGCCACCTCGACGATCTGGTGGCCCGGCACGGCTTCCGCGTCATCGCCCACGACGTCGATGCCGACGCCGCCGAGCCGCGCATCTGCGTCCGCTTCTCGCAGCCGCTGGCCCGCGGCGACGACGTGCATCTGGCGGACTACCTGCAGCTGCCGCCCGGGGACCTGGCGGTGGAGCCCGAGGCACGGCAGCTGTGCGTCGACGGCGTCCGCCACGGCGAGCGCTACCAGCTGCTGGTGCGCGCCGGCCTGCCCGCCGACGACGGCGAGCGCCTGTCAAAGGCGGTGGAGCTGGATGTGTATGTGCGCGACCGCGCGCCGACGGTGCGCTTTCCGGGCCGCGCCTATGTGCTGCCGAGCGGCGGCGAGGCCATGCTGCCCATGGTCACCGTCAACACCGCCCGCGTCGCGGCCACGCTCGCGCGCATCGGCGACCGCGCCCTCGGTGACTATGCCGCCGACGAGACGCTGCTGACCCAGCTCTCCACCTACGACGCCGAGCAACTGCGCGCGCTGCATGGCGAGCAGCTGTGGCAGGGCGAGATCGAGGTGCGCCCGGCGCCCGCCGCCGCCCCCGACCCGGACCTGAACCGCGAGGTGACCACCCAGGTGCCGGTGGGCGAGCTGATCGAGCAGATCCAGCCCGGCGCCTACGTGCTCACCGCCAAGCCCGCGGACAGCACCGACGACGCCCTGTCCACCCAGTGGTTCGTGATCTCGGACCTGGGCCTGACCGCGCTGTCGGGCAACGACGGCCTGCACGCGCTGGTGCGCTCGCTGTCCACGGCGGAGCCGCTGGCGGACGTGACCGTGCGGCTGGTGGCCCTGAATCAGCAGGTCCTCGGCGAGGCCACCACGGACGCGCTGGGCCACGCCCTGCTGCCGCCCGGGCTGCTGCGCGGCAGCGGCGGCAACCGCCCGGCGCTGCTCACCGCCGCCGGCACCGGCGGCGACTACGGCTTCCTCGACCTGCGCGCGGCGCCGTTCGATCTCACCGACCGCGGCGTCGACGGCCGCGCGCCGCCCAAGGCGCTGGACGTCTACCTCGCCGCCGAGCGCGGCATCTACCGCCCCGGCGAGCAGGTGGTGCTCACCGCGCTGGTCCGCGATGCGCAGGCCGACGCCGTCACCGACGTGCCGCTGACCTTCGTCATCGCCCGTCCCGACGGCGTCGAGCACCTGCGCACCCAGGTCGACGACCAGGGCCTGGGCGGGCGCGTGCTGCGGGTCGCACTGCGCGAGCATGCCATGCGCGGCACCTGGCAGGTGCGCGTGTTCAGCGATCCCAAGGGCGAGGTCCTGGCCCAGCAGCCGTTCCTGGTGGAGGACTTCCTGCCCGAGCGGCTGGACTTCAGCCTGGAGACCGGCGCCAAGGCCATCGACCCGCAAGCCCCGCCGTCACTGACGCTGGACGCGCGCTTCCTCTACGGCGCCCCGGCCTCGGGCCTGCCCATCGAGGGCCAGACCAAGGTCTCCGCCGCCGACGGCCTGGCGGACTGGCCGCGCTGGCGCTTCGGCCTGGCCGACGAGCAGATCGAGGCCCGCGCCGAGCCGCTGCCCGGCGCCAAGACCGATGCGCAGGGCCGGGCCCGGATCGACATCGCGCTGCCGGACATCGCACCGGCCACCCGCCCGCTGAAGGCCGATGTCGCGGTGCGCGTGCTCGACAGCGGCGGCCGGCCGGTGGAGCGCGACCTGACGCTGCCGCTGCACGACCCGCGCGCACGCATCGGCGTGCGGACACTGTTCGACGGCGCCGTGGACGAGGGCGGCAACGCCGGCTTCGAGGTCATCGCCCTGGATGCCGACGGCGCGCCCATGGCCGCCGCCGGACTGCGCTGGACCCTGTCGCGGGTGCGCACCAGCTACCAGTGGTATCAGACCGACGGCAACTGGAAGTTCGAGCCGGTGAAGCGCCGCTCGCGGGTTGCCGCCGGCCGGCTGGACACCACCGGCGACGACCCGGTGCGGATCGAGGCCGCCGTCGACTGGGGCGGTTACGAGCTGGAGGTGAGCGGTGCCGACGGCGGCCTGCTGCCGGTCAGCATCGCCTTCGAGGCGGGCTGGTACGTCGCGCCCCAGGCCTTCGACACCCCGGACCTGCTCAAGGTCTCCCTCGACAAGGCCAGCTACCGCCGCGGCGAGACCGCCCGCGTGCGCCTGGAGCCGCGCTTTCCGGGCCTCGCCCTGGTCATGGTCGTCGACGACGGCATCGCCGCCATGCAGCCGGTGGCCGTGCCGGCGGACGGCGCCACCGTCGAGCTGCCGGTCACCGACGCCTGGGGCCCCGGCGCCTATGTCACCGCCATCCTCTACCGCGGCATGGACCTGCAGGCCAAGCGCATGCCCAAGCGCGCCATCGGCCTGCACTGGGCCGGCGTCGACCCCGGGGAGCGCGCGCTCGCGCTGGCCCTGGAGCTGCCCGAGCAGGTGCGCCCCCGCGGCCCGCTGGCCATCGGCATCGCGCTGGACGGGGCGCGCCCGGAAGGCCCGGTCGAGGTCGTCGTCGCCGCCGTCGACAACGGCATCCTCAACCTCACCGACTTCCAGGACTGGGCGCCGGAGGGCTGGTACTTCGGCCAGCGCCGCCTCGGGCTCGCCATCCGCGACCTCTACGGTCGCCTCATCGACCGCATGATCGGCGCCCCCGGCCGGGTGCGCTCCGGCGGCGATGCCATGGCCCTGACCCGCTTCGACGGCCCGCCGCCGAGCGAGACCCTGGTCGCCTTCCACTCCGGCATCGTCGAGCTGGACGCCGCCGGCAAGGCGCAGGTCGAGTTCCCGCTGCCGGACTTCAACGGCAGCGTGCGCGTCATGGCCATGGCCTGGTCCGCCGCCGGCCTCGGCCAGGCCGCCGCCGATGTGCTGGTGCGCGACCCGGTGGTCATCAGCGCCGCCCTGCCCCGCTTCCTGGCCCCCGGCGACCGCTCGCGCATCCGCGTCGAGCTGGCCCATGTGGAGGGACCCGCCGGCGCCATGACGCTGACCGCCGCCAGCGCCGGCGACGGGCTCAGGCTCGGCGACAGCGACCGACCCATTGCCGTCGACGTCCCCGCTGCCGGCCGCACCCAAGTCAGCCTGCCGCTGACCGCCACCGCCGTCGGTGACCAGCAGATCCTGCTGACGCTGGAGACCCCCGACGGCCAGCGCCTGACCAAGGCGCTGACCCTCGGCGTGCGCAGCCTGGAGCCACCGGTGCGCGCCGAGCGCCAGATCGGATTGGCGCCGAACGGACCGGGACTGATCCTCGACCAGGACCTGGCCGCCGCCACCACCGCCGAATGGGGCGGCCTGCTACCGGGCAGCGGCAGCTGGACGCTGTCCATCAGCGGTGCCGGCGCCATCGACATCCCCGGCCTGGTCCGCGCGCTCGATCGCTACCCCTACGGCTGCACCGAGCAGCAGACCAGCCGCGGGCTGCCGCTGTTGTATCTGAACCAGGTGGCGGTCGCCGCCGGTCTCGGCGACAACCCCGGCGACGCCGCCGCGGACATCGCCGAGCGCATCGACAACGCCATCGCGGCCGTGCTCGGCAACCAATCCGCCCGCGGCGGCTTCGGCGTCTGGGGGGCCGGCAACAGCGACCTCTGGCTCGACGCCTACGTGACCGACTTCCTGACCCGCGCCCGCGAACAGGGCCATGCCGTGCCCAAGACCCCGTTCACGCTCGCGCTGGACAATCTCAAGAACCAGGTCGGCTACGCCCCGGACTTCACCGACGGCGGCGAGGGCATCGCCTACGCCCTCTATGTGCTCGCCCGCAACACCCGCGCGACGCTGGGGGATCTGCGCTATTACCAGGAGACCAAGCTCGACGCCTTCGCCACGCCCATGGCCCGCGCCCAGCTCGGCGCCGCGCTCGCCCTCTACGGCGAGGGGCAACGCGCCGCCGAGGCCCTGCGCAGCGCCGATGCGCTGTGGCGGGCCAGGAACGCCGAGGCCGACGACGGCTGGCGCCGCGACTACGGCTCGCAGCTGCGCGACGGCGCCGCACTGCTGACCCTGGCCGCCGAGACCGGCACCGACGCCGTCGCCATCGCCGACCTGGGCCAGGCCCTGAGCGCGCGCTGGCAGGCCACCGACCACCACAGCACCCAGGACCAGGCCTGGCTGCTGCTCGCCGCCCATGCCCTGATGGACGGCGCCGCCAGCCCTCGCCTGCGCATCGACGGCCAAGCCCACCAGGGCCCGTTCTACCGCGCCCTGACCCTCGATGACCTGACCACCGCGCCGTTGACCATCGCCAACACCGGCCCGCGCCCCCTCGACGCCCTGATCAGCGTCACCGGCACCCCGCTGGAGCCGCCACCGGCGCAGGCCGCCGGCTACCGCATCGAGCGCGCCTACTACGACCTCGACGGCCGCCGCGCCGACCCGAACCGCGCCGACCAAGGCGAGCGCCGCATCGTCCTGCTGACCATCACCGCCGATGAGCGCCGCGCCGCCCGCCTGATCATCAACGACCCGCTCCCCGCCGGCTACGAGATCGACAACCCCAGCCTCGTCTCCTCCGGCGCCATCGACGGCCTGCCCTGGCTCAACGTCGTCACCAACCCGGCCCACACCGCCTTCCGCACCGAGCGCTTCGTCGCCGCCGTCGACCGCGGCCGCAAGGACCCCACCCGGTTCCAGCTCGCCTACGTCGTGCGCGCCGTCTCCCCCGGCGCGTTCGCCCATCCGGCGGCGCAGGTGGAGGACATGTACCGGCCCGCGCTGCGGGGGCGCACCGGGTCGGGGCGGGTGCAGGTGCAGTCGCTGGAGTGAGCAGCCAGAAGCCCTTCGACAGCGCTACCGATGCCCGTGCTCATTCGACCAGCGCCCGCGCCTGCGCCACCGTCAGATGCCGCCACGGCAGGGGCACCAGGCTCGGCACCCGATCGCGGTAGCGCCGATAGCGCTCGCCGTGGTAGGTGATGAGCTTGTGCTCCTCCAGGCGGGCGCCGACGACGAAATAGCCCGTCAGCAACAGGGCCGTGACCAAGAAAGACGGGTCCATGTCCCGGGTCCAGATCAGCACCAAGCTCAGGCTGTACCAGGGGTGGCGCACCCAGCGGTGCAGCGGCGAGATGGCAAATGCGTCCTGATCCGCCACCACCCGGCTCTGCTCCCGCCACTGCCGCAGCCCCAGAAAGGCCGCCCCGTCATACCAGCGCAGGGACCAGAGCACGGCGGCCACGGCCGCCAGGGCGAGCCCGTTGGCAATCCACCAGCCGCCCCCGGTCCAGGCGATCAACGTCGGTCCCGGCCCGCTCAGCGTCAGCCACAACGGCGGCAGCACCAGCAGCACCGCCAGCGTGTTGAAGCCGATCCGATACAGGGCCATCCAGGCCGGTCGGCGAGCGGCCACCCGGCGCTTGACCGCCAGTGACGCGAGCAGCGAATGCAGACCGAAATAGACGAGCCAAGCCACGATGAGCCAAGCCAGGTGGGTGAGGATTGCGGGGTCGGTGGACAACATGATGTGATGGGTCGGGCGGGGTCGGGTGGCATCGGGTTTTTCCGACAAGACCACCGACATGGGGCCGGACGCCGCCAATGCCGACCGCCGTCTCGGCGTCCGCTACCTCTCACGCGCACTGCAACCGCAGGTGACGCAGACCAGCCACCTCCGCAGCCGAGGAGACGTCCGCAGCATGAACAGACACCCGAGCCAGCGCACCGAATCGCCGACGACAGTCCGACTTCGCGTCGCACCCTGGCTGCCGGTCCTGGCCATCGCCGTGCTCGGCCAGCCCGCGGCCCTCGCCGAGATCTATCAGTACCAAGACGCCCGCGGCCGCACCATCTTCTCCGACCGCCCACCCCCGGACGCGGCGCCGACCTCCACCGCCCTCCCCGCCGCGCCCCTCGTCCCCGCGCCATCCGCGGGCTCGGACCTGGCCGCGCGGCTCGAGCGCGCCTACCCGAACCCGGACCCGCTCCAACGGGCCACGTTGGCGGCCACCGCGGTGCACAGCTCAACGGGCCAGGGGGCCGGTTTCTTCGTCACCGACGACGGCTACCTGCTGACCAATCGCCACGTCGTGCGTCCCACCGAGACCGGTGCCTGGCAAGCGCAGGAGCAGGAGCTGGAGGCCGCCGAGGACCAGCTCCGCGACCTCAAGCGCGAGCTTCGCAGCCGCCGCAAGCTCACCGCCGACGCCAAGGCCGCCCTCGACGAGTACGACGGCCCCCCCGACAGCGGTCGCGGTCGCATGCTGCGGCAACGCCATGCCTACTACCAAGACCACCACAAGACCCTCGACGCCCAGATCAGGGACCAACAAGACCAGCTGCGCGCGGCCCGCCGGGAGATCGACTGGAAGGGCAACAGCGCGCGGGTCGCCCGGGTCTTCAGCGTCGTCCTCAAGGACGGCACCGAGCATCAGGCCTACCTGATCGCCGTCAGCGACGATCATGACCTGGCCCTGCTCAAGCTCGACGGCGTGCGCACCCCGAGCCTGAGGGTCGGTCCCCGACCGCAGCAGGGTCAAGCCGTCCATGCCATCGGCACCCCGCTCGGCCAGCGCGATTCCATCACCCCCGGGGTCATCACCAAGATCGGGCGCAACCGCATCCTCACCAACGTCCAGCTCCTGCCCGGCAACAGCGGCGGCCCGTTGATCGACGGCGAGGGAGGCGTCATCGGCGTCAACTTCGCCAAGCTGACCCAGGGCAGCAACGCCAATTATCAGGGCTTCGGCATGACCATCCCCATCGATCGCGCCGAGCAGGCATTCCCCGAGATCCGCGGGCGCCTGCGCGCCGCACCCTGAACACCATCAGACTGCTTGAGCGCCGGCGCGGCGGGCCGCAGGATCAGGCGCCGCCGCCGGCATCGACGACCTGCCGCGACAGCCAGATCAGCGACGCGTCGCGCCGCGCATCGACCTCTTCCGCCGGCAGCAGCAGCACGCCGCCGGGCAGCTGCCAGCGCATCACCGGCTGCGCCGTCGTCGACTGCTCCGCGGGCTCGCCGTGCTGACGCAGCAGCTCGGCGCGCAGCAGGTCATGGTAGCGGGGCTGGTAGTCCAGCCGCAGCACCCGGAGTTCATCGCCCTGCAGGTAGACGGTGGCGATGCGCGCCGGCACGCCGTTGTAGGAGGCGATCTCGGCCACGCAGGCGCGATCCCCGAAGGTGGACGGCGCCAGGCCGCAGGCGAGCTCGGCGCGCGGGAACTGCGCGCGCAGGTCGGCCTCGGTGATCCGGTCGTCGAGGCGCTCGAAGGCGACATTGAAGCCGTCGCGCCCGGTCAGGTTGAGCAGGAACAGGTCGCTGCGGCGCTGGCCGTCCGGGGTGAACATCAGCCAGTAGAACGGGCCGACAACCACCGCCAGCGCCAGGGCCAGCTTGTAGGCCCGCGGCAGGCGAAAGCGTGCATCAGCCATCAGGGCCAGATCCCGCGCTGGCCGATGACCAGGGCCAGGCGCTCCACCGCCTCCACCAGGGCGGCGGTGCGCAGATCCGTGCACAGCTCGCCCTCGGGGCAGTCGCTCGGGAAGGCGCGCCAGCGGTTGACGACGCGGTCGGTGGCGGCATTCATGCGATTGCGCAGGCGACCGTTGATCTCCTCCAGGGGCCAGCTGTGATGCTCGATGTTCTGCACCCACTCGTAGTAGCTGACGGTGACGCCGCCGGCGTTGGCGAGGATGTCCGGCAACACCATGCAGCCCTTGCCGGCGAGGATGTCATCGGCCTCCGGCGTGACCGGCCGGTTGGCGCCCTCGACGATGACCCTGGCCTGCACCCGCGCGGCATTGCCGGAGTGGATCTGCCCGCCGAGGGCGGCCGGGATCAGCACGTCGCAGTCCAGCGCCAGTAGGTCGTCGTTGGTGATGCTGCGGCTGCCCGGCAGCCCGACGACGGTGCCGTTGGCGGCCTTGTGGGCGGCCAGTGCCTCCAGGTCGAGGGCATCGCCGTTCTCCGCCAGCACGGCCCCGCGCGAGTCGCTGATGGCGATGATGTGCGCCCCGCCCTCGCGCAGCAGCCGCGCCGAGACCCGGCCGACCTCGCCGTAGCCCTGGATCGCCACCCGTGCGTGGTTGACCTCGGTGAGGCCCGGCACGGCGCCAAGGGCGAGGAAGCGCTCCAGCGCGTAGACGCAGCCGCGACCGGTGGCCTCGCTGCGCCCGGCCGAGCCGCCGATCTCCATGGGCTTGCCGGTGACCACCGGCAGGTTGTTCTCACCGGGGTGCAGGTTGTCGTAGGTGTCGTAGATCCAGGCCATGGTCTGGCTGCTGGTGTAGAGGTCCGGGGCCGGGATATCGGTGTAGGGGCCGATGTTGTCCCCCAGCTCGGCGATGAAGCGGCGGGTGATGCGGCGCAGCTCGCGCTCGCTCAGCTGCTTGGGGTCGCAGGTCACGCCGCCCTTGGCGCCGCCGAACGGCACCCGCACCAGGGCGCACTTCCAGGTCATCAGGGCCGCCAGCGACGCGACCTCGCCCATGGAGACCGCCGGATGATAACGGATGCCGCCCTTGCCGGGGCCGAGCAGGCGGTTGTGCAGCACCCGATAGCCGACAAAGCTGGCGACGGTGCCGTCGTCGCGCTCGATGGGCACGTTGACGGTGATGGTGCGCCGCGGCAGGCGCAGGAAGTCCACCAGGCCGGGCGCGATGTCGTGCAGGTGCCGGCGGGCACGGGTGAACTGGGTGGTGATGACGCGCTCCGGGTCGAGCTCGCCGGGGGCGGGGATGCCGGGCTCGGTCGCGGCCTGCTCGGCGTTGCTGCGCTCCACCGGGCTATCCATGCCGGCCACCTGCCGGCGTCGGCGTGCTTGGCTGCTGGGGGACGACGCGCCCTCGGCGGGCGCTCTGACCTGGGAGTGGGGACATGGCTTGCGGTCCTGATCCGGTCGGCGAGGAATCGACTGCGCCGGCCGGTCCGACCCGTACCCGCCCCGCGCTGCCGCTACCATACCCCGATGCCGGCAGCGGCGCGACCCGACCCCGGATCAGTCGAGCTTCGGGAGTCGGGAGTCGGCAATCGCAGGCGCTCGCTTAGCCACCGAGATTACGGCAGGATTGCCGTTTGATAAATCATCGCGCAGCCTTGCACGGGGCGGTGCCGTGCCGTGCCGAACGCGACCGGACAGGCTTCAGGCCGACGCAAGCCCACCTAAAGCAGACGCACGGCGTAAAATGCCGCGACAAATCCACTCCCTACCCCGCCCTCCGCCGCCGCGGGGGCCCGCAACGGAGTCCAGGCATTGAGTCCGATCCAGCCGACGACCAACCCCTCACCCATCAGCCTGAGCGCCATCCGCGCCTGCCTGCGCGCCTATCTGGTGGATGCCTGTTTCGGCGGCGACGCCCCGGCGGACTTCGCCGATTCCGACGACCTGATCGAACGCGGCCTGATGACCTCGCTGACGCTGATGGGACTGGCGACCCATCTGGAACAGGCGTTCGGTCTTGAGCTGGGCGGCAACGATATGGTACCGGCCCATTTCCGGTCGATCGATGCCTTGGCCACCCTCGTCCAGTCGCGGATCGATGTCCGCTGACCGGGGCAGTGGGCGCGGGCAGAAGACCCGCGCAGCCGCGGCCCCGGACGCCGGTGGGCGAGCCAGGAGCCGCGCAGGATGAGGCTCTCGATGCGCCTGGATGCCGGTCACGCCGGGCTGATCCTGTTGGCCGCCATCGGCCACCTGCTGCTGACCTTCTGGGCGCTGCACCTGGAGGCGGGGCCGGATCACATGGCGCTGTTGTGGCTGCCGGATGGCTGGCTGCTGGCCTGGCTGGTGTTGCTGCCGGCGCAGCGGCGGCCCTGGCTCATTGCGCTGGTGGCAAGCCTGACCCTGCTGCTGGGGCCGATGGTCACCGGCAGGCCGCTGTCCCTGGTGGCGAGCGTCCTGGCCGCCGATCTGTTCACGGCCTGGGGCGGTGCCATGGTGGTCGAGCGCCTGTGCGGCGGGCGGGCCGGCTTTCAGAGCTTTCGCCAGCTGATCCTGTTCCTGCTGCTGGCGGTGCTGTTGCTGCCGGCCGGGGCCGCTACCCTCGGCGCCGCCGCCGTGGTCGGGCATGGACTGGCGGACGACTTTGCCGCGGTCTACCGAACCTGGGTCTCGTCCTCCGCCCTGGGGGTGCTGCTGGTGGCGCCGATGGTGCTTTATGCGGCGCGCTGGCTGCGCGAGCGCCGGTGGCGGATGCCCAAGCGCCGGCTGGCCGAGCATCTGCTGATCCTGTTGCTGATCGGGCTGATCGCCGCCGAGCCGATGCTGCTGCCGGTGGAGGCACTGACCTTCTTCAGCCTGCCGCTGCTGGTGTGGGCGGCGCTGCGCTTCGGCGTCTCGGGGGCGATCTCGGCCTCGGGCCTGCTGGTGCTGATCTCGGTCAGTCTGGCCGCCGCCGGCCAGGGGCCGTTCATGACCGATGCAGGCTCGGCAGCAGAGGCGGTGCTGCGGCTGCAGGCCTACCTGGGCAGCGCCGTCATCGCCTCGCTGTTCACCGGCCTGGCCATCGAGCAGCTGGCGGCGGCCCACCGCGAGACCCGCGAGCAGGCGCGACGCCGGCGGATGCTCTTCGACCACGCCCCGGTCTCGCTCTGGGAGGAGGACTTCTCCGCGGTCAAGGCCTATCTCGACGCGCTCGCCGCCGGCGGCATCGACGACATCCCCGCCTGGCTGAATGCCCATCCCGAGGGGGTACGCCAGTGCATCGCGAGGGTCCGGGTGCTGGCGCTGAATGCCCGCAGCGCCGCACTCTATGAGGCCCGCTCCGAGGCTGAGCTGATGCGCGGCCTGCAGCGGGTGGTGGACAACTCCCAGCTCGACATCTTCGCCCGCCAGATAGCGGCCTTGCACGGCGGCGCCACGCATTTTCGCGGCGAAGCCAGGCAGCGTACGCTGACCGGCCGACACATCGACGTGATGGTCAATCTGATCATCACCCCTGGCCACGATGCGCATTGGGACCACGTCCTGGTGGCCATCGAGGACCTCAGCGAGCGCCGCCGCGCCGAGCAGTCCCTGCGCGACGCCCTTGTCGAGCAAGAGCGCCGGCACGCCGCCGAGCGCCTGGTCAGCGAGACCGCCGCAGAGCTGCAGGCGGTGTCCGTGCCGGCCAAGGATGCCGCCATCAACGCGCTGCTCAAGCGCCTGGCCCGCCACCTCGACGCCGATCGCTGCTATCTGTTCCAGTTTTCGCCGGATCGGCGCACCATCAGCAATAGCCACGAATGGTGCGCCGCCGGCATCCGTGCCGAGCGTGAGGCGACCCAAGACCTTCCGGTATCACATACCCCCTGGTGGTGGTCGCAGATGGAGGAGCCCTCGGTCCTGGCCATCGACGATGTGGGGCAGCTGCCGCCCGAGGCCGCCCCCGAGCAGCGCCTGTTCCAGGCCCAGCAGATCCGTTCGCTGATCGCCGCGCCGCTGTTTCGTCGGGGCCATTCCTTCGGTTTCATCGGCTGCGATGCGGTGCGCCGGCAGCGGCGCTGGTCCAGCGCCGAGCTGGGGGCGCTGCGCCTGATCGCCGACTTGCTCGCCGGCACCCTGGGGCGCTGGCAGGCCGAAGACGACCTGCGCGCCAGCGAGTCGGTCTACCGCGCCGTGGTCGAGGACGCCCCCGTCCTGATCTGCCGCTTCCTGCCCGGGGGACAAATCCAGTTCGTCAACCGCGCCTACTGCGCGTGCTTCGGCCAAACCGCCAACGCGCTTATCGGCCACAGCTTTCTGGAGCTGATCCCGGAGCCGGAGCACGCGGAGATCCTGGCCAAACTCCAGGCGTTGACGCCAGGCCAGCCGACCCATTCCCAGGAGCACCAGGTGCTCGACGCCGACGGCCGGCTGCGCTGGCAGCGCTGGACCGACCGTGCCATCTTCGATGACCGCGGCCGACCCGTCTCCTACCAGTCCGTCGGCGAGGACATCACCGAGCAGCGCCAGGCCGCCGAGCGCCAACGCCTGGCCGATCAGGTGATGCAGAGCACCAGCGAGGGCATCCTGGTGACCGATGCCAACGCCGCCATCCTGACGGTGAATCCAGCCTTCGAGCGCATCACCGGCTATCGCGCGGACGAGGCGATCGGCCACAACCCGAGCCTGCTCAAGTCCGGCCGTCACGGCGAGGCATTCTATCGGGAGCTTTGGATGAGCCTGGCCGACGAGGGCCGCTGGCAGGGCGAGATCTGGAACCGGCGCAAGGACGGCAGCGTCTATCCGGAATGGCTCAGCATCAACGACATCCGCGACGGCACCGGTCGAGTGTCGCACTACGTGGCCGTCTTCTCCGACCTGTCGAAGCTGCGCGCCGCCGAGCGCCAGGTCGAGATCGCCGCCAGTCACGATACGCTGACCGGCCTGCCGGGCCGGGCGCTGTTCCTGGAGCGGCTGGATCGGGTGCTCGAGCATGCGCAGACGGCCGGCCGATCGGTGGCGGTGCTGCTGATCGGGCTCGACCGGCTCAAGGGTGTCAACGAGACCCTGGGCCATCCGGCCGGCGACGCGTTGCTGATGGAGACCGCCCGTCGCCTGCACGTCCTGCAGCGGCAAGACCGGCGGCTTGCCCGCCTCGGCGGCGACGAGTTCGTGCTGCTCACCGAGCAGGTCAGCTCCGCGGAGGCCCTCGCGCCCTTGGCCGAGACCCTGCTCAAGACCGTCGCCGCGCCGCTCAAGGTCGACGGCCATGAGCTGATCATCACCGCCAGCGTCGGCATCAGCCTGTCGCCGGACGACGGCGACGACGCCAACACGCTGCTCCAGCACGCCGATCGGGCGCTCTACGAGGCCAAGCAGCGCGGGCGCAACAACTTCCAGTTCTTCACCCGCGCGCTGACCGAAGGCGCCTACGAACGACTGCTGCTGGAGCACGCCCTACGCGGGGCCATCGAGCGCAATGAGCTGCGGCTGGTCTACCAGCCGCTTGTCGACTTCGCCGGAGAGGGACTTGCCGGGGTCGAGGCCCTGGCCCGCTGGCAGCATCCGACCCTGGGACAGGTCCGCCCGGACCGCTTCATCGGCCTAGCCGAGGAGATCGGCATCATCTGCGACATCGGCCGCTGGGTGCTGCGCACCGCTTGCCGGCAGATGCGCGCATGGGAGCAAGAAGGCCTGTGGGTGCCGCGGGTCAGCGTCAACCTATCGGTGCGCCAGATCGAGCGCCCGGGGCTGGTCGCCGAGGTGTCCGATGCCCTTCGCGCATTCACCATCACCCCCGATCGCCTGGAGTTGGAGGTCACCGAGTCCATGCTGATGCGCAACCCCGAGCACAGCCGCAGCGTGCTCACCGCGCTCAAGACCCTGGGCACGTCCATCGCCATCGACGACTTCGGCACCGGCTACTCCAGTCTGGCCCTGTTGAATCTGCTGCCCATCGATCGGCTCAAGATCGACCGTTCCTTCGTCACCGACATCGGTGGCGATACCAACCAGGATGCCATCGTGCGCACCATCGTCGCGCTCGCCCGCGGACTTGAGATGGAGACCGTGGCCGAGGGTGTCGAGACCAGGGACCAGGCCGCATTTCTGCGCGAGGCAGGCGTCGACCTGGCCCAAGGCTACCTGTTCGCCAAGCCCATGGCGCCGGATGCGCTGCGCGAGGCGCGCTTCGGTGACGGGGCTTGAGAACGCATCGGCTTTAAGGCCGCGGCAGCACGTCACGCTTGGCACGGGTGAGCTGACTGCGGCTCAACGCCCTGCCGTTGACCGTCATCCGCGACGGCGACGTGGAGTAGGACGTCAGCGGATCGGCCAGGGTCATGGCGGTATCGTCGACGGCGTCGTAGTCGTAGAAGCACACCGCGTGGGCCGGCGTCATCTCGCCCTGAGCATTCGCCGCCTCCAGCCGCAGGGCCACGCGCAAGTGCTCGTAGCCCCGGGGCTCGGCATCGGCCGAGATCCAGCGGTGGCCTGCCTGGGCCAGCCCCAACGCGGGTAGCTGGGACAGCAGCAGACGCTTGCAGTAGCTGACGCGCACGTCTTCCCCCGCCGGTCCGCAGCCGGCCACCAGCACGGCCGCGAGCAGTCCCGTGCCGAGGCCGATGCGATAAGCGCAGCCCCGAAAGCTGCGGCACAGATTGATCATGGTCATGCTCCAGTCCGGTTGCGGTGGGGCGCAGTTGCGCCTCAGGTGGGCCACGTCAATGCACCCGCGACACCGGCATCATCTCGATGTCGCAGGAGCCACCCACGGTGACGCGCTCGCTGCGACCGCCGCCACGACAGGACTCGCCGCGGTCATCGATGCGGCAGTTCAGCGCCAGCGGCCGGCCGGCGGTGAGCCAGCTCGGGGTCTTGCGCCAGCGCCCCACGTTGCTGAACTTGCAGCCGCGGGAGACACCATAGGCGGTGCAGCCCCCACCGCCGCCGAGCCGCACCTTGCGGCCGTCGACGATGAAGCCGGGGTAGTTGTTCTCGATGCGGATCTCGTCCGTGCGCGGCCCCTGATCGAAGCGGAACTCGCGGAAGCGGTAGCCGCTGCCGACGCGCTCGTCGACCTTGATGCGCTGGTTGGCGATCAGCGCATGATCGGCGCCCTTCTCGGCGACGGCGCCGGACATGTACTCGATGCGGTCGCGCTGCGGGAAGCACTTACCCATGGCCGGCGGGTGATAGTAGTGGCGCAGCTGGGTCAGGTCCGAGGAGCCGGGAAAGACCGCCGCCAAGTCGGTGTCGGTGCCGTAAAGGATGCGCTCCACGTCGCCGACGTTCTGCGCATACATGGCCTGGATGCGGCGATAGAAGTCCTCCTTATCCAAATCCGCGCGCATGTAGCAGGCGGTCAGGCCGGAGATCTGGGTCAGATAGGCATCCCAGATGTTGTACTGCAGCGGGTCCGATGCCGCGCCCTGGAAGTCCCCGGGAAAGCGGCAGCCCTGACGCTTCAGGCACTGCCCCACCGCGCGGTTGCGGATCGACAGCGCCACCACGTTGCGCTCACAGGCCCCGTAGGCCGAGCAACCCCGATCCAGGTGACCCTCGAACAGGGCCGTGCGCATCGTATAGTCCAGGTGCTTGGCACGGGCCAGCGTGCGCTTGTCCCACTTGCCGGTGTTGCGGCTGATGAAGCCGTCCCAGGCCGAGGCCAAGCGCGCGCGCCGCCCGAGCAGGCTGCGGTTCACGCCGTCACACTGCGACGAGTTGTGGAAGGTCCGCACGATGCGGTCCAGCTCGGTCTTGCCGTCACGCGCCGCCGCCTTCGCATCGCCCTTGCCCTTGGGATCGAAGAACGGCGGCTTCTCCAGCACATAGAGTTCGCGAACGTTGAGCACATGCTTGACGCCCGGATCGCAGTGATGGTTGGCAACGCGCATCTGCTTGCGCGCCGCAAAGGTGCGCTCGAACTTGCGCGTATCGGCGCGACCCCGGGCCTTGCGCGCGTCGACGACGATCTCGAAGCCCACATAGGGCGTCCCCTTGCCGTCGGTCAGCGCGCGGCCGTTGCGCACCACCAGGCAGGGAATCACCGACGTGCCCTGGACGAGGCTGCCGGCCCGCGCCCCGGGGCCGTTGCCGCCGATGCGGTAGTACGGCACCTCCAGCGGACCGTTGAACTTGTACAGCGTCATCACCGGCGTGGCCGGGATGGCGGCCACGGCCAGGGTCGGGAGCAGGAACAGCAGCGCAATCAGAGAGCGGGACATGGCGGGTCCTATGGGCAAGCTTGGCGGACTGACGGGATGGGATCGGATCTCAGGGTGCCTATTCGGCCATCCCCGGCAGCCGGATGCAAGCCCCGGGCGTTATTGAGACTGTGCAGGTATTCAACCGAAGCTCCATCGCAGAGGCCCAGCGCCTTCGCGGAGAAATCCTCAGCCACTGGCATCACGGCACCCGAGGCCGCAGAATGCGCGCAGTGCTGACCCCAAGACCAGCGGACGCCCTATCCCGGAGCGCGGGACACCCCGATCCCGGCGGGCGCCCCATCCACCATCACCGAGGAGCCCAACCATGTACATCGTCATCAACCGTGTCCCCGTGACCAAGGACTGGCACGACGCCTTCGAGCAACGCTTCCGGGCGCGCGCCGGCCAAGTCGAGCTGCAGCCCGGCTTCGTACGCATGGAGATCATGCGCCCGGAGAGCGACGACACGCCCTATCTGGTCCAGACCGCCTGGCAGGACCGCACCGCCTTCGAGGCCTGGCTCAAGTCCGACGACTTCAAGGCCGCGCACCAGAACCCGCTGCCCAAGGAGGCCTTCAGCGGCGAGGGCCGACTGGAGACCTTCAGCGTCATTATCCAGGCCGAGGCCGGATAGCCTCCACACGACCCTCAGCCGGCCGCCGAGAAATGCTCGGCGATCGCCCGCACCAAGCTTGGTCCGTCGTAGACCGCCGGCATGATGTCGACCGACAGTCCACGCCGGCGCAGGGCGGCCGCGGTGGTCTCGCCGATGGCGGCGATGCGCACACCCGCAGCCATAGGCGGACCGCCCACGGCCTCGAAGAAGTTGTCTGCCGTCGACGGGCTGGTGAACGATAGGCAATCGATCTCGCCGGCGCCGAGCATGGCCCTGATCCGGCCCGCATCGATTGCTGAGGGCTTGCGGTTCGCGTAGACGGTCAGCTCGGTGCATCGCCCGCCGCCCTCGGCGATCACCGCAGGGATGGTACCCAAGGACAGGGTGCCGCGGACAAAGAGGAAGGCGCGCCCGGCGATCTCCGCCGGGTCGATGGCGGCCATCAGGTGGTCGGCATCCGCCCGCACCGGCAGCGGCTCGGTGCCGATGCCATGCTCGGCCAGGGCCGCGGCGGTGGAACGACCGACGGCCCAAATCCTGGACCGGCGCAGGCAGGCGAGGGCGTCCGAGCGCAGTCGCGGGCATAGGCAGCGAACGGCATTGACACTGGTGAAGAAGACGCCGGCGAAGCCGGAAAGGTCCGGCGCGCTCCAGCCGTCGACACAGCGGATCTCGACGGTCGGAAACAGGATGGGCCTGAGCCCCACCTGTTGCAGTGCGGCGGCAAACGCAGCCGCCTGATGGATTGGGCGGGTGACGAGAACGCTCTTCATTGCTGGATCACCAGTCGCTTGGTCGGACACTTCGCGCGTTGTTGCAACCGGCGGCCGGCGGTAACTCGATCACGACAACGGACTGCTGCCATTTTCGACGGCTTGTTCACAAAACGCAAACAACCCGTCCTCGCCACCGGAACGATCTGCCCACACCCGACCACAGGCCTGCATCCGCCCGGCCTAGCAAGCGGTAGCGCATCCAGCGCCCCGTTCCTGCTAGAATCTGCGCCGCAGATCACCAACGCAAACGGCCGCCAAGCACAGGCTTAGGCGGCCAACTATTCTCACGCTGGAGGACATCGCAACATGGCCAAACTCTTCTCCGCCGACTGGATGAACGAGCTCAAAGACGCCTGGAACAACGAGCCGGAGGTCAGCGGCAAGCTCGCTGAGATCAACTTCAACTCCATCATCACCTGTGGCTTCAAGGACGACGACGATCCCCGCGGCGTCTTTGTCGTCGAGAACGGCATCTGCGTTCGCGCCGGCGACTTCGCCGGTGAGCAGCCGGACTGGGACATGCGCGCGGACATGAAGGATTGGCTGAAGTGGGTCGAGAAGGGCATCGGCATGATGGGCATGGGTACCGCCTACGCCACCGGCAAGCTCAAGTTCAAGACCGGTGACTACGCCGCGATGGTCAAGGACCCGCGCATGGCCGGCCCGTTTGTCAAGAGCTTCAATCTGATGAAGCAGATCGGCGCCGACGAACTCTAAGCCTCACCCCGCCGAGTCTTGCCCGAGCCCGCCTTGTGCGGGCTTTTTTGTCGCTCCTGGTCTGTTTGGGCTGCGCCCGCAACCCTCCCCCGGTGCAAACGTCGCCTTACCTAACCGCCGGAGAAGGTGATCGACTCCATCACCCCGTCGAAGGTCGGCTTGCGGCTGCTCAGGGCATCGAAGGCCATGGACTTCACGGAGACCGCTTGGGTTCCAGACTGGATGATGGTGTGCATCGCCTCGTAGCTCGCGCCGTCGTCATTGGTGCCCTTCGCTATGAGCTGCGATGCCTGCTTGCCGCCGATGGGGAAGCGGATCGGTCCCGCCTGCTTGATCGCGGCGGGGTCCAACCCGCCCTTGAGCAGGGTCTCCAACTGTGCATCGTCCGCCGGAACACCGCCGGCGTGCTTGGAGATCAGCATGAGGGCACCGCTCTCGCCACCACCGTAATCGCCGGAGAAGAGGGCGATGATGCCTCCGGTCATCAACTGCTGCGTCCAGCCGTTCGGCACCACGAGGGAAAGTCCGACATCGTCATAGGCGTACTTGGTGCCCGCGAGGGGCGCCGGCGCCGCTGGCGCCGCGGCCGGCGCCGCTTCCGTCAAGGGCTCGACCGGTGCAGCGACCGCCTCGGCCCCCATGGATGCGGAGTCGGCCAATATCGGGGCATCGGCCGGAGTCATCGCTTCATAGACGGTCTCCTCAGCCGGTGCAGCCGCGGCAACCGGTGCCGCGACGGGCGCCACACCCGGATCGGACGGCGCGATGCAGCATCCCGTCAACAGTGTCGATAGACACAGCCCAGCACAGACGGCCAACGGCCTATCTGAACACCCCAATCCTGTTGTGTTTGGAATCATGGCTCCGAAATTCTTCAAGTTGTGGTTCGATGCGCTGCCCGCCCTAAGGCGATTTCTGTCAACTTTCATACCATCTGACTTGTCTTGACGCCCGCCTTCGGCGTCGGGCTGGCGGTCACATAGCGCGCCATGCTCCCGCCAGCCCTCCTTGAAGGCGAACGTCAATCCTGCGTCATCTGGTATGAAAGTTTCCGGCAATCGCCTAAAGCGCTTCCAGCTCCTGCAGCAACAAATCTTCATCGATCGTCCGCTCCGCCTCGCGGCGCTGCACCAAGATGACCCGAACACCATCCGTAACGGTTCCATCAAGCATGAAGCGATAATCGAAGTCGAAATCTTCCAGCCGGGTCACACGGCCGATCTTTGGATCGAAGGCATCGGTGTCCTGCACATCGATCCCGTGAACGCCATAGACCGCCCGGGTCAGCGACTTCATAGCCGCCAGCAGCATGGCCCTGTCATCCACCGGCAACGGCGGCTGGAAACGTCCGCTGCCATTGCCGTCCTCATCGCGCTTGTAGTGGAGCAGACGCTCACCGAAGATCAGAACGCCGGCCTGGCCTTGCTGGTCCGCTGCCGGCGTCGGCTCGGCGCCGGGCGAGGCGCCCTGCGCGTGGACCGGGATGGAGATCACCGAGACGACCAACCACAACGCGACGGCCGCTGAATGGACGCAAGCGCCACTGCAAGAACAAAGGGACGGGAAATTCATGGATGTAAATCAGAAGGTCGACTGTGACTGATCTGCGATCATTCGCTTTCGCCGTCGTTGACCGGAAAGGTCTTCAAGCCGGCGGCGTCGGTGGGAGCGTGAGGAATTCGCGGGACGGGGCGCATGGTGTAGGAGGAACGACGGTCACTAGATCAGATCCAGGACCCACATCTCCGACTCGTCCGCATCGGGATGCTCGCCCAGCAGCAGATTGGCGGGTGATCCGACAACGCGGGCAAAGTACGAGGTGCCGGGACTTATCTCGTTCTTGACCGACCAGCAGGTGTAGGTCCTGCCGCCGGTCTCGACCACGAGCCCTTGCGACGGGTACTCAAGCGTGCAATGGTCCGGCAGTGCGCCGCTGGGACCAATGCCCTGATGGGTTATCTCGCCGTCGTCGACGCCGAGCAGCGCACCTTTCCAGGACTCGCCTTCTATCGGTCCGATCTCGAACCAGTGGCCGAGGGACGGATGGGCGATCACACTCATGCGAAACGGCGACCTCTCGGCGATCTTGGCCGGCCTCATCGCCGCCGCGATGGTCTTCGCGCCCCAAGCCGCGGCCGGTGGCCCGAACCGCTTACAGTCGGACAGTAACGAGGGCAGCGAGGCGTCTTCCACGCCGGTCTCCATGGACGCGACGATCGTGGTCAACGGGCGACCCCGCTTCGCCGCGATCGTGATGCTCGCCAGCGACAAGCCATAACGGACGGCCTCATTCGCATAGTCCGCAGCATGACCGACGATCAGCCAGACATCGGCCTTGTCGATCTCGGTGAGGGGTTGCGCCGTCTGCAGCCAGCCGACCTGTTTCAGATCGCGATCCCAATTGGCCCCGTCGACCTCCAGACCTGACCGGGACAAGACTTGGATGACGTCTTTGACATCGGCCGAATCCTGATCATCGGGCAACCAAGTCAACCACACACGTTTGCGAGCCATCAGTGCTCCCCTTGTTTCAGATCGCGAGCTTGATTGCGCCGCCAACGCTTCGGCGGCGGCAGACTGGGGCGAGTACCCGCGACGCGCTACCCACCGATCATAACCGTCGGGGCGCCGCTGACGATGACGCCCCCATGGGCCGTGTTGTCGCCCATCCTCGCCGCCGGCAACCCGCCGATCAGGACCGTCATCGATCCTTTAACGATGCTGTCCGGGGGACCGACACAGACACACATATTGGTTACAACAGCGGCAGGCATGCCGGCGATGATCACCGTCGGTGCGCCGGGAGGCAGAATTGGTCCACCCACGTGGGGCACCGGCCCCGGGTTGACCATGGGACAGGTATGCATGTCAGTGACGCGAGCGGCTGGGGGCATGCGCTGGACCTCCTCAATCTTGGTAGCGGAAACGATACTCCAAAACCGGACGCGTTGTCACGACACCGGCAAGGGGATCTCTCGGGTGTTGACAGCCCGGCCGTCTGAGGACAGACGCAGAAGGCGATCGGCGGGGTCGGCCTCGACCAGGTAGTGATCAACGCCGTCGAACCAGGATGTCACCTCTGCATCAATGCAGGTCGGCAGGTAAGTGCGCAGCACACGGGGGTCGTAAAACCGGAAGAACAAGGGCTCACCTTCAGCCCCTCGAACCCGCAGCAGCTTGCGGTAGCGGCGGGCCAGATCCTCCATCGGCAGCGAGGCGCGCAGCACTAGGCCCCAATGCTCACCAAAGGCGAAGTTGAGTATCCATTCGCTGAAGGGTTCGCCATCGCGCAGCACGACCAGATAGGGCGCAACTTCCTGCATATCGGGCTCCAACGGGCCGGAGATCAGGCACGCGAAGTCAGCCTTGTCGTCATAGAGGTGGTCGATCAGCGCCGCTGCGGAGGCGCCATCGATCAACAGATAGGCGATCAGGCCATCGTTCGGGAAGTATTCAGCCCGCAGGGCCTCGACGATGTCGGACTTTAATTCTGGCATGTTCGTGCAATCGTTCGGTTACGCCTGGTCAGCTTGGCAGGACTAGCGTCCGCCGCCGCGTCCGCCGCCCGCGCCTTGCTGCACGGTGTGGCTCGCCTCGTGTCCAGCCATTCTCGGAGATCCACTGTTGCCCCCCCCGAAGGCCGGCTGGTTGCCCTGGGTGTGCGCAGCCGCTCCCATGGGGCTCGATCCAGCAGCGGAACCGGACCTGTCCGCTCCGGATGCACCGGCGCGAGCGCCACCACCACCCGAGCTGGAAGCCGCAGCCGCCTCACACTCCTTGCATACGGCCGCACCGGAGGTTGACGCTGCACGCAGTGCAACGGCCTGCGCCCCATACTTCGATGGCTTCGGCGGCTTCTCGGCCTTCTTCGCCTTGGCGATCTTGCCGGCGCGATCGTCGTCGGCGACCTGCGCCTCCTCGGGCTCATCCGGACTGGCCGGACTGGCAGGCGCCGTGGGTGAGCAGCCTCCGCCCGGGACAGCGGCGCTGCCCGAATTGATATTGACCAGTGGCGCACCGGAGATGAAGATGGCGGTCGGGGTCAGAGAGATCGACGCGCCGCCGCACTTGAGCGTGATATTGGCACCACCCTCCAGGACCAGATTCGTTCCGGCCTTTACATGGACGCCCATGCCGCCTTGGATGCCGATGTTCATGCCACCCTTCAGATAGGCGTTCGTGCCGGCCTTTTGCGACAGATCTTTACTGGTCTGGAGGTTGATATCTCCGGTGACCTTAAGGTTCTCCTCACCGGAGATGGCCTCCTTGCGGTCCCCGCCCACCTTCAGATTCTGATCACCTTTGATCGCCTGCTTTCGGTCACCATCGACGGTCTCGTGCAGGTCACCTTCGATCTTCTCGACCTGGTCCTTCTTGACCAGCATATGTTTGTTCTCGTCCACCTGCTCGAGCTGATCTTTCTTGACGATCAGGTGGCGCTTGTGGCCGATCCACTCCAGCGAATCGTTCTTGACGCGGACATCCTGGTTGCGCTCCGCATGGACAAAGATCTGCTCTTCGCCCTTCTTATCCTCGAGCCGAATCTCGTTGTAGCCCTCGCCGCCCTTGGACGAATTCGATTTCACCGCGGTTCGGGTCTTGTTGTCCGGCAGCGCATAGGGCGGACGGTTGGCGCCGTGATAGACGCGACCGGTCACGATCGGGCGATCGGGATCACCTTCCAAGAAGTCGACAATGACCTCCTGACCGATGCGCGGCAGGCAGACCGAGCCCCAGCCGGCCCCGGCCCAGGCCTGACTGGTGCGAATCCAGCACGACGCCTCCTCGTTGCCCTGCCCTTCACGGTCCCAGTGGAACTGGACCTTGATGCGTCCGAACTCGTCGGTATAGATCTCTTCGCCGCTCGGGCCGACGACGATGGCCGTCTGCGCACCCTGAACGAAGGGCTTCGGCGTGCGCCGCGGCGCCCTGTAGGGGACGTCGAAGGGGATGCAGGTGAACCGGTTGGAGAAGCGGCTGCCGCCGGAACCGGCGGTCTCCTCCAGTGCCTGAGGTTGGGCGCCTTCGGTGATCAGCTCGGTGACAAGATACTTCTGATTTAGATTGTCGCGACCGAAGCCCTCGAGCTCGAAGGTGTAGCCAGGAATCAGATTGCCGCAGACGCTCTCGCCACGCCCGGTCTTGCGCGGGACACGCAACTCCTGCAGGCGGACCTCGGCGAGGGACTTGCCGACCGACGAATCTTCATAGATGCCGGGGTAGTCGTAGTATTCCAGCTTCTGATCCAGATCGCCCTGGTAGAGTCCGTCCAGGTTCTGCGTCGGCTTCTTGAAGTTGTAATCGCGCAGCAGCGCGATCCCGGGGCGGATCTCCTCCGCATAGCGAAACCGGAACACATGCTCACCGCTGACCCGGCCGGAATCGCGCTCGGCATAGGCAAGCTTGCCGCCGTCGGTCACGGCCTGATGCACCGACGAGCTGTCCGCCATGACCATGACGTGCTTTTCGCTCTCGTGCTCGAAGTAGTAGAAGATGCCCTCCTCTTCCATCAGGCGCTGGATAAAATCCAGCTCCGATTCCCGGTACTGAACGCAGTATTCGCGCTTCGGGTGATTGCGTTGCAGCACCTTGCGATACTCATCACCGCCGAGCCCCAGCTCGGAGAGGAGCTGCTCAATGATATCCGGCACGGACATGTCTTGGAATATCCGGCAGTTGTGGCGAAAGGCCAGCCGCTGGATCTTGGGCATGATCCGCAGGTAGTAGAGGGTAAATCGGGCGCCGAGTTCGCCTTGCTCGAATCGGGTCACGATGCCGTTCGCGTAGCGCATCTCGCCTTCGCGCACGAAGCCGAGCACGACGGCCTGATCGATGACCTGCGCGAAGTCGATGGAGTCGTCTTCCGACGCGATCTGCACGTCATAGACGAAAGGCCGAGACATCTCCTCCCTGCCGGTGAATTCAAGCACGCGGATCTCGGAGTCGAGACCGCCGACGGTGACTTCAAAGCGGCTGACGTTGGCTGGGAGAGCGCTCATGGCGTCGATTCCGTTGGTTCATGCCGCCGCGGGGCGGATTGCCCGCAACGCGGACGCGGGCTGCAAGTGATAGCGTCGGATTATACGGGAATGGGGTTGCAGAAACAGTCCACCGACGCACCGGGGCGGGCCCGGTACGCCGGCGGGTGGGCCGCGCAGAGCCCGCGGGCAGGGAGGGGCGCCCCTCCCGCCCAAGGTCATCAGACCTTCGGGGCACGCCAGTCGTCGTCGCCGGAGGTGCCTGCCACCTCATGGGTCCAGGTGATCTTGCGGTAGGTGAACTCCACGTCTTCCATGTGCGTGAAGTGGGCCGTCTCCGGGTCCTGGGCGTTCGGGCTGTGGCCGCGGATGTCGACGATCATCGCGTCTTCGAGCGTATGCGTGAAGTAGTGCTCCTGGGTACCGGCCATCGAGGTGCGGTACCACTTGATGTTGATCTCGGACAGGCGCTCGCCGGAGGCCAGGGCGGCGTACAGCAGCGGCGAGGACTTGTCGAAGATCTTGGTGATGACCAGAGGCTGGTGCACGCGCTGGCCCGAGGGCTGGCCACTCTGCGGGTCACGCGGGATGATGATCTCGTGCTTGAACGCCTGCACGGTGACCTCGTTCTCGTGGCCCTCCTGGTAGCGGTTGCCCATGGAATCCATGGTGTTCGCGCCTTCGGTGATGTTGCCCTGAGTGACACCTTCGATGGACATATAGGCGGGAGTAGGCATAACTTTGCTCCGATTTGCGTTGATGTTGCGAGCCGAGGGTTTGCGACCGACCCTTCGGCCACCCTCGCCCTTGGAGTATTCAAGTCGCGGGCCAACTCCGCCACAAAGCGCGTGAAAAATATATAACCGTATGATTTAAAAAGGTTATTCTTTATCGACCGCATGATCGTCAGACGCCATCGCCAATCTAGCCGTCCGCGGCGGTCGTCCGAAAGCCTGTGGGTGCGCCATTTTCCGCTCAGTGTTGCGAGACCAACCCGGGAATCTGCTCAACTTTCGCCACTAAGGCACTCGAGGTTCGATTGCACGGCGCCTTTACAAGGCCGAAGCCGACTTGGCCGACAGCCGTCAGATCCTCCTATTTTAATATTTATATCAACACCTTAACAGCGCACTAGCGAGACGTTCGCGCTCGATTGGGCGTTGGCAAGATCTTGCTCAGGCGACCTGGTTCACGCATCGGGTGGCGACGAGCGGTCGCTGGCCGTCGCAACCGGGCGTCCCTGCATCACATCGCCGGCGATGTGTGCAAACGCGCCCGGCAGGTAGTTGAGCGTCTCCACCCCGAGACGCTCGCTGATCGCCATCATCAGGCGGTTGACCTCACGGTAAGGGTCGAGCCCCACCGCATCCCGTTCGCGATGGTTGGGATGTGAGGGCAGGCACCAATCCGGCGGTGACAGGTTGTAGAACCAGCGGCAGACCAAGGGCCGAACCGGATAGATGCGACAGACGCCGTTGTCCTGATCGAGAAAAGCACAGGGACGCTGGAGCTGGTTGTAGCGCAGATGTGCGGCGAAGACGCGGGGGTCGTCACTGGGGGCCAACGCTCGGGGGTCGGCCTCCAGCGCCTCCTTCAGCAGGCGCTGAAACGCCACGGCACTCTCACCGGCCGCCGCGTAGACGCTGCCGATGTCTTCCCAGGGCCGGACCAGCCGATAGATCGCCAATATCTCCACCGGCGTCACCCCGCGGGCCAGCTCATGCCGGCAGCAGGCGTCGCAGCCCGCCTTGCAGGTCACCGCCAGCGGCTCGGCAGCGATGATGTGGGCGATGTAGCGGTCGTAGGCGTCCAAGGCCGCCGTATACTCGCTGAAGAAGGCCGCGGGCAGGCTGCGCTCCGTTGCAAAGCGCTCAAGGCCGTCCAGCGCCAGGATCAGCTCCAGTCGCGCGATCATCTCGGCCATGCAGGCCTTGGACACGTCATCGCTCTGCGAGCGCGCAACGAACTGTTTCGGGCTTTGCTGCGACATCTGTTGTCACCTCTTGGCTGTGAATCGCTGCCGGTTGACCAGCGTTGCTGCACAGACCCGATCCGGCTCAATCGGTCGGTTCCGGCGCTGGCTGCTCGACCCGCAGAACCGCGTCGATCTGCGCGGGGGCAAGCACTTGATGGGTCCCGTCCGGCCAATCGATCTGCAGCTCGAGCGCCGTCGGGTCATCGATCTCACCGAGGCCGAAGGTGACAACGCGCTCGACCTGGGACAGGTAGCCGCGGCTGGGGATGACCTCGCGCCGGCGGGTCCAGCCCGGCGCACTGAGGGTCAGCCGAGCACCGATGGCGCTGCTCGCCGGCGGGCGACCGATCAGTGCCACCCGCAGCCAATGATGGCCGGTGGCCTGGTCGTTGCGCAGCAGGGCGGGCCGGCGACCGTTCTGGGTGATCAGCACGTCGAGGTCCCCGTCGGCGTCGATGTCGGCGACGCTGATGCCGCGCCCGACCAGATCCTGTCCCATGTCGCCGGCATCGCCGACGGGAACGAACCGGCCTCGGCAGGCCTCGCCGCAGTTCCAGAACAGCGACGGCGGCTGGGCATAGTGCTGACTCTGCTGGACCTTGTGGATCTCGTGCTCCAGGTGGCCGTTGGCGAGCAGCAGGTCGAGACGCCCGTCGAGGTCGTAGTCGAAGAACAGCAGCCCGAAGGTCAGCGGGATACGCGAGGCCGTGCCCAGCCCTTCCAGCACGGCCTCGTCGACGAACGGGGCGCGACCACTGGTGGTGACATAGAGCGACGCCATCTCGTTGGCGAAGTTGCCGACGGCGATGCCGAGTTCGGCATCGTCGCGGAAACGGGCGATATCGACCCCCATGGCCGAGGTGGCCTTGCCATTGCGGTCGTAGGCGATGCCGTCGAAGATCGCCGTCTCCTCGAAGCGCCCGTCGCCCAGGTTGCGGAACAGAAAGTTGCGCACGGTGTCGTTGACCACCACCAGATCCATGCCGCCGTCGTCGTCGAGATCGAACGGGACCACGCCGAGTCCCTTGCCCACCGGGTTGCCGGTGATGGGGTCGTTGACGCGGATGCCCGAGGCTGCGGTGACATCGGTGAAACGCCCGTTGCCGTCGTTGCGGTAGAGCTGATTCTGCGTGCCGACGAAGTTCAGCGGCGCACCGTAGGCGCGGCCCAGGCCGGTCAAGCGGAAATCGATCTCCAGATCGATCTCCCGCGACCAGCGCACGTAGTTGACGACGAACAGATCCGGATCGGCATCGCCGTCGTAGTCGAAGAAGGCGGCGCTGGAGGACCAGGTGCTGTCGCCACCGGCGACGCCGGCGGCCTCGGTGATCTCCTCGAAGCGCCCCGCGCGGTTGCGGAACAACCGGTTGCCGTTGAGCGTGGTCAGGTAGAGGTCGTCCCAGCCGTCAGCGTCGATGTCGGCGATTGCCACCCCCATGCCGTAGGTCGTCAGGCCCAGCCCGGCGGCCTCGGTCACGTCGTCGAAGTGCCCTGTGCCGTCATTGCGATAGAGGGCTTGACGTGCCGGCGCGGCCTCCTCCGCCCTGCCCGGCCAGTTGCGCGAATTCACCAGGAACAGGTCTTGGTCGCCGTCGCGGTCGTAGTCGAAGAAGGCGGCACCGCTGCCGATGGTCTCGGGCATCAGCCGCTCGCCATAGGCGCCGTTGACGTGGACGAAGTCGATGCCGGCCGCCGTGGTGACGTCGGTGAAGTGCACCGCTGGCGGCTGTCCGACGCCGACATCGTCCGCGGGCGCCCCGACGGGCATCGGCAGACTCGCATCCTCGACTAGGGTCTGCGCCGGCGACCGCTGCAGGAACCACCAGATGCCGGCAGTCCCCAGCGCCGCCACGGCGACGCCGACCGACGAGAGGATGAACGCACGACGGATGCGGGCCTCGCCCCGGCTCAGCCTCCGCGCGGCGCCGGCCTCGGGGGCCGATTCACGGTTGGACGTTGGTCGCTGGTCCGAAGCCATGATAGGTCTGCCCTCATCTACCTGAGTAACGGCCCGCGTTGGGTATTCAGTGGGCCTCATCCCAATTCTCGCCGACGCCGCAGTCGACGACCAGCGGCACGGCGAGCTCGGCGGCGCCCTGCATGAGCGCACGGATGCGCTCACCGGCCGCGTCCACGGCGCCGGCTTCCACCTCGAACACCAGCTCGTCGTGGACCTGCATGATCATGCGCACCGGCGGCTGCTCGGCCTGCAGCCAGGCGTCGACGCCGATCATGGCCCGCTTGATGATGTCGGCGGCGCTGCCCTGCATGGGCGCATTGATGGCGGTGCGCTCGGCGGCGGCGCGGCGCTGCTGGTTGCTGTGCCCGATGTCGGTCAGATGGAGCCGGCGACCGAACAGGGTCTCGACATAGCCCTGCTCCCGGGCGCGGACACGGATGCGCTCCATGTATGCCTTGACGCCGGGATAACGGGCGAAATACAGATCGATGTACTCTTGGGCGGTGTCGCGCGCGATGCCGAGCTGACGCGCGAGTCCGAACGCGGACATGCCGTAGATCAGCCCGAAATTGACCGCCTTGGCCGAGCGCCGCTGCTCGGCGCTGACCGCGTCGGGCGCCAGCCCCAGGATCTCGGCCGCGGTGGCGCGGTGGATGTCGGCGCCGGCCGCGAACGCCGCCAGCAGGCCCTCGTCGCCGGATAGGTGGGCCATGATCCGCAGCTCGATCTGGGAGTAGTCGGCGGCGAGCATCCGCCAGCCCGGCTCGGGGACGAATGCGCGGCGGATACGCCGACCGGTATCGCTGCGGATCGGGATGTTCTGCAGATTCGGATCGCTGGAGGACAGCCGGCCGGTGGCCGCGACGGCCTGGTGGTAGCTGGTGTGCACCCGACCCGTGTCCGGATTGACCATCTGCGGCAGCTTGTCGGTGTAGGTGGAGCGCAGCTTCGACAGCCCGCGATGCTCCAGGATCAGTCGCGGCAGGTCGTGATCCTCGGCGGCCAGGCGCTCGAGGACCTCCTCGGACGTGGACGGCGCGCCCTTGGGCGTGCGGCTGACCACCGGGAGGCCAAGCTCATCGAACAGGATGGCGCCGATCTGCTTCGGCGAGCCGAGGTTGAACCGCCGGCCCGCGCTCGTGTACGCCTGCTCTTCCAGGGCACTGATGCGCTGCGCCAGATCGCCGCTCTGGGCCTTGAGCTCGGCCACATCGACGCGCACCCCGGTGCGCTCCATCCGCGACAGGATCGGCACCAGCGGCATCTCGATGTCCTGGTAGAGCGCGCGCAGCGTCGGCGCCTGCTCCAGACGCGGCCATAAGCTGTGGTGCAAGGCCAGCGTCACGTCCGCATCCTCGGCGGCATAGGGCGCGGCCTGCTCCAGCGGGATCTGATCGAAGGTCAGCTGCTTGGCGCCCTTGCCGGCGATGTCCTCGAAGTGGATCGTCTTGCGGCCCAGGTATTTGCGCGCCAGCGAGTCCATGTCGTGTCGACTGGCGGTGCTGTCGAGGACGTAGCTCTGCAACATCGAGTCCTGGGCGACACCGCGCACTGCGATGCCGTGATTGGCGCAGACGCTGATGTCGTATTTCAGATTCTGCCCGAGCTTGGCTCGACCCGGATCCTCCAGCAGCGGCTTGAGCCGCGCCAGCACCGATTCGCGGTCGAGCTGCTCGGGGGCGCCCGGGTAGACATGGGCCAGCGGGACGTAGGCGGCCTCACCGGGATCGACGGCAAACGACAGGCCGACGATGCGTGCGCGCATGTAGTCGAGCCCCGTCGTCTCGGTGTCGAAGGCAAACAGCGCCGCCTGCTCCAGGCGCTGAATCCATGGCTCCAGTGCCGCTTGGGTCAGGATCGTCTCGTAGCTGCCCGGGCAAGGGGCGTCGACTTGCAGCGGGCCGTCGTCGAGACTGGCCAACAGCCGCCGCGACTCCACGCGGCGGTAGCATTCACGCAGCGTCGGCAGATCAGGCTCGCTCGGAGTTAGGTCACGCGGGGCCGGATCGAGCGCAACGTCGCGATCGATGGTGGTCAGCCGGCGCGACAGCGGCAACTGCTCCAGGCTGGCGCGCAGATGCTCGCCGATCTTGCCCTTGACCTGATCGGCGGCGGCGATGACCCCGTCCAGGTCCCCGAACTGCTCCAACCACTTCACCGCAGTCTTCGGCCCGCACTTGGGCACGCCGGGGATGTTGTCGACGCTGTCGCCGATGAGACTCAAGTAGTCGACGATGCGCTCCGGCGGCACGCCGAACTTGGCGATAACGCCGTCACGGTCGAGCAGGCTATCGGTCATGGTGTTGACCAGCGTGACCCGTGGACCGACCAGCTGCGCCAAATCCTTGTCACCGGTGGAGATCAGCGTAAGCAGGCCGGCCTCGGCGGCCCGTGTCGCCAGGGTCCCGATGACGTCGTCGGCCTCGACCCCGGCGACCTCCAACAGCGGCAGCCCCATGGCGCGGATGGTCTGCTTCAACGGATCGAGCTGCTCGCGCAGATCGTCCGGCATCGGTGGGCGATTGGCCTTGTACTGCGGGTACAGTGCATCGCGGAAGGTCGGCCCGGCGGCGTCGAAGACCACGCCGACATAGCGCGGACGCTGCTCGTCGAGCAGCCGACGCAGCATGTTCAGCACCCCGATCAGGGCGCCGGTGGCCTCGCCGCGGGAATTGGTCAGACGCGGCAGCGCGTGATAGGCGCGAAACAGATAGCCGGAGGCATCGACAAGGACAAGCAGCGCGTTGTCGGTGGCAGTGGATTGCGCCGCGGACGGCGCCGTGATCGGATCAATGGTCATGGAGGCAAAGTCGCGCAGGGACGGCTCCGATCAGTCCAGCAGATCGCAATCCAGGGGCTCGATCTCCCGGTAGATCAGCGGCATCGGTGCATTCCGGCCCAGGGTAAGGATACGGGTTCCGCCAGGGTATATCAGATGATAGGTCTGCGACAGGTGCAGCTCACCGTCGCTGACGAGCAGTTCCCGAACGGCGTCGATCGCCGGGCGATGGACGTCGTCGATGGACAGGGTCAGCTCGTCGATCACCAGTCGCGCAAGACCGACCTGGACGCGCGGTGGTGCATCGCCGTGGAGTCCGAGCAACCGCGGGTAAAGAAATCGACGGATCTCGGCGGTCAAGATCAGACCGATCTGCTGCTCCCCGAGCAGCCAGCGAAACGGCGCGCCCTCATCCCCCAGCTTGGTGTGGTTGCCGAATGCCTGCGCCCAGTTGCGGAAGTAGGCGCTGTAGCGCCGAATCGTTCGACCGTGGCGAGGTGTGGGCATGGGCTTCGACAGAGGATCAGGGCGTGGAACCTAGCGAACAACTCGGCATCCTATCTCAATATCGACGGTCGCAACAGCGCACGACGCACACCTGGCGGTATTCTCCCTCGCTAGGCGAGCCCCGATCGATGCTAGACTTCGTAGGCTCGCAGTCGCATCAGGCTTCCCTGCTTAACCTGGAGGCATTCGGCAATCGACCCCTTGACCGCCAACCCCCGAGCGGACCTCGCTCGCCACGCCAGTACGAGCCGCGAATACGGCAACCGGGCCTCACGTCGGGCCTTCACGCCCGCCTCTCGCTAGAGCGCCGCCCACCCGAGATGTCGCAACGTTGCCTTCCCCATCTTGTGCTGTCGGTCTTGTGTTGGCTCTGCCCTATGGTCATCGCCACCGGAGCAACCGTTGCACAGGCCGCAGAGGTGGACCCGTCGATGGACTTCCGCTGGCTAGACAAGCCGAATCTGTCGATCCTTCGCGCGTCCGTCGCGCCCATGACGCGCATCATCTTCATCGAAGGTGAGAACTTCGGTCGCTACCGCCTACCGCTGGTGACCATCGCCGGCGAGCAGCTCACCGTCCGCCGCGCGACCGAGACCGCCATCGAGGCCGGCCCGATCCCGAAAAGGATCGGCCGCGGAGATCACGTTCTGCGCGTGGTCTCCGGCACCGATCGATCCAAGTTCGACGAGACGACGCTGCAGCTGGGCCTGCCGGATCAGGACGACGCGGACGGGCAAACGACCGGTACCGAGACGACCACAGGCTCGTTGGGCACCGCTGCCCGCACCCAGGTGATGGTCATGGATGGCGGCGGCGACGTGGGTTGGTCACCATCGATCGGCGTCGGCGCGGACGGCAATCCGGTCATCGCCTATCACGACTATTCGAATCGAGACCTCAAGGTGGTCCACTGCGATGATCCGGGCTGCAGCGGACGCGCCTTCGCCATCGTCGATGCCGACGGCGACGTCGGCTGGGGTGCCAAGCTTGCAATCGGCCAACAAGGCATGCCGTTGATCAGCTATTTTGATGACTCGACGCGCCAGTTGAAGCTTGCCCGCTGCCTGACGCCGAGCTGCCATGGCCGGCAGATCAGCATCCTCGACGACTCGCGTCGCGCCGGCAAGTTCACCGACATCGCCATCGGCGGAGACGGACTGCCGATGATCAGCTACTACGACCGCGGGCATCGCGATCTGCGCATCGCCTTCTGCGAGGATGCCGCCTGTGCCGACATCACCCACGTGACCATCGACAGCGCCGGTGACGTCGGTTGGTACAACGCATTGGCCTTCGGTGCCGACGGGATGCCGGTTGTCAGCTATTTCGATGCCAGCCGCCGCGACCTGAAGCTCGCCCATTGCCGCGACCGGCGCTGTGCCAAGATCGACCTGAACGCAGTCGATCTCAGCGGTCGCGGGATGGGCACGGCGCTCACCATCGGCACCGACGGCATGCCGTTTATCGCCTACTGGGACTTTCTCAACGACGACCTCAGGGCTGCCCACTGTCTGGATCCGATCTGTCGCTCGGCACGAATCAGCGTCGTCGACGCGGCCGGCTCGGTCGGCGCATCCCCGGCGGTCACCGTGGGCGTGGACGGCTTTCCCATCATCGCCTACCACGACTACACCAACAGCGACCTCAAAGCGGCACACTGTCGCGACCTTGCCTGCAAGCGCGCCGACATCACCACCCTCGATCGCAGCGGCTCCGTCGGCTGGCATATCAGCATCGCCATCGGTGCCGACGGGCGCCCCCTGGTGGCCTACTACGACGAGACCAACGGCGACCTCAAGCTCGCCCGCTGCAGCAACATCGCCTGCACCGGCGGAGCCCCCGCCCTCGGCCCTTGGGACTGAAGATGCAGGACAAGCCGGCAACCGGGGGACTGCGCTGGGCGATGCCCGAGCTGCTGTCCAAGCTTGAGCACATCCGGCTCCTGGTCCAGGATGACGGAGATCCGGGGGATGCCGTGACCGTCCTGTTCGAGCTGCGCGGCCTGCTGCTTACCGTGCCGCTGCCCGGCGCCGCCCTGCTGGCCGAAGAGATGCAACGCTTCTGCGAAGGCCTCACCGACGGCTCGCTGGTGGACGACGGGGAGACCCGCGAGGCCCTGCAGCTCGCGCTGATTCAGCTGCCCGACTATCTTGAGCGCGTCGACGCCGGCGAGCCGGACGACGTCCTGGAGCTGCTGCCCGCCATCAACGATCTGCGCGCCTCGCGGGGCGCCCCGCTCGCGAACGCGGCCGAGCTGTTGGTTCCGGCATCGGTGCTGGCGCAGGCGGAGACGATCTCGGCGGAGAGCATGGCGCAACTGGTCCGCCTGGCGCACCGGATTCGACCGCACTTTCATCGCTATCTGGTGCGCTGGTTCAACGGCGAGGAGCCCAGAGAGGGTCTGCTCGGGCTCGGGCGGCTGTTCAACCATCTGCGCCGCTACTTCAAGGATGGTCCGCTCCACGAGCTGTTTCTCGCCTCGGAGGGCGTCATTGAAGGACTGGTCGAAGGGACCATCCCGGCGGATCCGCCGGCCAAGGCGCTGATCGGCCGACTCGATCGGCTGCTCAAGCCGCTGGTTGCCGATCCACCCACCTGGCCCGAAGAGATCGCCTCCGCACTGTTGAGCGACCTGCTGGCGCGCCTGTCCCAGGCCCCGCCCGGCTCCGCCGTCATCCAGGAGCTGGAGAACGCCTACGCCCGCCGGTTGTCCGACGACCGGGACGCGTCCGGTGCGCCGACGGCCAACGAGCGTCCGCCACTGATCGAGGCCATCCGCCGGGATCTCGCGCCGATCATCACCCGCGTGCAGGCCCTCGCCGAGGCCATCGCCGCGGAGTCCGGCGCACCGCCGGATGTCGCCCCGCTGCCCGGCGTGCTCCGCCAGTTGGCCGAGCCCATGCCGATGCTTGGCCTGGAACCGCTCGGGCAACGTCTTGAGCGCTGCGCGGCGGCGATCGAGTCGGTGTGCTCGAACCCGTCGAGCAACCACCGGCGAATCGACGACATCGCCCACGCCTTGGGCCAGGTCGACGCCAAGTTGCGGGCCTCGGGCAGCGCCGCCGCGGCCGAAGACGGCGGCCTTGCCCAAGAACGCGGGTTCGCCGCGGCGACGCTTCGCGAGGCCCGGCTGGAGCTGCGGGCGGTCTGCGAAGACCTGGACCTTGAGCGCAGCCCGGCCCCGACCATGGATCGGCTCCGGGACTGCCACCAGACCCTCGCGGGTCTGCCCGAAGCGCTCCGGGCAACGGGTGAGACCAGTCTCTCGCTGATCATCGAGGACTTGGTGGAGCAAATCAATCTGCGCTATCTGCAGACCCGGAAACTTCCCGGCGAGGCCGGGCTCGAGCTGATCAATCGTGCGCTCAACGGCGCCGACGTCCACCTCGAGGATCGCCTGACCCGCAACGAGGTAGACGCGCGCATGCTCGCGGAGGCGGCGCACGCCGTCGAGCGGCTGACCGTGCTGCTGCCGGCTGACGAAGACCTCGAAGACGACTCCGACAGCTCCGAGGGCAGCGACTCGCTCCCCGAGTCCGAGTCCTCGCAATCGGTCAACCTCGAGTTCCTCTCCCTGTTTCTCGACGAGGCGCGCGACGAACTCGACAACATCGACGAGCAGCTTCGATGCTGGAGCGACGACCCCAACGACCTCGTCGCCCTGAGCAGCCTGCGCAGCTCCTTCTACAGCCTCAAGGGCAGTGGCAGCCTAGTCGGCGCCCGGCTCTTGTCCAGCGTCGCGCGCTGCGCCGGCGCGGTGGCAGACGCGTTGCTCGACGGTGAACTGGAGGTGAGCACGACGGCGAAATGCTTCCTCACCGACACCGCCAGTCGCCTTCCGGACGTCATCGAGGCCGAATCCCAGCGCGGGCCGATCACGATCGACGGCCTGATCGCCCAGGGCGAGGCCCTGCTGCGGACCGCAAAACGCCGGCCCAAAACGGCTGCCCCCAAGACCACCGCCGGATCGGCGCAGGACCGCAACCAGACCGACCCGGCGTCATCCGTCGGCAGCATCGATACGGGCCTGACCGAGCTCGGCCTCGGGCGGCGCGAAGTCTCGGACGAGGATCGGCAACACCCTGACGCCGCGAATCACCGGACTTCCGGCGAATCCGAGGACGCACCCGCGGCGGACTCCGTGGCAACCGACGGAGACGATATCCACCGAGCCGACGCCGACGAAGCGGACCTGGAGACCCTGCTGGATGATGACCCGGATCTCGTCGTTGTCTTCGCCGAGGAGGCCCGCGCGCTGATCGAGGCGCTGGAAGGACACCTCAAGGCCTGGCAGAAAGGGGGCTTCACCGAGCGCGCAGCAGCCGGCGCAAAACGGCAGCTGCACACGCTCAAGGGCAGCGCCAGGATGGCTGAGCTGGTCCCCATCGGCGATCTGGCACACGCATTGGAATCGCTGTTCGAGTCCCTGCACGATGCCGCCATCGCGGCGAATCCGCAACTGGTCGAGCTCGTTCAGGAGGTGTTGGACCTGCTTGCCGAACAGGTGGAGGAGGCCGAGCAGGGTCGCCCCATCGCCCTGGCCGACGCACTCATCGCGAGCCTGGAGACGGGGGCCCGGGTTGCCGCCGGCACCGTAGTCCCCGACGACCCGCCGAAGGCCACCGCAGTCGCGCAAGCAGGCCCTGACGGGGGCGCTCCGGCGAGGACGCCGATAGCGGACATCGGAATCCTACTTCGGTCGCCACCAGGCACCGATGAGCAGCCGCGGCCATCGCCCGCAGCAGACGCAACGCCACCACCGACCGCCCCCCCGGAGACGACGTTCAAGGCTTCGGAGGCGATGCCCGCCCCGCCGGGACCGTCCGGCACCGCCCGTCTGCGGCTCTCCGGCGACTGGCTCGACCGCACCCTCAACCAGGTCGGCGAGATCAACGCCTATTGCGAGCGCCTCTCGCAACAGGCCACGCGGATGGGGCTCAAACTCGCGCAGCTCGGCGACGGCATTGCGCAGCTGCGCGTCGAGTTCGACGACAGACAGCCCGATGCCGGCGCGCCGCCCCCGCTGATCGAGGATGCCGCCACGCGGATGACCGAGGGTCTCGCCGACATCAGCAGCCTGCGCGGCCAGATCGACGAGATGCGCCGCGACCATGCGGACCTGCTGCGCCAGCAGCTGCAGCTCACCTCCGGCCTGCTCGATTCGCTGCAACGAACGCGCATGGTGCGATTCGGGCAGATCGCATCCAGGCTCCAGCGCCTGGTTCGACAGGCCGCGCCGAGCACCGGCAAACAGGTCCTGCTGCACATCGACGGTGACGCCGTCGAAGTCGACCGCAATGTCCTCGACCACCTGATTGCGCCCCTCGAGCACTTGCTGCGCAATGCCGTTGTCCACGGCATCGAACTCCCGGCCGTGCGCGAGGCCGCCGGCAAAGGGCCGATCGGCGTCATCCGCATCGAGGTCGAGCGCGGCGGCACCGGCATCAGGATCAGCGTCACCGACGATGGCGCCGGTATGGACATGCATAAGATTCGCAGCCAAGCGGTCGACCGCGGCCTGATCCATGCCGACGCCGAAGTCACCGACCAGGAACTGCTCGATCTCACGCTGCGACCGGGCTTCACGACCATCGACGAGGTCACCCAGCTCGCCGGTCGCGGGGTCGGCCTGGATGTTGTCTGCGCCGAGGTCGCGACGCTGCATGGCGAGCTCAAGCTGCTGTCTTCCCCCGGCGAGGGCACGCGCATCGGCATCAACCTGCCGATGCCGCTGTCGCTGATCGAGAGCCTGCTGCTGAGTGCCGGCGGCACCCTCTATGCCGTACCCCACGGCACCGCCCTGGCCGTCGCGCGGGTCGCCCGCGACCAGTTGCGCAGCGATGGGCCTGCCACGGTGGAGTTTCGCGGCGAGGAGTATCAGCTGCTGCCGCTGGTCCAGGCCTTGGACCCCTCGGCCCGGCCGAGGCTGCCGCAACGCCACTGGCTGCCGGTGCTGCTGGTGGCGGAGAACGAGCGACGGGCGGCGTTCCAGGTGGATTCACTCATCGGCAGCGAGCGCGCCATGCTCAAGCCCATCGGACCACCCCTCGGGGCCATTCGCTGGCTCAGCGGCGGCATGGTGCTGGCCGACGGACGCGTGGCGCTGGTCCTGGATCTGCCGATGCTGCTGCGCACCGGCAAGGCCGGCGAGGCGGTCGGCGCCAGCGCGCTGCTGGACGCGACCCGGCGCACCTGCATCATGGTGGTCGACGACTCCCACACCGTCAGACGCGTCACCACACGTCTGCTCGCGCGCCACGACATGGACGTCGTCACCGCCCGCGACGGCACCGATGCCTTGGCACTGCTGCACGGGCATACGCCGGACCTACTGCTGCTCGACGTCGAGATGCCGCGCATGGACGGCCTGGAGCTGACCCGCCGGCTGCGCGAATCCAGGCAGTGGCGCCAGCTGCCCATCATCATGATCACCTCGCGCAACGACGCCGAGCACCGCCAGCGTGCCGACGCCCTCGGCGTCGACCGCTTCCTGAGCAAACCCTTCGACGAGGCGGGCCTGCTCGCGGAGATCACCGACGTCTTGACGGAGCGCACAACTTGAGTCGGCTCGGAATCGACAGCGACTCGGTATTCGGCATCAGCTGGCTCGATGCCGCCGGCGAATGGCTGCTGCCCATCGCCGCCGTTGCGGAGGTGGTGCCGTTCACACCCGAGGCCACCAGCAGCGGCGATGATTGGCTCATCGGCTGGACGCAATGGCGGGCGCAGATCCTGCCGGCGGTGACCCTGGAGCCCTTCGGCACCGAGTTACCGCCACGGGCCTATCTGCTGATCTGCCCGGCGATGGACGCCGACAGCCAGGCCCAAGCCTTCGGGATCTACTCCATCACGCTGCCGCAGCTGGCCCTGTTTCAAGCCCGGGAGTTGGAGGTCGACCCCAGCGCGCAACGCCATCGCTTCGCCCTGCGCATGTTGCGCTGGCGGGACCGGGCCGCAGCGATCCCCGACCTTGCAGCGCTCGAGCAGGCCATCAACGACGCCATCAGCGTCTGAGCGGCAGACCGCGAAAATCTCCCCAGAGGACCTGCAACGCCGCCATCGCCGCCAGCGGCGCGGTCTCGGTACGCAGGATGCGGGGCCCGAGCCGCACCCCCGTCAAGCCGGCCGCTACCGCGGCGTCACGCTCGGTGGGGCTCAGCCCGCCCTCGGCACCGATGAGCAGCGCGACTCGGCCATCGGCCGGAGGCGCCATCTGGTCCAGACCAAGATCCGCGCGATGGTCCAGCAGCAGCGCCGTTCCGTCAATGCCGCCGAGCCAGTCCTCCAGCGCCCGCGCCGGCAGCACATCCGGCAACCGGCGTCGTCCGCTCTGCTCGCAGGCGGCAATGCTCACCCCGCGCCAGTGCTCCTGCCTTCGGGCAAGCCGATCCCCGCTGAGACGGACCACACCACGCTGCGTAAACAACGGCACCAGACGCGAGACACCCAGCTCCACCGCCTTCTGCAGCGCAAAGTCCATGCGCTCGCCCTTGGAGATGCCCAAGGCCAGCTCGATCTCCAGCAGCGGGACCGGCTCCGGCTCGGGCACCGGCGTACCGGCCAGGACGACCTCCGCGCCATCGCGGCGGGCGTTGACCAAGGTCCCCGTGTAGTCCCTGCCATCCCCATTGAACAGCGCCAACGGATCACCGGCCTTCAGTCGCAGCACCTGGGTCAGATGTCGCGACGGCTGCGCCTCCAGCGCCACCCGCGCGCCGGGCGCGAGGGGCTGCGGGGTATACAAGCGGACCTGACGCATGCGCCCCGCCGCCTTTAGGCGCTGGAGCCAGGGAGGCCGCCGACCGCCTTGGCCTTCAGCTCGCGGAACTGCTCCGAGACCTCGGCGAGGCGCTGATCCCAGGCCGGGTCGGGGACCTGCCCGTCGATGGCGCGGAAATAGACCTGCATGTAGGCATACAGCCCCAGCGGCTCGATCAGGGCCATCTTCACCGACCAGGCCAGGACAAAGGCGATCACAAAGGCCCAGAAGCCCAGATCACCCGGCACCAGCGCCATCACCGCGAAGCTCGGTCCGAGCATGATCAGGAAGATCACGAAGGTCACCAGCCACATGAACAACCACAGCCAGACCGCGTTCTTGATCATGGACTTGTAGTTCTGGACGTAGAGCACCAGTGCTTGGCGCCCGGTCTCCCAGGGATTCGCCGCATCGTCGCGGATGATCTTGGCCAGGATGATCTCATCGACATAGCTCAGCGACAGCGTGACGATACCGTTGACGATGCGCACCAGACTCTCCAGCCCCGGGATCGGCACCAGGTTCGAGACCCCTTGGATGACGCCGGTCAGCCCCTTCAGCACCCCCTTGATGAGCTGATCCAGGGCGAACAGCAGCGACGACTCCTTGAACCGATCCTTCACCATGCCGACGGCATAGTCGATCTGGCCCTTGCCCGCGGGCAGCGCCTTGCCGTCGTGCAGCTGCACCAGCACCGCGATATGGCCGGTCTTCACCAGATACAGGATGTACTCACGCAGCCAGTACAGCACCCCCGACGCCCCGGCAAAGCCGATCAAGGCACCGAAAAAGGCACCACCACCTTCGCCGTCACCGAACGACGTGAAGCCGTAGCCCAACGCCCCGCCGGTCCCGGTGGCGAGGATGTAGAGCATGGCGATACCGAAATAGACCAGCATCCGGGCCAGGATGAACGGGGCCGTCCGGCCCATGGCGCCAAAGGCGCTCGCAAGCTTGAAATCCCACATGGTCATTCTCCGTTTGGGGTTTTTTAACGAACAGAAGGCGCGGTCTCATCGATCTCCTTCGACTGGGCCTGCGCAGCGCAGCAGGGCCAGCTTCGGCATCCTGGAGGGCAAACGCGCCCCTGTCAGCGCCGGAGCTCAAGGACCCGATGTCACGCTGAACAACCCGAGCCGGTCGATGCGGCGGTCGATGTCGTCGACCATCGCGCGGTAGGCCGGGCTATCGGCGTCGCGGTAGGCGCGCTCGAAGTCGGCGCGCTGCATGCCCTCGGGCAGGTCCGCGACCTGCGGCATCAGATCGTCTTCGTCGAGGCCGGCGCGGGCGCGGCGGCGCAGATAGACGGCACTGTGATCGGAGCCGGTGGCCAGGGCCGCAAAGCGGATGCCCGAGCGGTTTGCGGCCATGTCGATGAAGCTGAAGCCGGTGCCGCCGTCGGCGTCGTTCAGCTCCTTGGTCAGCCCCACCAGGTCGGCCATGGAGCCGCCGCCCTTGGCGGCGAGGGCCGCCGAGGTCAGGAAGTGCTTGGCCAGATCGGCACGCCCGCGCAGGCGCAGGTCGCGACGGGCCGGACTGACCGCGGGGCCGTCGGCGCCGTTCAGGCTCGGCAGCGCCCGCCCCACGGCGTAGGCGGCCAGCACCACCAGCGCATCGCGATTGGCGGCGATGGAGTCGGCGGGGGGCGGTCCCTGATAGCCGATCAAGCCCGAGACCAGCTCCGCCATCGGCAGCGGGCGGTTTGCCGGCGTGGCGGCGATCACCGCCGCCAGCCGGCTCTGCTGGGTCAGGAGCCGACGGCGCTCGTCATCGCCGATGAGCCCTGCGCCAACCGCCGCCAGCGAGCCCCGCTCGCGGCTGAAGTCCAGGATCGCCTGGCCCGGTAAAAGGTCGACGCGATGCAGCACCACCGCCTGCTGCAGCTCATCGAGTCCGCGCCGCAGGGCCAGCTGGCCGAGCCCGGCCGGCAGCGGCAGGTCGCCCAAGCGGATCTGCTCGACCTGGGGCTCCGCCAGCCCTTGGCGCAGCAGCAAGCGCAGATTCAGCCAGCGCTCGGGCTGCCAGGGTGCCGGAACCGACGCATACAGCTCCGCCGTGCCGGGACCCAGCGCAACGTCCAGCTGTCCGCCGCCGAGCCGCTCCAGCGCCATATTCGCCAACAGCGCGGCCTGATCATCGGTGAGTTCGACGGTCTGGACGCCATCCGGCCCGACGGTGCCGTCCTTCAGGCTCCGCAGCAGGTCCGTGGCCCATTCGCGCTCGGCGGCCGTCGGCGGCGGCTTTTGCGCCACCCGGGGCCTGTCCGTCGTCCCCATCAGCACCAGTGCCGCCGCGCCCACCAGCAGCAACAGCACCACCACCATCAAGACCTTGAGTATGAGCCGCATATTTCGTGCCTCCAACCCGCTTACCCTTTCAGACTACCCGAGCCCTCTCCTCGCGCCAGCGCGGTGCGATCCCGCGCTCAGGTAATGACGTCCGGCTGCGCGCGACCGGTGCGGGCCTCGATCTGGGCCAACTCGCGGGCGATCAGGATCAGCGGCGCCAGGGCCTCCTGGACCGGCTGGCCGTGGCGCGCGGGATCGGCCTCGAACTGCTCGATGTAGACCCGCAGCGTCGCACCTTGCGTGCCGGTGCCGGACAGGCGCATGACGATACGCGAGCCGCCCTCGAAGCCGATGCGGATGCCCTGGCCCTTGGAGACGCTGCCGTCCACCGGATCGGTGTAGGCAAAGTCATCGGCATATTCGACCTTGTAGTCGCCAAGCCGCTTGCCGGGCAGGTCCGGCAAAAGGATGCGCAGGTGATCCATCAGGCCCGTGGCAGCGTCGCTGTCCACCGCCTCGAAGTCGTGGCGGGTGTAGTAATTGCGCCCGAAGCCGCGCCAGTGCTCGGTGACGATGTCGGCGACGGACTGGCGCTTGACGGCGAGCAGGTTGAGCCAGAACAGCACCGCCCACAGACCGTCCTTCTCGCGCACATGGTCCGAACCGGTACCGAAGCTCTCCTCCCCGCAGAGCGTAATCTTGCCCGCATCGAGCAGGTTGCCGAAGAACTTCCAGCCGGTCGGGGTCTCGTAGCACTCCACGCCGAGGGCCTCGGCGACGCGGTCCGGGGCCTGACTGGTGGGCATGGAGCGGGCGACGCCGGCGATGCCGTTGCGGTAGCCGGGGGTCAGGTGGGCGTTCGCCGCGAGCACCGCCAGGCTGTCGCTCGGGGTGACGAAGAAGTCGCGACCGAGGACCATGTTGCGATCGCCGTCGCCGTCGGAGGCGGCACCGAAGTCAAGCCCCTCGACGCCCTTTGTCAGCTCGACCAGATCGTGGGCATGGACCAGATTCGGGTCCGGGTGGCCCTTGCCGAAGTCCGGCAGCGGCGTGCCGTTCATGACCGTGCCGGGCTCGGCGCCCAGGCGATTCTCCAGGATGTCGACGGCATAGGGTCCGGTGACCGCGTGCATGGCGTCGAAGCGCATGCGGAAATTGCCGGAGTTGAACAGCTGGTGGATGGCGTTGAAGTCGAACAGCGACTCCATCAGGGCCGCATAGTCCGCCACCGGGTCGATGACGCTGACGGTCATGGCGCCCAGGCTCACCTCGCCGATCTGATCCAAATCCACCGGGTCGGCGTCGACGATGCGGTAGCGGTCGATGCGCTCGGTGCGGGCGAAGATCGCATCGGTCACCGCCTCCGGTGCCGGCCCGCCGGCGCCGATGTTGAACTTGATGCCGAAGTCCTCGTCCGGACCGCCGGGGTTGTGGCTGGCGGACAGAATGATGCCGCCCTGGGTCTTGTACTTGCGAATCACGCAGGAGGCCGCCGGTGTCGACAGGATGCCGCCCTGCCCCACCAGCACCTTCGCCACCCCATTGGCCGCGGCCATGCGCAGGATGACCTGGATCGCCTCGCGGTTGTAGAAGCGCCCGTCGCCGCCGACCACCAGGATGCCGCCGCTCAGGCCCTCCTGGGTGTCGAAGATGGCCTGGACGAAGTTCTCCAGGTAGTGCGGCTCTTGAAAGACCTTGACCTTCTTGCGCAGCCCGGAGGTGCCTGGCTTCTGGCCGCTGAACGGTTTGGTTTCGACGACGTTGACTTCCATCTGAATGACCTTGAAAACGGTTGGAAAAACCTCTATCGACAGCCGCGCCAGCAGATTCGGCGGGGCGGGCCGATCGCGTGAGCGCGATTGTAGCCCCTAGCGCGGGTTTAAGCAGGTAAGATTGTGGGTTTTTCGTCCACGTCCTCGCCTGCCGCCGCCCCGCCGAGTCGCGGGCCGGTCGCCGCGGAAACGTCAAGGTGCAGTACGCCCCGCCGCGCAACGCGGGCGCAATGTCGATCCTCAGACTGCACGGATGTCGACCGCATCCTTGCGTATCCACGGCCCCGAGGGCCCCTCGATATCCACTCACCCAATTAAAGGTAGCCAAGACACATGACCGTTGATTCCCATAAGGAAACCCTGGAGTTCAAGGCCGAGGTCAATCAGGTCCTCGACCTGGTCATCCGCTCGCTCTACTCCAATAAGGAGATCTTCCTGCGCGAGCTGATCTCCAACGCCTCCGACGCCGCCGAGAAGCTCCGCTTCGAGGCCCTGACCGACGAGCAGCTGCTCGAAGACGACCCCGAGCTTCGCGTGCGCGTCACCGTCGACAAAGACGCCGGCACCGTGACCATCTCCGACAACGGCATCGGGCTCAGCCGCGCCGAGGTCATCGACACCATCGGCAGCATCGCCAGCTCCGGCACCCGCCGCTTCGTCGAGGCCATGACCGCCGACCAGGACGGCGGCGAGGCCGCCACCGACGCCAACCTCATCGGCCAATTCGGTGTCGGCTTCTACTCCGTGTTCATCGTCGCCGACCGCGTCACCCTGCTCTCGCGCCGCGCCGGTCTCACCGCCGAGCACGGCGTGCGCTGGGACTCCGACGGCCGCAGCGACTTCACGCTGGAGACCGTCGAGAAGCCGGGCCGCGGCACCGACGTCATCCTGCATCTGAAGGACGACGAGAAGGAGTTCGCCGACGACTGGCGGCTGCGCTCCATCATCGGCAAGTTCTCCGACCACATCGCCGTACCGGTCGAGATGCAGAAGCCCGACGTGGGCGACGACGCCGCCGCCGACGACGACGAGGAGAAGAAGACCGAGGCCGACAAGACCCCCGAATGGGAGCAGGTCAACCGCGGCACGGCCATGTGGATGCGCAGCAAGTCGGAGCTGTCGGAAGACGACTACAAGGACTTCTACAAGCACATCTCCCACGACTTCGAAGAGCCCCTGGCCTGGGCCCACAACCGCGTCGAGGGCACCAACGAGTACACCGCCCTGCTCTACCTGCCCAAGCGCGCCCCCTGGGACATGTGGGACCGCGAGCAGAAGCACGGCGTCAAGCTCTACGTGCGCCGGGTGTTCATCATGGACGAGGCCGATAAGCTCATGCCGCACTGGCTGCGCTTCGTCAAGGGCGTGGTGGACTCCGACGACCTGCCGCTGAACGTCTCCCGCGAGCTGCTGCAGCACAACCGCAAGATCGACACCATCCGCGGCGCCAACGTCAAGCGCGTGCTCGGCCTGCTGGAGACCATGGCCAAGGACGAGCCGGAGAAGTACCAGGAATTCTTCAACGAGTTCGGCCGCGTGCTCAAGGAAGGCCCCGCCGAGGACTACGCCAACCGCGAGCGCATCGGCGGCCTGCTGCGCTTCGCCACCACGCACAACGACGGCGACGAGCAGACCGTCTCCCTCGACAGCTACATCGAGCGCATGAAGGAAGGCCAGGACAAGATCTACTACATCACCGCCGACAGCCCCGCCGCCGCCCGCCACAGCCCCCACCTGGAGGTGTTCCGCAAGAAGGGCGTCGAGGTCCTGCTGCTGTCCGACCGCGTCGACGAATGGCTGGTCACCAACCTGCACGAGTACAAGGAAAAGCACCTGCAATCGGTCACCAAGGGCGAGCTGGACCTGGGCGAACTCGAAGACAAGGAAGAGAAGGAGCGCACCGAGCAGGCGGCCAAGGAGCACGGCGACCTGCTCAAGCGGCTCAAGGAGTCCCTCGGCGACCGGGTCGAAGACGTCCGCGTCTCCACCCGCCTGGTGGACTCGCCGGCCTGCATCGTCGTCGGCGCCCACGACATGAGCGCCAACCTCGCGCGCGTGCTCAAGGCCGTCGGCCAAGACGCCCCGGACATGAAGCCGACGCTGGAACTCAACCTCGACCATCCGCTGGTCAAGCGCCTGGAATCCGAGCAGGACCAGCCCCGCTTCGACGACCTGGGGCTGATCCTGTTCGACCAGGCCCAGCTCGCCGAAGGCGGTCAGCTCGCCGACCCCGCCGCCTTTGTCGGGCGGTTGAACAAGCTGATGCTGAATATGTTCATGTCCGGGGGCTGAGGGCGCGACCCGATCCCGGCCGGAGCCAGCCGGCGGGATCGGGATCGGGATCGGGATCGGGATCGGGATCGGGGATTGTTCGATAGCGATACCGATTTCGACGTGGTCCGATCCCGCGTCCCACACCGAGGATTTCCTCGGGGGACTACCCAAACCGACCCCATCTCGGGTATATATCTGCCTGCCGCGATTGCGAATCCGCAATCCGGATGATCCCAAGACCAACCAGAGAAGTGGAGGTAGACATGAAGAAGACGTGGATGACCGCCGCTGGCGTGATGCTGGTCGGAGCCAGCGCCCTGGCCACCATGCCCGCCCAGGCCTTCTGGGGTTCCTGGGGCGATGGCCCCTGGTATGGCGGCCCCTGGCACGGCGGCCCCTGGTGGGGCGGGGGCGGTCCCTATGGCTACGGCGGCTACCCCTATGGCGGCTACGGCTATCCCTACGGCGGCTGGGGCGGTTACCCCTACCGCGGCTGGGGCGGCGGCTACCCCTACGGCGGCTGGGGCTACCCCGGCTACGGCTATGCCCCCTACGCGGCCCCGGCGGCGCCCGCCGCACCGGCGGCCACCAAGGAGAAGTAGGCCGCGCCGCTCGTGCGGCGGCTCGCCGCCGCACCATCGACGGCGGAGAGACCTCCGCCGCCGACCGTCCGAAGGGCCGCATCAGCGGCCCTTTTTTTATTCGATCCGAGCCGGTCTGGCTCAGCACCCGCGCCGTCGTGTTGATCCACCGGCGGCAACTGGCGGAGCAGGTTGGACCCACGGGGATACGCGACCGGGCACTGCTCGACTCCGCCCTGACGGCCCCGAAACAGCAACACCATTACGCCGCGCCCGACCTCTTCGACCTCGCCGCCTGCTACGGCATCCGCATCGCCCGCAACCATCCCTTCGTGGATGGGAACAAGCGGACCGGACTCGAAATTGATCTCACGCGGAGCAACGGGCGCCGCCAACCCTTCGATCAGGTGCTCGTCGGTCAACTCGACCCGCCAAGGGGCGCCGGGTATGATTTGCGACCCCTTCAGCAGTCCCGACTCGATCCAATGGACCAGGGTACGGCGGCTTAGCCCTAAACGCTCGGCGGCCTGCTCGACGGTATGCACATGCGCCGGTTGGCGCTGCGCACGGGTATGCCCCGGGATCTTGTGGGCGTAGCGCAAGTTGGTCGCGCAGTGAAGGTCAATCCCTTGCTGGTCTTGAGGCCCTTGCGCTGGAGGATGCGCGCGATCTGCTCATCGGAAAACGCCGCGCCGAGTGGGCGAATCAAGTCGAGGATGTCGGGTGTGAAGGTTCGGTGACGGTGGCGACCGCCTCCGGTGTCAGCTCAGCGGCGGCGCGAAAGCGCACGGATTGTGGGCCGTCATCAGCCTCCTCGACCGGCTCGAAGCAGGCACGCGCGCTGGCGTCGCTGCTCCGGCGTAGATGGACCTCGATGACGCGCAGTAGGATTCGCAGGACGGCGCTGAGGGCGTGCGGCTCGCGCTCCAAGATGCTGGCGGCGAACTCTGGGGTGCCGTCGCCAGCTATAATCGAGCGCGCCGGCACCCGCACCCGTCTATACCGGAGGTCCATATGTCCGCCGCACCAGCGCCGCATCTCTCCTTCGACGACTGGCTCGCCATGGAGCGCGCCGCCACCGAGCAACGCAGCGAATATGCCGCCGGCGAGGTCTTCGCGATGATCGGCGGCAGCGAGGCACACAATCTGATCGTCGCCAACGCGATCCGCGAACTCGGCAGTCAGTTAAGGGCACGGCCCTGCCGGGTCTACCCCAGCGACATGAAGGTCCACATCGCCGCGCACGATGTCGGCGCCTATCCGGACCTGATGGTGATCTGCGGCGAGCGCCGCTTCCACGACGAACGCCGCGATCTGGTCACCAATCCCGGTCTGATCGTCGAGGTGCTGTCGGATTCCACCGAGGCCTACGACCGCGGCGACAAGTTCATGTACTACCGCAGCCTCGAGAGCCTGCAGGCCTACCTGCTGCTGTCGCAATACCGGGTCCAGGCCGACCTGTTCCGGCGTCAAGCGGACGGGACTTGGAGCCTGAGCAGCTACCGCGACCCCGCAGAGACCATCGCGCTGCCCAGCATCGAGGCGGAGCTGTCGCTGGCCGAGGTCTACGACAAGGTGGAGCTGTCGCGGTAGCAGCCTGCGCCGGCCTCAGGCGCTCGCGCAGTTATCATGCCGCTTCCATGCACCTCCTCCTTACCAAACTGCATCGCCCGCCGGTCTTGGCAGACATCGTCTGCCGCGGTCGTCTGCACGCGCTCATGGATCGCGGCCTGGAGACGCCGGTGACCTTGGTCTCGGCACCGGCCGGCTATGGCAAGAGCGTGCTGGTGAGCCATTGGGCGGACAGCGTCGACCACCCCGTTGCCTGGATCTCGCTGGATGAGTCGGACAGCGATCCGGCGCAGTTTCTCGACTATCTGGCCGTGGCCCTCGACGATGCACTGCCAGGCGCCTGTCCGGAGTTGAACGATCTGGTCGGGGCCGGACAACTGCCACCCATCGAGCATCTGGCGGGCCTGCTGATCAACGAGCTCGACAGGCTGGATCGGCCGTTCGTCCTTTGCCTGGACGACTACCACCGCATCAATCCCACCTCGAAGGTCCACGAGCTGGTCTCGCTGCTGTTGGCGCATCCGCCGCGACCGCTGCACCTGGTCCTGATCGGACGGCGTGATCCCCCGCTCCCCATTTGGACGCTGCGCGCTGCCTCCATGGTCAACGAGATCAGGATACGGGATCTGTGTTTCCTTGACGAAGAGGTCACCGCGCTCTTGGCCAAGAGCGCCCCGACCGTGGTCGATGCAAAGGCAATCCGTCAGCTGCAACGCGAGGTGGAAGGCTGGGCCGCGGGACTGCGTCTCGCGTCCCTCGCACTGCGCCAGACCCGGGACCCGGAGCGCTTTCTCGCCCATCTCGGGGGCGGTGTTCAGCAGGCCCAAGGCTATCTCCTGCACGAGGTGCTGTCTCAACAGCCCGACGCGCTTCGGCAGTGCCTGCTGCGCGCGTCGATCTTCAAGCGCTTCTGTCCGGCGCTCATCAACGCGGTTTGCCTACCCGAGCCGACCCCGACCGGAGTCAGAACCAGTGGCGGCGAGATCGTCGATTCCCTGTTGGGCAGCGACCTGTTCACCATCGGTTTGGACGCGCGTGGCGAATGGTTCCGTTTCCACCACCTGTTTCAGGAGCTGCTCCGAGCGGAGTTGGCGCAAACGGCGACGGATCAGGAACTCGCGGACCTCCACCTGCGGGCCAGCACTTGGTTCGAGGCCCGGGATTTCATCTCGGAGTCCATCGAGCACGCGCTGGCGGCCAAGGACACGACCCGGGCCGCGGAACTGGTCGAGCGCCACGCGCAAACCGAGTTCTCCGCCGACCGTTGGTATTTCATCGGGCGTTGGCTTGGCATGCTGCCGACCACGATCCGCCGCGGTCGCCCGCAGCTGCTCCTCATCGAAGCTTGTGTGCGGAACCTCCAACATCAGCTGGTCCGCGTACTGCCGCTGATCGACGAGGCGGAGGCCCTGTTGGCTGCCGACGGGGCGGCGGCGCAGCCGGATCCCATGGCAACTGCGCTGATCGCCTATCTGCGCGGCTTCCTCGCCTACTACGAGGGCGCGGGAGAACGCAGCCTGCGCTACCTCGAAGCCGCCGTTGCAAGCCCTTCCGGGACGCAGACCTGGTTTGCCTGCGATGCACGGATGTTCCAGGGACTGGCGCGGTGCATGGTCGGTCAACACGACGCAGCGGTGGCGTCGCTGCGAGCGGGACTCAGGGCGGCGGATGCGTCCGAGGCCTATCTGCAATCGCGTTTGGTCGGTGGTCTGACATTCGTGCGCCTGCTTCGCGGCGAACTCCGCGCGGCCCGGATACAGGCGCAACGGTTGGCACATCTGGCAGACACGCACGACATGCGTTTGAACAGGGCTTGGGGCCACTATCTGCTCGGCTGCACGCACCTACAGGCCGCCGAGCTGGAGAACGCCGCGGCGCAATTCGAGCGCGCGGTGGGGATGCGCTATCTCCTGGAGCCGCGGGCGGCCGTCGATGCGATGGCCGGCCTTGCCCTGACCAGCGCGCTGATGGGACACCAGAATCAGACGACGATGGCCTCCGACCAACTGCTGGACTTCGCGCAGGAGCTCAACACGGAGGATTGTCTTGCCGTTGCCCACTCAAGCCGGGCGAGGATCGCGCTGTTCCTTGGGGAGACCGTCACCGGCCAAGACGAGGTGCTTGCCCTGGACGCATCGCCGGCGCCGCTGGACCTGTTCTTCTGGTTGGAGGTTCCGCCAATGACCGCGGCGCGCGTGCTGATCGGGGAAGGCGCTCCGGCAGGGATTGAGCGGGCGCTGGAGCTGCTCGCCGCGCTCCGCAGGCTGAGCACCGAGTCCCGGTTTCAGTGTCAGCTGATCGAGGTCGCGGTGCTCGAAGCCGTCGCCTTGGAACGGCAAGGGAACCCGGATGAAGCCGCCGCGGCCCTGGACGACGCGATCTCGCTTGCACGTCCCGGCGGTTGGTTGCGCCCATTCCTTGAATCCGGCGCGCCGCTGCGAGGACAGCTCACCCGGCTGGCCGAAACCGACGCTGACGACAGCTTCGTCGGGCGAATCCTCAGCCGGCTCGATCCGCAACCACCCTACTCCACCGCGCAGCCGACTCCCGCCCCCGACAGAGCAACGGCATCCAACGGGGCCGATCCCGCCGACAGAATCGACATACCGCCCATCGAGCCCCTGACCAACCGCGAGCTCGACATCGTTGAGCTGCTCGCCGAGCGGCTGCGGAGCAAGGAGATCGCCGACAGGCTCTTCATCTCCACCCACACCGTCAACGCCCATCTCAAGCGCATCTACCGCAAGCTCGGCGCCAGCAGCCGCCGCGAGGCCGTGGAGCATGCCGTCAGGGCCGGACTGATCGCGCGTCGGTAGCTGTGTCGTGTTGAGGGGTTCGAGGGGGAGCAACCCGGCCAAAAGGGGGGCCCAGGGAAAAAAATGTACGCTCCCCCAGTTGACGGCGAGACGGACGGATTGGGGCGGCTGGTCTAGAATGCGCACCCCTTCGTTGGTTGCGTATAGTCACTTGTTCGGCTGCAGAATGAGCCTGGTTTTCGTGCGCCCACTGAGCGCAAAATTTTTCAGGAACAGACTTCAGCACCTTTGGGGCCGGTTGGTGCCGAGGGTGTCATCACCTGCTCTGGGATCTTCATGAGTGGACAGCTAGCTGTGATGCGTCATAGACGTAATACGATAACCGAGCGCGCAATGGGATTATGTGGTGTGGGGAACAAAGGCCTAGCTGTGCTTGGGCACCACGCGGAGGACCAGTCCGATGGATGACTTCGAGCGGGCCTTCCGTGAACTCCAGTTCAAGACCGCCTACTTGGAGAAGAAGGGGAACGAGTTCCAGGACTGGTTCGCTACGATCATGGAAAAGCGGTTCCCGGGCGACTTCATCCGGGTCCGGCCATGGGGTCAGGCGGGTGACCGTAAGAACGATGGCTACGTGAGATCCAAGCGCTGGCTCGTTCAGGTCTATGCGCCGAACGACATGTCGGCCAAGGCGGCTCTGGCCAAGATCGACGAGGATTACAATGGGGCGCTCCCGCATTGGGAGCAGTACTTTGACACATGGATCTTCGTGCACAACTCGAAGCAGGGTCTCAGCCCGGACGTGACCGCCAAGCTCTTGGAGCTTGATCGTGCGCGGTCTCCTGCCGTTGTCTCGTGGGGCTTCGAGGAACTCCGTCGAGTCGTATTCGAGCTTGCTCCGGCGGAGTTGGCGTCGCTCTTTGGTTCCGCACCCGGCAGGGGGGACATGGTGAATCTCGGACTCGACAGCCTGTCGCTCATACTCGATCACGTTGGCGCAATACAACCGAATCCGAACCCCGACCTGCGACCACCTCCAGCCGACAAGATAAGCCGAAACATGCTGTCGGAGGATGTAGCAATTTTGTTGAGGGCGGGCATGTCCCGTGTCGATCTCGTGAGAATGTACTTCAGGCTGCACCCGGAAAGGAAGGACGAGATCGCCGAGAGCTTCCGCCAGCGATACGATGAGATTCGTAGTGGCGGCTCGACCCCGGACGCAATCTTCGCCGACCTCCAGCGTTACCTCGCTGGCGATGGTGTTCCATCACCTTCCCACCAGACTGCGGCGCTCGCTGTTCTGGCGTTTTTCTTCGAAGAGTGCGACATCTTTGAACGGGAAGTCGTCGATGGAGGGGCGGCATGATTCTTCCGACGAAGGGCGTTGGATCCGACAAGGCGCTATTGTCTATCGGGGCCTTAATCCTTCGAGATCTCGATGAGCCGAAGACCGTATCACGGCTGTGGGCTGATTTACGCCGAGTCGAAGAAGGCTCTCCGGACCTTACGTTCGACTGGTTTGTCCTCTCACTCGATCTGCTATACCTGATGGGCACGTTGGACTACAGCGGCGGACGTGTCGTCCGAATTGCTCTTCTCGAAACGGAGGGGGAAGCGTGATTCACCGCCTCTACAGCGACCTGCCTTCGTTCAAGGAGCTTCGGTTCAGCGAAGGGCTCAACGTCTTGTTGGCCGAGAAAAGCGAGGGGGCGACGGAGCGGCACACCCGCAACCGTGCGGGCAAGTCGAGCATGTTGGAGATGGTCCACTTCCTCCTCGGCTCCAACGCTCACAAGGACTCCCTCTTCCGGTCGCCCGCCATCGCCGACTACGAGTTTGGCATGGAGTTCGACTTGGCCGCAGAGCGCACCTTCGTACAACGGCGCGGAGCCAAAGCGAGCCCGTTAGCCGTAGAGGGTGACTTCTCGGCTTGGCCGGTGAAGCCAAAGCTCCGAAACGGGCGCTACGGGATTAGCAATAAGAACTGGCGGCTTGTGCTCGGGTCGCTGATGTTCGACCTCGAAGACTACCAAGAGAGTTGGACGCCGACGTTTAGGTCGATGATCTCCTACTTCGCTCGACGGGAGCGTAGCGGAGGAATGCACGTTCCGGTCAAGCAGAGCGAGAAGCAGGCAACTGTGGACCAGCAGGTCAACCTCTCGTATCTGCTCGGGCTTGACTGGACGATTCCGTTGAAGTGGCAAGCGGTTCGAGAAAGGGAGAAGAACCTTGCGGAGTTGAAGAAGAGCTTGAAGGACGGCTCGTTCGGCCAAGTGATCGACAAAGCGTCCACCCTGAAGACGCAGGTCCTTGTCGCCGAAGATAAAGTCAACCGCCTTAAAGAGCAGGTGGCCGCCTTTACGGTGGTCGAGGAGTACCACGACCTGGAACAGGAGGCTTCCAGAATAACGACGGATCTTGCTGCTCTCGCCGACGAGAACACGTTGGACCACCGGTACATCAGCGACTTGGCGCGGGCGATGGAGGAGGAAGTACCGCCGTCGCCGCCCGACCTTCATAGGCTGTACCAGGAGGCGGGCATCGTCCTTCCCGACCTCGTGCAACGTCGCTTCGACGACGTGGCGAACTTCCACGGGTTGGTGATCCAGAACCGAAGGTCGTACCTCCAAACCGAGTTGGCAGCGGCGAAGCAGCGAACCAAACAGCGGGGCGAGGAGCAGCAACGGCTCGATGCTCGCCGCGGCAAGGTCATGCGGATCCTCAACGCCAGTGGCGCACTGGAGCACTTCACCGCACTCCAAGCCGAGATTACCAGGGCGGAAGTCGAACTCGAAACGTTGCGTCAGAAGTATGAAACGGCTGATGCGTTGGAGTCGGGCACCACCAAACTGAAGATGGAGCGTGCTCGACTCCAGCAGCAGCTACGCGAGGACTATACCGAGCAGCAGGATGTAGTGAAGAAGGCCATCCTGACCTTCCAGCGGATCTCGTCGGCGCTGTACGAGGACACAGCCGCGGGTAGCCTCACGCTGACCCCCACCGAGAACGGGCCGGAGTTCGAGATCGAGATACAAGGGTCGAAGAGCCGGGGCGTCAGTAACATGCAGATCTTCTGCTTCGACATGATGCTGACGCTGTTGAGCATCGAACGAGGGCGGAGTCCCGGGTTCCTGATTCACGACAGCCATCTGTTCGATGGCGTCGATGAACGGCAGGTCGGCACTGCCTTGGCCCTCGGTGCGAGGCTCGCCGAAGAGCACGGTTTCCAGTACATCGTTTGCCTCAATACGGACGACGTTCCCACCGAGGTTCCCGATGGCTTCAGCATCGAAGACCACACCCTTGATGTGCGGTTGTCCGACTCGACCGAGGACGGCGGGCTTTTCGGTTTTCGCTTTGGTTGATGAGGGAAAAACGGGGGCGTACCACGCAATCCGGAGCGGAAACCGTGCACGTACCGCGAAACCCGTGAAGGCCTCGTTTGTCGGTTGCGGAATCCGGTACCCCTGCACCTTGTGCATCGGCTCCAAATGGAGACCTTGCCAGAGAGGCCGGTCAAGCCCCTTACCCAATCCGACGGATTGCGCGTGTGCGAGGGTCTCAGGCCGCGTCGTCATGCACCGGCTCAACCCGACTTAGATCAAGGCTCTGCCGGGCCAGCCACAGGTCGCGATTCTGCTGGATCGCGAGTCAGCTCTCGGCCGAGCGGCCGAGGGCCTTCGACAGCCGCAACGCCATTTCAGAGGTGACGTCACTCTTGCCGGCGAGAACGCGAGCCACCGTGGACGCTGCGACGTCGAGCTTGGTGGCGAGCTGCCGGTCGGTCAGGCTGAGCGGCTCAAGGCAAACGTCGCGCATGAATTCGCCGAGATGCGGGGGGTGCGCCCGAGAGAGGGGGCTTGTCCCGTGCATCCCGTCGCGGGCGAGGGGGAACCGAAGTCAGTTCATGTTTCGTAGACCCTTCGCAAGCAGTCGCTCGGGGCGGTGAGATTCTTGCGGCTAGGAGAAAAGGGGGCGGAACGAAACGAGGACTCGGCTATTCGTAATGCGTCCACATTCGCAATATGCGAACGACCTTCCGTTCCGCCTCAACCTGATAGACGAGGCGGTGCTGGATGTTGATTCGGCGGGAGTAGTAGCCGGACAGGTTGTCCTACAAGTTTCTCGAATCGGGGCGGTGTCGTGAAGGGATCGTGCTCCAGAAGACGCAGCAGTTTTTCCGCTTGATCCTTGAGTCCGGCGGCTTTCAGCTTCTTGGCGTCTCTAACGGCCTTGGATGACAGGATGACGGTCCACGTCACCACTCCAAATCCTCTAGCTTGGTACCGCGTTCCAGCGGCTCCTTTGCTGCTTCCTTGATGGAATCCACAAGGCCGGGTACTTGGTTGAGGTGCAGGGACTCTGCGATTGCCTCCCAGTCGTCCGTGCTGACTACGACGAAGTCTCCGCCGTTTCGGCGAGTCACATGCAGAACGTCATGGTTCTCAATCACCTCGTCTACCGTGGCCTTCAGGTGCTCACGAAAATAGTTTGCTGTGACCTCGTTCATAAGCCAGACCGTACTGCGGTCCCGTACTGCTGTCAACGCATGGGAGAAGCGGGTGCCGGACGAAGACCGGGGTCTTGCATGGCAGCATTGTGAGAAGCGCGCGCTCGGCGGAAAGCGATAACGGTTCCGCCACCGGCGGATGGCCCCGTCGCCGACTCCCGACCCTAATCGACCATCCCCTGCCCGCAACCTTGGTGGGTCCGCTGCGCTTGACCCACCCTACAGGCGCAGCCTCGCCCCGGTTGTTTGACCACCTCCTGCTCAAGCGCCCAAGCGTCTAAAAAATATTCGGGAACCGGCAAGCCGCGCATGTGCGGTTCGGTGTCGATCTCAAGCCTGGGGCGGCAAGTGATCGGCGTCTCCCCAGTCGGTTGACCACCCCGCGATTACCCAGTTTTTACCCAGTTGTTGGGGGCGATGCGACCGCCAGCCCGGCGCACACTTGCACCCGTGGTTCGGGGTTGTGTCTCGGCTCACGACCGACCCGAACCGCGCATCCCTGGGGCCTGCCGACAGGCCGTCCGCTCCAGCCAGTGCATCGCGCGCCCGCGGGGTTCGGAATGAACTTCTGCAAACGACCGAGGGCAATGCGCTGCGATGACGACGACTCCCCGCAAGACACATGTCGAGTTCGCCGGGCCGGTGCGCTACCGCGTCGTCGTGCAGGGCGAGTTGGGCGCGCAATGGGCGGATCGCCTGGGCGACCTGGCGATCACCACCGCGATCAACGGGGACGGTGTGGCGCAGACGACCTTGTCCGGACGGTTCGCCGACCAGGCGGCGTTGAATGGGCTGATGGAGACCCTGTACGGCCTGCACCTGCCCATCATCCGGGTGGAGCAGATCGAGGGGTTCGATTAGATCGACGCTCGCCCATTTTTTCAAGCTGACCGAGGCAGCCTCGGCCAATCGACAACCAAGCCAAGAGAGCAGAGGAAAGACAGATGAGTCTACCAGGCAAGACCATGAAGATCGGCGGCTGGAACTACCATGTAAGCGATCAAGGCAGCGGTGAAAAAGGAGTAGTCATGTTGGTTCACGGCATGCCCGATGACGGTAGCTGTTGGAAGTATCAAGTACCGGCATTATTGAACGCAGGTTACCGCTGTATTGTTCCAGATACGCTGGGTTACGGCCGCACTGACCGTCCAGTTGAAGTTGAGCATTACAAAGTTGAAAAGATAATTGATCATATGTTTGAAATTATCGATCAGCTGGGCCTTAAAGATATCAACTTAGTGGGCCATGACTGGGGTTCTGCCATTACCTGGCCCATGCTCATGCAGAAACCGGAGCTGTTCAGAAAATACTGTTCCTTGTCAGTTGGCCACTTGGGCTGTGTGTTTGGTCAGGCCCACGACATGACTCAAGAACGAGGCACCCCCGAGCGCATGCTTGAATCCGTTAAGACCAACTGGTTCACCTACCACCATACTCAACCAGGTATGGAAGAACTTTACATGGCGAACGACTTCAAATACTTCGATCTTTTCTTCTGTTCGCATCCTGAAAAAGAAGAGGTCAAGCGACTCATCAAAGAGACCGGTCGTATCGAATGGCTCAACTATGACATCGCCAACCCGATGGTCATGGACTACCTGGCAACGGCCAAGGACCCGAACGTCTATCCGAACGTCAAGGTGCCGGTGATGGTGATTTACCCTGAGCAAGATATGTTCTTGTGGCCGACCCAAGCCATTGACACTCCTTCACGTGTGGATGCGGAGTGTCGTATTGAATTCATTCAAGGTGGCCATTGGTCCATGCTGGATCACCCCGACGACGTCAACGTGCGGATGCTGGACTGGTTCGGCTCGGACAGCTTCGACGTACGAGCCAATGTGAAAGAGGCCTGACGGCCAGGGAATCCCCGGCCGCCGGCGCTGGTGCGACGGCGGTCGGTCGATAGTCCGCGGTGGGCGGCCACGGGCCTGTCCACCCCACCGACGCCACCCCTGGCAAGGTCCGACATGAGAGATCACCCGACGATGCCGAGGGGAGCCCCGCGGCGCATGCAAGGGCTCCTGTGTCCTTTCGCCCTATTGCTGTGCCTGTTCTGTTCGGTGCAGTCCGTGTCCGCGGACTCCACCGCCACAGCGGACGACGCCCGGCAACGGGACTTCGGCGGACCGGACGCGACCGCCAACCGGCTCGCGACCGATCGGGAGGTCACCGATACGCCGTTCCAGCTCAACGCCCTCAAGCCCTGGTACCAATGGAAGGCCGGGCTGCGCGAGCGACACGGCCTGGACTTCGGATTGGAGTACAACGCCACCTACCTCACCGGCGGCAGTCGCGTGTCCGACACCGACCCGAACGCGGCCGGGAGCATCTTCCGCTTCCGCACCGCCTGGGAGGCATTCGGACGCGGCACGGCCCACCCCGGCACCCTGATGTTTCTGGTCGAGCAGACTCACGGCTTCACACCGACGACGCCGAACGGCTTCGTCAGCGACAGCCTCGGCTATGCCGGGATCTCGAACATCCCCTACAACGACGAGGGCTGGCGGCTGAACACCCTCTACTGGGATCAAAAATTTCAGGATGGCAAGTACGAGTTCGTGATCGGTTACCTCGACATCAGCGACTATGTGGATGTCTACCCCCTCACCAGCCCCTGGACCGACTTCTTTAATTACGCCTTCAGCATCGGCGCCGGCGCGTTGGACCTGACCAACGACGCCTCTCTGGGGTTTGCCGCCGCCGCCTGGTTGACGGACTCGGTGTACGCGATGGCCGGGATGGTGGATCAAAACTCCGACGCCACCGATCCGCTGGAAGGCTTCAACACCTTCTTCAATGATCGCGAATACCTCAAGCACCTCGAGATCGGCTGGACCGGCGCCTCCCAGGAGGCCTACTTCCTCAACAACCTGCATCTCACCCTGTGGCAAGCGGACGCGCGCGATGCGATCGGGGTGGACAATGGCTGGGGCGGCGTCCTGTCCTTCAACCACGCCATCGGCAGCAACTGGCTCGGCTTCGTGCGGGCCGGCTGGTCGGAAGACGGCGGCAGCCTACTGGAGCGCTCGGTCAGCATCGGCGGCGGCTACACGCCGGGCGGCCTCGAGCGGCTCGGGGCGGGGAGCCAGCTCGGCTTCGGCCTGAACTGGGGACGACCGAACCACGCCCTGTTCGGCACCCAGCTGAACGATCAATATGCGGCGGAGCTGTACTATCGCTGGCAGGTGGCCGACGAGATCGCCATCACCCCGAGCATGCAGCTGCTCGTCAACCCGCCGCTGAATCCGGACCAGGACCAAGCATGGGTCGCTGGCGTGCGGGCGCGGCTCGCCTTCTGATCGCGCGCAACCATCCTCTATCTGGAGCAACAGACCGAATGCATCGACCCCCCCCATTGCCCTAACGACGGCCACCGCCTGCGTCGCGCTGGCCCTGGCCACCGGCGCCCTCGCACAGCCGCCCAAGATGAAAATGACCACCGAGATCCCGCCGGGGATTGCGACCCCCGACCGGCTCGAAACCCGGCTTGGCACCCTGACCCTGAAAGACGGCGTACCGGACCAGGAGACCGCCCGCAAGGTCTACGACAATCTCGACTTCCAGCGCGGTGTGCAGGCCTACCTGGACAGCATCCAGATCGCCTCCATGCACGGCATGCGCAAGGGCATCCTGGAGTTCGGTCCACCCAACACGACGGTGCTGCTGTTCGAGACCCTGATGGACTCCAAGGCGCTCTGGCTGACGCCGAATACCACCAGCGTCTACATGACCGCCTGGCTGGAGCTCGGGGACGAGCCCATGGTCATCGAGACGCCGCCCAACGTGCTCGGCATCATCGATGACCACTGGTTCAACTACGTGGCCGACTTCGGCAACGCCGGGCCGGACCAGGGCAAGGGCGGCAAATTCCTGATCCTGCCGCCCGGCTACGAGGGCGACGTGCCCGACGGCTATCACGTCGCGCGCACGACCACCTACGGCAACTGGGTCATCTGGCGCGGCTTCCAGGAGGACGGCGACCCGGCCCCGGCCGTCGCGACGACGAAGGAACGGTTCCGAATCTACCCGCTGTCGCAGGCGGACAACCCGCCCGAGATGCAGTTCGTCAATCTGTCCGGCGTGTTCAACAACACCATCCACCGCATGGATGCCGGCATCTTCGAGGAGATCAACGCGGTGGTTCAGGCCGAACCCAGCGACGGCCAAGACCCGGAGCTGCTCGGCCTGCTGGCATCCATCGGCATCAAGCGGGGGCAGCCCTTCGAGCCCGATGCGCGTATGGCGGAGATCCTGACCGAGGCGGCCGATGTCGGCGCCGCCACGGTGCGCACCCTGGCCGCCCGCCCGCGGGACGACATGTTCTACTTCTACCCCGGCGAGGGCGTCTGGAGCACGCCGTTTCCCGGCGGCAGCCATGAATTCCTCGACGCCGGCGCCCGGTTGCTCGATGCCCGCGCCTACTTCCACTTCTACGCCACCGGCATCACGCCGGCGATGACCGCCAAGATGGTCGGCAAGGGCTCGCAGTATGCCGTGGCCTACCTGGACGCCGCGGGCAACCCCCTCGACGGCGGCAAGACCTACCGCGTGCATCTGCCCAAGGACGTGCCGGCCAAGGACTTCTGGTCCTTCACGCTGTACGACAACCAGACCCGCGCCATGCTGCAGACCGACCAGCGCTTCCGGCTCGACAACAACAAGGCGGGCCTGCGGCAGAACGCCGACGGCACCTACGACATCTACTTCGGCCCCGAGGCCCCCGCCGGCCACGCGGGCAACTGGATCCAGACCGTCCCCGGCAAGGGTTGGAACATGCTGTTGCGGCTCTACGGCCCGCTGGAGCCCTGGTTCGACAAGACCTGGCGTCCGAGTGATCCGCAGTTGGCCCAATGACAGGCATCGATAGGAGCAATGAAATGAAACCCAGACCAATCGCCGCCCTGGCCGCCACCGCCATCCTGCTCACCGGCGCCGCGGCCTTCGCCGCCGAGCCGCCCAAGCTGAAGATGACGACGGACATCCCGGCGTCCATCACCGCCTCGGACCGCGTGGAGACCTCCATCGGCACCCTCGACTACTTCGACGGCGTACCGAGCGCGAAGACCATCGAGACCGCGTACGACTATCTGGACCGCTCGCGGGCGGTGAATGTGTTCATCAATTCGATACCGATGCTGTCCATGGACGCGCTGCGCGAAGGGCAGGCGGACGCGGGCTGCGCCAAGCTCAACCAGATCCGCATCTGGGACGGGCTGATGGATTCCACCACGCTGCTGCTCACCGGCAACACCTCGACCATGTACGCGGTGGGCTTTCTCGATCTGGATCAGGACGGTCCGACGGTGATCGATCTACCCACCGGCATGCTCGGGGTGCTGGACGACATGGCCTTCCGCTACGATGACCGACCTGGGCGTGGCGGGGCCCGACAAGGGCAAGGGCGGCAAGTATTTGGTGCTGCCGCCGGGCTACCAAGGCGAGGTGCCGGAGGGCTATTTCGCGGTGCCGTCCAAGACCAACGGCGTCTGGGTGTTTATGCGCGGCTACCTGGACAAGGCCCTGCCGCTGGACCAGGCGATCCCGGCGGCTTCGGCCAATATTCGCGACAAGCTCAAGGTCTACTCGCTGGCCGACCAAGACAATCCGCCGGCAACCGAATGTATCGACGTCTCGGGCAAGGCGGTGAACACCATCCTCCCAACGACGCCAGCGCCTTCGAGGAACTGCATGCGCTCATCAAAGGTGAGCCGGACGACTACCTCGGCCCCGAGGCCAAGGGCATGATGGCGGCCATCGGCATCGAGGGCAAGCCCTTCGAACCCAATGCGCGCATGCAGAAGAACCTCACCGACGCAGCGGCCATCGGTAACGCCGCCGCCCGTGCCATCAGCTTCTTCCCGCGGGACCCGGGCAATCTCATCTACGGCGAGGACAGTGCCTGGATGATGGCCTACGCCAACAAGGACACCGCCTTCGAGCAGGCCGGCGCCTACAACCTGGATGCGCGCGTCCTGTTCCATTTCGGCTACATCGTGGTCTCGCCCGCCATGGCGGTGACGGTCGCCGGCAAGGGCTCCGACTACGGCCTGATCGCGCTGGACACCAGCAAGCAACCCTTGGACGGCGCCAGGACCTGGCTGCACCTGCCGGCAGAATGTGCTGGTGAGGATTTCTGGGCCCTGACCCTGTACGACACCGGCCTCTCCCAACTGCAGACCGATCGGCAGTTCCCGACCCTGGGCAACCAGACCGACGGCATCGACCAATACCGATGGCTCCTACGACATCTACTTCGCACCGAGGCGCCCCACAGGGCAAGGCAGGCAACTGGCTGTACAAGACCGTCCCCGGCAAGAGCTGGTGGCTGGCGCTGCACATGTACGGCCCGGAAGAGGCGTGGATCAAGCAGACCTGGC
>CALOBA010000066.1:0-12105 GCA_942491465.1 uncultured Gammaproteobacteria bacterium
AGAATGAAGAGGTGCATCACGAGAATTTAGTGCCAATAGTTGACAGGTCAAAACATATCAGCGGTGGTTATGCAAGAAACACAAACGGCCGGGTCAGGGCACCGCACGCTTCCCTGACAAGTACCTCCACGATGTCTTGAGGCTACAGCGGCTGTCGGTGCGCACGCGTGACCTTCCGTGGGCGAAGGCATAACCACCTCGTCCGAGCGCCGGATGCGGGCGATCCGCACGTCCGGTGCGACGAGCGGCGACTGGAAACGGGACTATGGTCCGGATTGAGGCCCCGGCATGGGCGAACGCCGCCGGCAACGGCTACTCCCCGCGACCTACGGTTACCGCGCCAGTCGTCGACTCTACCTCGATTGGTCACCGCAAATTCATACCGCTGACCCCTGATCCTGTCGATGACCTTCAGGTCACCAACAAACTGATCCCGGTCGTTCGGGAACGACGTAAGCGCCCCTTCGTAGACGCGAGATCCGATCGTGCGGCGCGAGTGGCTCCTGGGGTGCCCGACGGCAGCTGAGCGATAGGTCGAATCACCCAGGGCTTTCCCATCAGTTCGACAAAACAAAGGTTGACAATTGTCAATTCTTTGGTTTACTGATCCGCGAGGAGTTTGGCATCAAATGACAGGGATGGGGTGTACTGTGATCTCGGTGAAGTCGCATTGAGGAGGTCGAACCCTGTCCATGAGGGGCCGCCACCTGCTTGTGGAAATCGAACTTGTAGATGCAAGTGTCGCTGCCTCAAACCGGCTAACAAAACACGCTTGACCATTACACCGACGAGCCGGGCATTCCACCAGCCCGGCCAAATGCTCGGAAACGGGCGCTGGAGGATGTGAAAGATGAAGCTAAAACCGATTGCCGCGAGGCATGGCTGGGCCTTTGCCCTGCTGCCTCTGTCATTAGGCTGCGCTAACGCGCTTGCACAGGCCGTTCCGGGCGGCACCCTGGACCCGCTGACCATCCCGAAATACGTGACACCCCTGGTCATCCCGCCGGTGCTTTACGATGACGGCGCTGCTCCGATGAGCGTCGAAGTCGCCCAGCGCCAGTTCGACCAGCAGCAGTTGCCCGCCTCGGGCTGTCTCGCGGCGCAGGCGTTGAACCCGGCGCTGGCCTGTAACGGCGATGCATTCCCTCAAACCACGCTGTGGGGCTACGGCAACCCGGCCATTCCGGCGACCTTCAACAACCCGGCGTTCACGTTCGAAGTGACCAAGGACACGATGACCACGGTCAAATGGATCAATGACCTGACGGACGGTGCCGGCAGCTACTTGCCGCACATTATCCAGGACGCGGCTGGCAACCCGATTATCGACCAGACACTGCACTGGGCGGCGCCGAACCAGGATTGTCGCAACGGCGTGACCGGCCCCGCTGGCGAAACCGATTGCCGTGGCAATTCTGACCAGCCCTACACCGGCCCGGTACCGATGGTCGTGCACGTGCACGGCGCCCATGTCGGTCCCGGCAGTGACGGATACCCCGAAGCCTGGTGGCTGCCGGCAGGCACTGACGCCGGCATCGACTGTACCAACGTCCCCGGCTATCCGGCCACACCCGACGATATGACCGATGACTTCGACTGCAACGGCACCTTCTTCGAAAGCGACGAGGGCGCAGATACACTGAATGCGCTGGGTCAGGGCTATGCGATCGACACGTACCCGAATGACCAGCCGACCACGACCCTGTGGTACCACGACCACAGCCTGGGTATTACCCGGCTGAACGTCTATGCTGCTTCCGCCGGTTTCTGGCTGATCCGCGATGCCAACGACGGTGAAACCGGCCTGCTGCCGACAGATGCGCTCGGCAATCCGCAGGCGCTGCCTGGTCCGGCACCGCAGGCCGGTCAGGACCCGAACGGTAATCCGGAGGTTCGTGCCACGATCCGCGAGATCCCGATCGCAATCCAGCCGAAATCGTTCAACGCCGACGGCAGCCAGTACTACCCGGCCGCACGCGCGTTCTTCGAGGGCCTGGGTCTGGGTGACACCTTTGCCGACAACACCGGCATCAACATGCCGTTCCTGCCGCAGGGTACATCCGACATCGCACCGGTGTGGAACCCGGAAGCCTTTTTCAACACGATGGTGGTCAACGGCTCGACCTGGCCGGTGTACGAAGTGGCCCCTGAGCGTTACAGGCTGCGTTTCGTCAACGCCAGTGACTCGCGTTTCCTGAACATGTCGCTGTTCACCCTGAAGCCAAACGGCAGAAAGGATGAAGAACTGCCGTTCTACCAGATCGGCTCCGACCAAAGCCTGCTGCCGCAGGTGGTGCAGATCGAGACCGGCTTCGCGACGCCGCTGGTAGCAGGTGCGCCATTGCCCAAGAATCCATCACAAAAGGTCAAGGGCACCTTCAAGGACCAGGCGCTGCTGATGGGCCCGGCTGAACGTGCCGACGTGATCGTCGATTTCACCGGCCTGCCTGACGGCACCATCGTGCGCATGTTCAACACCGCGCCCGACGCACCGTTCGGTGGCTTCCCGGATGTACCGGCTGACCCTGCGACCACCGGTCAGGTGATGCAGTTCGTGATCAACTCGGCGCCGGCGAATCCTGCTGGCGACCCGAGTACTCCGGTGAACCTGCTGGCGTTCGATGTCAACCCGGGCGGTGTGCCCAAACTGGGTGCCTCCAATGCAACCCGCGACCTGGCCCTGCTCGAGGAAGAATCGGCGCTGCTGTGCGTCACGGTGAATGCCAAGACCGGCGTGATCGATCTGGTGCCCGGCTCGCTGCCTCCGCTCTGCGCGGGTGGTGGCGTGCCGTTCGGGCCGAAAGAAGCGGTGCTCGGTGTTGCCGGTTCCGCGGGCGGACAGGTCCAGCTCTGGGATGACCCGATCGCGCAGAATCCGCAAGTCGATGCGACCGAGACATGGGAGCTGTGGAACTGGTCGGCCGACGGTCACCCGATCCACCTGCACCTGGTCAAGTTCGAAGTGGTCAACCGCGAGATCATCGGCGGTGCGGTGCGTCCGCCCGAGCCCTGGGAGGCCGGCTACAAGGACACGGTCATCGCATATCCGGGCGAGGTGACCCGCGTCAAGGCCAAGTTCGACATCCCCGGCCTCTACGTCTGGCACTGCCACATCCTCTCGCACGAGGACAACGAGATGATGGTGCCGTACTGCGTTGGACAGGCAGGGACGGATTGCCCGGCCGAGCTGTTCTGAGCCTGGTTGGCGATCGCGCGGGCGGCAGCCGTATCGCCCGCGCCCATCCCGACGGGCCCGCCTTGGGGCGGCCTTTTTTCGATCTGCGGCGCGCTGTCGACGCGGACGGTCCGGCCTGCTTTAATTCGGCCCGCTGCAGGAGGCGGGCCTGCCGACTGTCCCGGCGGCCGGTACCGCTGACGTGCCGCATGACCACACAACAGTCGTAACCCGAGGAGGAATTTCCTTGAAGCACCCTGTGCTTGCCGCCGCCGTCATCGCGGGCCTCGCCGGCGCCCAGGCCGCCCTTGCGGCCGACGACGCGCTGAACTTCGACGACGAGACCACCCGCATCAACTACAGCCTGGGCTACCAGATCGGCGGCGACTTTAAGCGCCAGGGCGTGGAGATGAACGCCGACGCCGTGGTGCAGGGCATCGAGGATGGGCTGTCGGGCGCTGAGCCACGGATGCCTGCGGCCGACATGCGCCAGACCCTGATGGAGCTGAAACGCAAGGTCGTCGCCGAGCAGCGCAAGCGCTCCATCGAGCGGGAGCTGGACCTGCTGGCCGCCGGCAAGGACTTCATGCAGGAGAACGCCGGCAAGGAGGGCGTCGTGACCACCGACAGCGGCCTGCAGTACAAGATCATCGAGGAGGGCACCGGCAAGAGCCCCGGGCCCCAGGATGAGGTCACGGTCCACTACACGGGCACGCTGATCGACGGCAAGGAGTTCGACAGCTCCCACAAGCGCGGCGAGCCCTCCACCTTCCGGCTCGACGGCGTCATCAAGGGCTGGTCCGAGGGCCTACAGCTGATGAAGGAGGGCGGCAAGGCCCAGCTCTTCATCCCTGAGAATCTGGCTTACGGCGACCGCGGGCCCCTCGGCCACCGGACCCTCATCTTCGACGTCGAACTGCTATCGGTTGGGGAGCCAACGGCCGAGACGCCCGCCGCTTCGCAGGATGGCGAGGCGAAGCCAGGCGAGTGAGTCCGTCTTCGACGAGCCCGGGCGCTTTCCCGTCACATGGAGCTGTACCCCTTGAGACCTACCGATGGACGCCGTTGCGCGCGGGCGGCAGTGCTCTCGCTGCTGGTCCTGGTGCTCGCCGCAGGCTGCAACGGCGAGCCCGAAGACCCTGACGCAACGCTACAAGGCGCCGGCGAATCCGCGCTGGCGCATGCCGAGAGACATCTGGACCCGACCTACGTCTGCCCGATGCACCCGAGTATCGTGCGCGACGCCCCCGACACCTGCCCGATCTGCGGCATGGACCTGGTTGCCAAGGCGGCGCCAGCCGGCGAGACCGCATCCGAGCATGCACGCAGGCACCTGGACCCGACCTACGTCTGCCCGATGCACCCGAGCATCGTGCGCGACGCCCCCGATACCTGCCCGATCTGCGGCATGGCGCTGGTGGCGAAGCAGCTCGACGACGGCACCGGCGAGCGCCCGGCCGTGACCCTGGCGCCGTCGGTGATCCAGACCATGGGCGTGCGCACCGTGAAGCTGGAGCGGGGCACGTTGTGGAAGTTCATCCGCACCCAGGGCCGGGTGACCTACGACGACGACCGCCTGATCCGCGTCCATCCGCGCACCCCGGGCTGGATCGAGACCCTGTACGTGCGCACCGACGGCCTGCGCGTGGAGCGCAAGGACGACCTCGCCGACTATTTCTCGCCGGACGTCCTGCTGGCCCAGCGCGACTACATCGAGTCCCTGCGCGGCAGCGAGCTGGAGTCCTTCGGCGGCGCGGCGGCGAAGGACCCGGCAACGGCCTTCCGCGAGCGCGCCGGCGTGGACATGCTGCGCTATCTGCGCGTGCCGTCCATGGACATCATGGGCCTGGAGCGCAGCATGGAGCCACGCTCCATCGTGCCCATCAAGGCCCCGCAGGGCGGCATCATCATCGAGCACAACGTGCGCGAGGGTATGTTCGTGACACCCGCGGACACCATGTTCACCATCGCCGACCTGTCCGAGGTCTGGGTCATGGTGGACGTCTTCGAGCAGCAGATCGGCTGGGTGCGGCCCGGCCTGAGCGCCGAGATCACGACCCCGGCCTGGCCGGGCCGGACCTGGGAGGGCACGCTGCAGTTCGTCTATCCGGAGGTGGACCCGCGGGCGCGCACGCTGCGCGCCCGGCTGGAGCTCGCGAACCCCGACGAGGCGCTGAAGCCCAACATGTTCGTCGAGGCCGTCATCTACGGCGGCCCGAAGCGGGACGTGCTGATCCTGCCGCGGGAGGCGCTGATCCTGAGCGGCGAGCGCGAGCTGGTGGTCAAGTCCCTCGGCGACGGGCGCTTCCTGCCGGTGGAGGTGAAGACCGGGATCTGGCGCGGCGACCAGGTGGAGGTGCTCGACGGCCTGCAGGAGGGCGAGGAGATCGTCGTCTCCGGCCAGTTCCTGATCGACTCCGAGTCCAATCTTCAGGCCAGCTTCCGCCGCTTGGGCGACTGACCCGCCGTGCCCGCGCGACTGATCCGCTGGTCCATCGACAACCGGGCGCTGGTGCTGATCGCCACGCTGATCCTGGCCGCCTGGGGCTGGTTCTCGCTGAAGCAGGTGCCGGTGGACGCGATCCCGGACCTGTCCGACGTGCAGATCATCATCCGCACCAGCGTGCCGGGGCAGTCGCCGCGGGTGGTGGAGGAGCAGGTCACCTACCCGATCACGACCACGATGCTGGCCGTGCCGGGCGCACGGGCCGTGCGCGGCTATTCCTTCTTCGGCGATTCCTACGTCTACGTCATCTTCGAGGACGGCACCGACCTGTACTGGGCTCGCACCCGGGTCCTGGAATACCTGAGCCAGGCCGCGGCGGCGCTTCCCGCGGGCGTGCAGCCGCGGCTGGGGCCGGACGCCACCGGCGTCGGCTGGGTTTACAGCTATGCGCTGGTGGACCGCGGCGGCGGCCATGATCTGTCTCAGCTGCGCAGCCTTCAGGACTGGTTCCTGAAGCCGGAGCTGCAGACCGTGCCCGGCGTGGCCGAGGTGGCCGCCGTCGGCGGCATGGTGCGGCAGTACCAGATCGTCGTCGACCCGGAGCGGCTGCGGGCCCGCGGCATCCCGCTCGGGCGGGTCATCGACGAGGTACGGGGCGCCAACCAGGAGGTGGGCGGCTCGGTGCTGGAGCTCGGCGAGGCCGAGTACATGATCCGCACCCGCGGCTATCTGCAGTCTCTGCAGGACATCCGCGACATCCCGCTCGGCGTCACCGACGACGGCATCCCGACCTTCCTCGGCGACGTCGCCGAGGTGCAGGTGGGCCCGGAGATGCGCCGCGCCGTCACCGATCTGGACGGGGAAGGGGAGGTGACCGGCGGTATCGTCGTCATGCGCCACGGCGAGAACGCGCTCGAGACCATCGCCGCGGTGAAGGCGCGGCTCGCGGCGCTGGCCGACGGTCTGCCCGACGGCGTCGAGCTCGTCGAGACCTACGACCGCTCGGCGCTGATCGAGCGCGCGGTGGACAATCTGACCGACCGGCTGAAGGAGGAGCTGATCGTCGTCGCCCTGGTCTGCCTGCTGTTCCTGTTCCATCTGCGCTCGGCCTTCGTCGCCGTCGTCACGCTGCCGCTCGGCATCCTGGCCGCCTTTCTGGTCATGCGCTTTCAAGGCATCAACGCCAACATCATGTCCCTGGGCGGCATCGCCATCGCCATCGGCGCGATGGTGGACGCGGCCATCGTCATGATCGAGAACGCCCACAAGCACCTGGAGCGGGCCGGGCCTGGGGTCACGTCCGCCGAGCGCTGGCGGATCGTGCGCCAGGCCTCGGAGGAGGTGGGGCCGGCGCTGTTCTATTCGCTGCTGATCATCACGCTGAGCTTCGTGCCGGTATTCACGCTGCAGGCCCAGGAGGGCCGGCTGTTCGCGCCGCTGGCCTATACCAAGACCTATGCCATGGCCGCCGCCGCAGCGCTGTCGGTGACGCTGGTGCCGGTGCTGATGGGGTATCTGATCCGCGGCCGCATCCCGCCGGAGCGGGCCAATCCGCTGAACCGGCTGCTGATCCGCGCCTACCGGCCGCTGCTGGAGCGGGTGCTGGTCCGACCCGGCCGGACCCTGCTCATCGCGCTGGCCGCGGTGGCCAGCCTGGTGCTGCCGCTGTACGGCATCGGCGGCCTGCTGGAGCCGCTGAAATGGCCGTTCCAGGCGGTCTCGGCCGCGAGCTCGGTCGTCGGTTCGGCCGACGCGGGAGGCCCGACAACCGCGCCCGAGCAGACTCCCACGGAAAGGCCCCAGTCCGCCGGCCGAACCCCGCCGGAGGTCATCCGGGGCTGGCAGACGGCCATGAACGATGCCTGGACCCGCACCCTGGGCGGCATCCCGGTGCTCGGGGACATCGGCGGCGGCCTCGGCACGGAGTTCATGCCGACCCTGTTCGAGGGCGACCTGATGTACATGCCCACGACGCTGCCGGGCCTGTCCATCGGCAAGGCCCGAGAACTCTTGCAGCAGACCGACCGGCTCATCCGCACCCTGCCCGAGGTGGAGCAGGTGTTCGGCAAGATCGGCCGCGCCGAGACGGCGACCGACCCGGCGCCGCTGACCATGATCGAGACCCTGATCCGGCTGAAGCCGCGGGAGCAGTGGCGCCCAGGGCTGACGCTCGATGACCTGATCGCGGAGCTGGACGCCCTGGTGCGTTTCCCGGGCCTGACCAACGCCTGGATCATGCCCATCAAGACCCGTATCGACATGCTCGCCACCGGTATCAAGACGCCCGTGGGCATCAAGGTGGCCGGTCCCGACCTGACCGAGATCGAGCGCATCGGCCGGCGCATCGAGCGGGCGCTGGAGGACCTGCCGGGCACCCGCTCGGTCTACTCGGAGCGGGTGGCCGCCGGCCGCTACATCGAGATCATTCCCAAGCGCCGCGAAGCCGCGCGGTTCGGCCTGAACGTGGACGACATCAACCAGCTCGTGGCCGCCGCCGTCGGCGGCATCAATGTCACCCAGACCGTCGAGGGCCTGGAGCGCTATCCGGTCAACATCCGCTTCCCGCGGGAGCAGCGGGACGACCCGGCCAAGCTGCGCGAGCTGCCGCTGGTGACGCCGTCCGGCGCCCAGGTGCCGCTGTCGCAGGTGGCCGAGGTGCGGGTGGTGGACGGCCCGCCGATGCTGAAGAGCGAGGACGCCAGGCTCAACGGCTGGACCTTCGTCGACATCGCGGACGTCGACCTGGGGCGCTACGTCGAGCGCGCCCGGCGCGCCGTGGCGGAAGGGGTGGACCTGCCGCCGGGCTATTCCATCACCTGGTCCGGCCAGTACGAGCACATGCTGCGCGCCCACGAGCGCCTGGAGCAGGTCATCCCGCTGACGCTGGCCGTGATCTTCGCGCTGCTGTACCTGACCTTCCGCCGCGTCGGCGAGGCGGCCCTGGTCATGCTGTCGCTGCCCTTCGCGCTGGTGGGCGGCTTCTGGCTCATCGCCGCGCTGGGCTACGACCTGTCGGTGGCGGTGGCCGTCGGCTTCATCGCGCTGGCCGGCGTCGCCGCCGAGTTCGGCGTGGTGATGCTGATCTACCTGGACAACGCGCTGAAGCGCTATGCCGAGGAGGGCCGGTTGTCGTCGGTGGAGGATCTCAAGGCCGCCATCATGGAAGGGGCCGTGCTTCGCATCCGCCCCAAGGCCATGACCGTGGCCGTCATCATCGCCGGCCTGCTGCCGATCATGCTCAACACCGGCACCGGCTCCGAGGTCATGCAGCGCATCGCCGCGCCAATGGTCGGCGGCATGATCACGGCACCGCTGTTGTCGTTGTTCGTGCTGCCCGCGATCTACCTGCTCTGGAAGCGCCGCGCGCTGGGGCTGGGCTGAGTGCCTGGCTGGGCGACAGGACTGCCGGTGCCGGCCTCTGGCGCGGCGCACCCGCTGCCCGTCACGACGCAGCCGCGGCGCGAGGCGTCGAGCGCGGCACCGCCGACCGCCTATGGCACCGCGCCAGGTCAGTCCGCCTGCGTCTGCTCCTCGATGCCTTTCGATTCGGCCGAAGCAGCGGGAGCCGGCGCATCGTTCTGCCCAGCGGACGTGGACGCCGCGCTGCCCGTCAGGTCCCCCGCCGCCGGCGTTTCGGCCAGCGGCTGATAGGGCAGCTCCCGAAAGTCTCGGGAAATCCGCATATAATCGGCGGGCAGAGCCGCCGTCGACACCGATCGCAGTGTCCAGGCCGCGACATCGGCCGCCCTGCGGCTGCGCACGGACACGAACTCCTCGTCGCCGGTGGCCGCCGGCAGCCAGTCCCACCCGCGCTTGCGCGCCATCTCGAACAGCCTGGCCAGCGTGCGGGTCTCGCGTTCAGTGATGCCGAGCGCGGCCTTGTTGGCCATGCAGTGCTCGATGCCCGGCTCACCGTCTACGAGCTCCATGACGACGCGGCAGCGCACGTCGGCGATGGTCTCCATGCGCTCGGTGGGCTGGAGCCGCGGCCCGGGCGGCGTCGCTGCACCGACAGCCAGCGATGCGGCCGCGGATGCCGGTGCCGCGCTTTCCGGACGCGCGGCGGCCGCTGGCGGCGCTGACGGCGGTCTCGTTTCGGTTGCCGCCTCCTGCCTGCCCGCACCCCGGTCAGCCGGGCCCAGCCGAGGCTGGACGGGCGGTGTCAGGGGCGTGTAGGTGCGGTTCTGCACATCCACCCGGAACAGCGGAAAGAACTTGCCGGCCTGAAACAGCAGATACTCGCCGGCCTGATCCGATGACTCGACGCGAACGAAAAAGCGGGCGACCGAGAGCGTCTTGGCGGCGTCCTCCCCAACCTCCGTGGTCACGTCGTAAACGAGTCTTGCATCGGCGTGGACAACGGGGACCCCCGCGCCGAGCATGGCGACAATCAGCAGAGGTTTGATCATCATTCGGGAGCCGGACATGCGTCGGGTCCTGTTCGCAGCCAATAAGAACGACGCTGAAATGTAGCCGCTCCTGATCCAATTCACAAGACCATAAGCGTCTGCACAGACGATACGCGCGACGATCGACCGGGATTCCGCCGACGCCCTCGATCGCGCGGCAGCAGGATCAGCGTCTTGACGGCAGTGTCGACCAATACCGCCCTCCGTTTCATGGCCCGCCTCGTTGGCCGCAGGTGCAGCAGAAAGGCCGGCATTCAGGCGGCATCTCTGCCGCCATGTCAAAAGGACATGGGTGCGGCTCTTCTGAAACGACCGGGCCGGACAAAAGAAACAAAGGCTTAGCGAGACTGTGGCGGAAAACGACTGATGACGGGGACCCCTTTTGGGTAGGAAACTTAAGGTGCGAATCTTTTGCAACCGACCCGAGGAGACCCCGTCGATGACATCTTATGCGATCACGGCCAGTGCGATCGAGCACTACGCGGATGCGCTTGCGCAGTTTGAACACCTGCTGGGCAGACTCAGCGACGAGGAGAACCAGCGGGTAACCCATGGTGCGTTGGAGGCCATGGTGCAAACCGAGGGCGGCGAGTTGTTGCGCCGGCTGATTCAAGGTCACCTCGACCAGCGCAGTATCGAGGAGCCGATCCACGAGCGCGTGGTGGGCGCGGATGGGGTTGCGCGCACGCATCGGCGCGAAGGCTGCAAGCGACGCCTGGAGAGTCGCTTCGGGGAGGTGATCGTCACTCGCCGTGGCTATGGTGGGCGGGGTTTGGAGAGTATCTTCCCCCTGGATGCGCAGCTGAACCTACCGCCGGACAAGTACTCGCACGGACTGCGCGAGGTGCTGGTGGAAGAGGTCGTTGGTGGGTCCTTCGATGCGGCGGTGGAGCATCTGGAGCGTGCCGGCGGCGGGCAGATGGCGAAGCGCCAGGCCGAGGAGGTGGCGGTGCGCCTGAGCCAGGATTTCGATGCCTTCTACGAGCAGCCGGTTGCCGGGCACCAAAGCGGATGCGACAGGGACAAGCTGTTGGTCATCAGCGCCGATGGCAAGGGCATCGTGATGCATCCCAAGAGTCTGCGCGAGGCCACGCGCCAGGCCCTGGGGCGAGCCGCGCACAAGCAGCACACGCGGCTGAGTCCGGGCGAGAAGAAAAACCGCAAACGCATGGCCACGGTGGTCTCGGTCTACGAGGTCGATCCCTACCCGCGCACCCCCGAGCAGATCCTCGATCCCGACCAACCGCCTCAGGCAAAGCGCCCGCGACCGCAGCACAAACGCACCTGGGCGCGTGTCGAGGCCGCGCAGGGGGCGGTCATTGAACAGGCCTTTGTGGAAGCGGTGCGCCGGGATCCGGATCAGCAGATGCGCTGGGTGGTGCTCACCGATGGGCAGGAAGACCTGCTGCGCCAAGTCGTCGCTGCCGCCAGGCGTTACAAGGTCGACATTGTCGTGGTGCAGGATTTCGTGCATGTCCTGGAGTACCTCTGGAAGGCCGCCTATGCCCTCCACCCGCAGGACGCCGAGACACGCGAGGGCTGGGTGATGGATCGGGCAAGCGCCGTGCTACAGGGCAACGCCAAGGACGTGGCGGTGGGTCTGCGTCGCGCCGCCACCCGCAAACAGCTCAGCCAAAGCGCGCGCAAGCCCGTCGACAAAGCTGCCGATTACATCGACAACAACCGGGAACGACTCCAATACGACCGCGCCCTGGCGCACGGACTGCCGATCGCCACCGGCGTCATCGAAGGCGCGTGTCGACATCTGGTCAAGGACCGCATGGATATCACCGGCGCGCGCTGGGGCTTGCATCGGGCCGAAGCCATCCTCAAGCTGCGATCACTGAAGATCAGCGGCGACCTGGCGGCCTACCTGGCGTTTCACTTCGAACAGGAGCACAAGCGCAACTACCCGCAGCCGCCGATTCCTCCGGCAGTGCCCGAGGCCGCCTAACATGAATCCGCGCGACAAGCGCACAAGGCGACCAAAACGCCGATTCTAACCACACGATTCTTGGTCAGGCAGTGTCGTTACAAAAGAGCCGCACCCATCGCCGATACCTTCGAGGACATTC
>CALOBA010000067.1:0-7824 GCA_942491465.1 uncultured Gammaproteobacteria bacterium
TCACCGAGCCGGAGCCTGGACGGTTCTTCGCCGAGACCTTCGCCTACCCCGAGGTCAGTCCCAGACAGCAAGGGCAGCTCGGTCTGTGGTGGCGCGATGCCGGCGGGCAGACGCCGTCCATCCGCCTGGCCGACGGCAGCGAACAGCCGCTGGCGCCGGTCCGGGCCAATGATCCTAGAAAGATCACTGTCGCGGCAGCTCGCACCCTTGCTCCAGCACGCCGACGCGCTTGGCATCAAGCCAAGCCCGAGCCTGTCGCTACTGGGGTCCATGATCCTAGAAAGAGCAGTTGGACGGTCGTCAGGGTGCGTCCCGCGAGGTGTTCAGCAAGGCACAACGACGCGGAATAGTCATTCTATTCCAAGGAGTTGTAACGTAGCTGGGCGCCTCGCGGGGCGTGTCCTGGCGGCCGTAGCGCCGTTCACCCTAAGGGTGCCTCGCGACTTGCCGCTGAACTTCAAGAACCTCAGGCGCTTATAAATATGACGAAGCGGTCAACTGCTCTTTCTAGGATGATCTATGTCCAGGAGCCGCGCTATCGCGGCGCGTTGGCCGCCTTTCGACGCGCAATGGCGGCTGCGGACCTGAACCTGGACCTGGAACAGCTCGACGAGCTGATGCAGCTGGATGCCCTGGGGATACTGGACCTGCCCATGGTCTACGAGCGTTGGTGCCTGGTGCGCCTGGTCCGTGTCCTGATCGACGACTTCGGCATGGCACCGGCGGACCCCGGCTACCGCAAATGCCCCCACTGCGGGGAGTTCATGATCCGGCCCGATGACGAGGACGAGGGTTCTGCACCGTCACTTACACCCTGTTCATCGACGAGTCCGGGGATTTCACCCGCGCCAGCCGGCCCTGGATCGTCAGTGGCGTGTTGTGCCGCGGCGAGCCGCAGGACGCCGAGTGCAGCCTGCGGGCCTCGCTGGAGACGGTCACCTTGCCGGCCAATGCCATCTCAGGCACCTGCCGCCAGCTATGGTCTCTGCCGCGAGCCTGGCTTGTTTGGCCCTCTGTCACCGGGGGTAGGTACGCTATTGTGTTGCGGGACCCAATCTCGAAACTTGACGCATCTGTAAAGAAAAATCGCGCCCGAGCATTCTAGGGTTAGGCTGGCTTGGCGGGCCAGAATTCCGGATCGCGCACCTGATCGGCGCTCCAAGGGCAGTCCGCTGGCAGCCGATCGAAGCCGATGCCGGTCTCGCGGCTGGTCTCCAGTCGGGCGTCGGCCCAGGCATCGGCCCACCAGTCCGGGTCGGTGAGGCTGTGCTTCAAGCTTGGGGTGCGGGCGATACGGCGCTCGATGCGGGTCCGCTGGTCACGGATAGTGGCCTCCCAACTGCTGCCTCGGCGTTCCGGCTGGATCGCCCATTTCAGTAGGTGAGTCAGCAAGACCGCCATGCGGTTCGCCAGTTCGCGCTGTTCGCTCTTGCCCACGTCCTCGATCTCCTCGGCGATATGCTCGATGTCGATGGCGTCGAAGCGCCGGGCGCGCAGCAATCGGGCCTGTTCTTGTGCCCATGCGACGACATCGGTGGCGTAGTTCGATTGGGTGCTTGGCATCCTGGATCAGCCTCGTTGGTTGGCCGTTGTCGACAGCATGCTAGCATCCGTCTGATACTTCGAAAACCGTGCTGGACTTTGGCCAGTAGGGAACTCTCCCAGGTATCGCTTCGGCGCCTCCCGCAACCAGCACGTCCATTACGCATGCCGCCTGCGTTTCCCAGCAAGGCTGTTCAGGTCTCCCTGCACCCGCAGCAGGCAAGGCAGCAGGATCAAGGTCAGCGGGGTCGCGAATAGGATGCCGTAGCCCATCGCCAGGGCCATCGGAGCGGCGAAGGGGTCGGAGCCGCCGAGTCCATAGGCCATGGGCAGCAGGCCGGCAACGGTGGTGATGGAGGTCAGCAGGATCGGGCGCAGGCGCAGCTTGGTGGCCTCGGTGATGATCCAGTCGAGGGGCTGCTCGGGATGTTCCTCGCGCAGCCGATTGACGCGATTGACCAGGATCAGGGAGTCGTTGACGAGGATGCCGGTGAGGCCGACGACGCCGAGCATGGCCAGGAAACCGAGCGCCTGCTGGTGCAGCGCGAAGGCGGCAATGACGCCGACCAGTCCGAACGGGATCGCCAGCATCACCAGCAGGGGCTGGGTCAGGGAGTTGAACAGCAGCAGCAGGAGCAGATAGATGCCCACGGCGGCGGCGATGAAGGCCATGAACAGGCTCTGCATCGAGTCGCCGGTCTCCTCGGCCTCGCCGCCGACCTTGAGCCGCAGGCCGGGCCAGTCGCGATCCAGATCGATGCCGTCGAGTGCCGCCGTCGTTGCCGCAAGCGGCGTGGTGCGGGTGAGATCCACGTCGCCGGTGACCGTGATCGCCCGCTCATGGTCGAAGTGGTAGACATTGGACGGGCCAGGCTCGGTGCGGAACCGCGCGACCTCGGCGAGCTGGATGAAACGACCGTCGCGGTTGGGGATGATCAGGTCGCGCAGGGTGTCTTCGGTGCGTCGCGCCTGCTCCTCCAGGATGACGCGGAAGTCGACGTCCTCTTCGCCGTAGCGCACCGAGGTGACGATCTCGCCATCAAAGGCCAGGCGCACGTTGCGCGCCACATCGGCGACCGTGAGCCCGGCATCGGCGAGTCGGATGTAGTCCAGGTCGATGGCGATCTGCTCCTTGCCGGCCTTGTCGTCGCGGTCCAGGTCCTTGACGCCGTCGATCGCCGCGAGTCGCGCCATGATCTGCGCCGCCAGCCGGTCTCGGGACTCATCGTCGGAGCCGATGATACGGATGGTGATGGGCCGCCCCACCGGCGGGCCGCCGCTGTCGATGACGAAGCGCAGGCGCTCAATGCCGTCAACCTGCCCCATGCGTCCACGCAGGTCCTCGACGATCTCGTCGGCATTACGACTGCGGGTCGAGAAGGGCGTCAGGTAGACCTCCATGAAGGCCCAGTTCTCGTTCTCCCCCAGATTCCATTCGCCGTGGCTGCCGATGCGGGTGACGAAGGAATCCAGCTCCTCGTCCGGTAGGTCTTGCACGATGGCCTCAAGCTCCGCCATGCGGTCGCCGGTGGCCTCCAGCGAGCTGCCGCTCGGCAACTCAGCCAGCATGAAGAAGGTGTCCGCAGATTGTGTCGGGAAGAGCACGAAATCCAGGTAGCGTCCGGCGTACCAGAAGGCGGCAAGCAGCAACGCCAGAAAGCCGGCGATGACCGGGTAGCGCCAGCCCAGCAGGCCATGGAGCAATCGGCCGAAGCCTTCGCGCAGGCCGATGAACCAGGTGCCGGTGGCCGGGGCAGCCTGCCCCCGGCGGGCGGCACCGCCGATCAGATGAGCCGGCAGCGCGATGGTGATCTCGCCGAGCGAGATCGCGAGCGCCAGGCAAACCACCAGCGGGATGACAAAGACGAAGTCACCAAGCACGCCTTGCATGAAGAACATGGGTGCGAAGGCCAGCGCCGTCGTCAGCAGCGTGGTGAGCACCGGCAGGTAGACCGCCGCGGTGCCCTCGACTGCGGCATCGAGAGGCGCCAGGCCCTGCTCGCGCTGGCGCCAGATGCTCTCGGCGACGACGATGCCGTCGTCGACGATGATGCCGATCACCAAGATCATGGCCGCCAGGGCAATGGAATCCAGGTAGGCACCGAAGACCGGCAGCAGGAACAGCGTTCCGAGCAGCACCACCGGGATGCTCATGGCGACCCAGAAGGCGGAGCGCAGGTCCAGAAACAGGGCGAGCGTGATCACCACCAACAGCAGCCCGGCGATACCGTTGGCAGCGACCACCGCAAGCCGTGTGCGGACCTGGCGGGAGGTGTCGTTGCTGTACTCGATGCTGACGGCCTCCGGCAGCCGGCCTTGGTTCTCGTCCACCAGCGCCTTGATGGCATCCACGGTACGCAAGATATCCGCCGACTCCTTCTTGTAGACCAGAAAGGAGATCGCCGGGCGGGCGTTCATGCGAGAAACCACCTTGGCAGGCTCGAAGTCGTCGCGCAGCACCGCGAGGTCCTTGACCCGCAGCTGGGTGCCGGCCGCGGTGACCCGGACGATGACCTCGGCCACACCCAGCGGCTCCTCGAACTGGGCCAGGGTGACAATGTTGCGCTCGCTGGTGTACGACTCGAAGCTGCCGCCGGTGGCGCGGATATTGCGGTTCTTGATGGCCTCGGCGACGGCGTGGGCGGGCACCCGCCACTTCTCCAGGGCGTCTTGGGAGACCTCGATCTTGACCTCCCGATCCAGGTAGCCGTACTTCTCGACCCGGGCAACGCCCGGCAGGTCGGTCAGGGCCTTCTCGGCCCGGCGTGCCAGCTCCCGCAGATCCTTGTAGGGAATGTCGCCGGTGAGACCGACCTCGATGATGGGGATCGCCGTGGTCGTGGTCAGTTCCTCCACCATAGGCTCCTCGTCCACCTCGGGCGGCAGCTCCGAGACCCGCGAGACGGCATCGCGCACATCGGTCTTGACCTTGCGCTTGTCGTTCGCGTCCGGATCGATGCGGATGTGGATGATGGAGACGTTCTCCATCGAGAATGAATGCACCCACAGCAGGCCGTCGACCTCTTTCAGCTCCTTCTCGATCTCGTTGGTGAGATTCAGCTCCACGTCTTCGGGCGAGGCGCCGGGATAGCGGGTGATGACGGTCATCTCCTCGAAGTCCACGCTCGGGAAGTTGTCGCGTTGGATGACCGTCAAGGTGCCGAGGCCGAGCAGGACAGTCAGCAGCGTGAAGACGTGGGCGACGGTGCCGCGGCTGGCGAAGAAGCGGATCAGGGCTCTCATGGACTGGTGCTCGGTGCTAACCGCCGAAGCCGGCCTTGCCGAACATCCCGGGATAGAGTCCGTCGACGGCCGGCAGCTCGATCTCCACCAGAAACGTGTGGTCGGCATCGCCGGAGGGGATGATCGCCTGCACGCGGCCTTGCAGGGGCTTATCGCCCAGGGCATCGACGCGCACCTGCACCGGCGCACCGGTGTGGATGTGCGGCAGGTCCAACTCCTTGACCCGGACGTGCAGCTCCAGGCTGGTGTGGTCCTCCAGCCGCAGCAGCGGCACGCCTGGCTGGGTCAGCTGGCCCAGCTCGGCGCTGCGGGCAACGACCAGGCCAGCAAAGGGGGCAGTGAGACGGGTCTCCGCCAGCAGGGCCTCGATCTTGGCCAGCTGGGCCGTCGCGAGCTTGACCCCCTGCTCCGCCGCCGCGAGGCTGTAACGGGCCTCGTCGAGGCGGTCCTCAGAGAGGGACTCGGCCCGCGCCAGACGCTCCAGCCGATCGGCCGCCCGGGCGCGCCAGTCCCGCTCTACCCGCGCCAAGCCCAACTGCGCCTCGGCGGCGGCGCGCTCCGCCTGCAGCTCCGCGGCGTCCAGTTCGATCAGCACGGCGCCAGCGGCCACCCGGTCGCCCCGGTCGGCATGGAGCTTGACGACGCGGCCCTGGTGCTTGGCCGCAATGTCCACGCTGCGCTGCGGCGTGACGACGCCGGTGGCGGTCGGCCAGAGGTTCGGTTCGGCAAACCCCGGCTCATGTAGGGCTGCGCAGCATAGCGCCAGCAGCAGCGCGGGCCATGATTTGCCCGCCGATGCCGCTCGGGGCTGCAAACCGCTGCCTGCGTTGCCTAAGGTTGCGGCTGAGCGGCGCCGCGCCGCGGTCGCAGCGGATGCCCCCGTCGCGGCGACGTTGCGCAAGACGATGCTTGGGGAAGGATTTCGCTTTGGCGTCATGCTTGCTCAGCTAGCGTTGGGTCGGCAGGTCGAGGGTCGCCGGATGGCCGCCGCCTTCACGGGGCAGACGGCTGCAGCCTCCAACAAGCTGGGCTCGACAACGTCCGCAGAATCGCCAGCGGGCCACTGGCTTGCTGCTGAGTATGCCGCAAGTGCGCCCGATATTGCTTGCTCAACTCGACTTTCATTCGAATTTGTTCAGGCACAAGCTACGAGTCAACCAGAGAGCCACCCTCCCCTGCGCCAGCCGAGCCCAAACGATGGAACCAACCGCCTCAAAATCAGCCCCCTGCGGAGCCGGCATCAACTTCGACGGCCCGCACAGTGGAACGACGACTTCGACCACGCCGCCCATGTCCTACTCACCGGCGAGCGCGACGGCTACTACGCCGACAATGCCGACGCGCCAACGCGCCACCTCGGGCGCTGCATCGCCGAGGGTTTTGCCTACCAGGGCGAGTCGTCGATCTTCCGCGACAACGCCTTTCACGGCGAGCCGAGCGGCGAACTGCCGCCGACCGCCTTTGTCGACCTGCTCCAGAACCACGACCAGGCCGGCAACTGAACCTTCGGCGAGCGGCAGCATCGGCTGGCACCGCCCGCGGCACTGCGAGCGGCGAACACCCTGCTGAGGGCTGGCCCCGGCGCCCCCGCTGCTGTTCATGGGCCAGGAGCTTGCCGCTGACAGCCCGTTCCGCGATGGCTCGACGTCCACCGCGACCTGCTGGCGCTGCGACGAGCGCAGATCGTGCCTCGACTCGCAGGCATCTCTGCTGGCTGGCCTCGGTGGCCGACGGCGGCATGCAAGCACCGCTGGACCTCAGCGACCAAGAGCGCGCCTGGATCGCGGCCCATCCGACCATCCGGGTCGGCGCCTACCCGCTGCAGCGCTACATGCAGGCGCGCGACGACCGCGTGGACGGCTATCTGGACTACAGCGCCTACCACCTACTCAAGGCGCGCTCACCGGGGTTCGATTTCGTGCTGGTAGATGACACGCGCGCGACCCTGGAGGCGGTCGCGGCCGGTCGCGCCGAGGTCGCGGTCGACATCCTGCCGTCGCTGCGCAACCCGCCCTGCCCGGCTTCGACGCGCCCAAGGTCCAGCACTGGCTGGACCAAGCGCCCGAGGTCTGGCGCGGCATGGTGCGGGCCTTCGTCAGCGAATACCACGCCACGGCAAGCGCCATCCGCGCCGCCCTGGACGCCGAGGACCGGGCGCGAGCGGGCGACCTGCTGCATCGCCTGCGCGGGGCCGCGGGAGCGCTCGGGGCGCAGGCGCTGAGCGAGTCGACCGGAATGGACGCAAGCACGCGCGGTCGGCAGTCAAGCTCAAAGTTCCGGCCCGCAATCGACCCACCGCCGACGTTGGGCCTCGTTCGTCGGCCCAACTTACTCCGAGTCCGGCGAGTCGCCTTCGCCGAGCAGCGCCGAGATGTCCCGCCGACCGTGCAGAACGCGCCAGATGTCGAGCCGACCGGCGTCGTCCACGTAGAAGACCAGATACGCCGACGGCTTGATCGGCCAGCTACGCAGCCCAGGGATGTGCAGCAGGTCCGCGTAGCGCCGAGAGCCGATGGCCGGATGCGTCGCGAGGGTGCGCAATGCGTCTTCGAGCTGCTCCGCAAACTTGCCGGCCAAGCGCGGTCCGCCTTCGGCCAGCAAGTAGGCGAGGATTGCGTCGATGTCCGCCTGTGCGAGCGGTCGAAGCTGCAGGCTTCTACCTGTCTCCGGGCCGGTCACTCGGCAACGTCGCCAGCGGCCTGCGCCCGTAACCTGGCGAACCAGGCGTCGTCGATGGGCACCGCCGGCCCGGAGTCACGCCCCGCGAGCAGCTTGTCGCGCAGCATCTCGATGTCGCGCTCGCGCCGAATCAGCTCACGGAGATATTCGCTCGTGCTGGAGAAGCTGTGCGTGGCGACCTGTCGATTCACGAAATCGCGCAGGTCGTCCGGCAGGGAGATGTTCATGGTGGCCATGGCCGATGCTCCGCAAATTGGCAATCCTTGCCAAGGCTAGCACGGATCAAAGCCCGCCGCGCCTTCCGAATCATTCCTCAGTGATAATCCACGATCTCGACGTCGTCCGCGTTGCCGTTGCGCC
>CALOBA010000068.1:0-44752 GCA_942491465.1 uncultured Gammaproteobacteria bacterium
TGGGCTTGATTGACCCGACTCCGCCGCACCCTTTGAACTATCCGCCGTAGTCGGGTTGAGGCCAATGCCGTTAAGTGAAGCCGTGGGAGCGGCTTCCAGCCGCGACGGTCGCCGCGCGAGCCGAGTCGCGGCTTGAAGCCGCTCCCACAAAGCGCTCCCATCGCTCGCTAATTTAATGGCATTGGGGTTGAGGCACGAACCCCAGCGATACCCACCTTCACTCAGCGCGGTTTTGCTCTCGGCGCCTCTCGTCCGCACCAGATCGACCCTGGGCAGGGCATGCCCCCAGCTTCTTCAATGGACCGGCGTCTCCGCCGCGTCAGCCCTTGGTCGTCCAGTGTGGATCGCTTTACACGCCAACTGCCAGCGTCCACGGTGAGTTTCAGACCCTCAGCCCCGATGAGCACATACCGAGCACGTCGATCCCCACTCACGCGCGACTTGCCCCGCACTTGGCACCCTGCTTGACCGATGCGCTTCGGGCGGCGGCAGGCCGATCCGACATCCAGCCAATGGTCGGCACCAATAACCGATAGACACGCAGGGAATACAAATCGGGCACCCTGATTCTGGCAATATCGCCCTGCCATCCTGGGCCCAGGTTCCAACCAACCGAGGCCCCTGCGATGTTGCCGACCATCCTGATCTTTACCGTAACCGTATCCTGCTACCTCGGCCTGGCGTTGCTGCACTGGCTGCATGAGGCGCTGCCGCAAACGGTGCGCGACCGGCTGCTGGCGCTGCTCTACCTGGCCGTCGCCATCAGTCAGGCCGCGAGCAAGCTGCTAAACTGACGCCTCGGATGCACCAGGAGAGACCCATGGGCGAGCGGCCAAGATTCGACCGGCAGAGATGCGAGCGCCTGCGGCGCGATGAGGGCCTGTCCCAGGACCAGATCGCCGAGCTGACGCTCCTCCCAACCCAGCGCCTGCAACAGCTCCGATCCGCCAAGGCCCGCCTCCACGGCCTCGACAACGCCCTGCTCGGCGCCCGCGACCCGGAACTGCGCCCCTACCGCGAGCCGCTGACGGTCTGGCAACGTCTGGTCGACGACTGGCTCGGCGAGACCGAGGCCGAGGCGGCCAGGGCTTGCTCCCGCTCGGAGCGGGCTTGCTCCAGCTCGACACTGGCTTGCTCCAGCTTGGCGTTGGTTTGCGCAATGAGGCGGTCCCGCTCGTCGAGTTCGCGCTGGATGGAACGCTGCTGGCGCTGGTAGTTGAGCCGCGCCTGATAGAGGTGGTCGGCGCGGTCCTTCTCGGAGAAATCGGTCATCGTGCTCATGACTTGCCTCATCTCTGGGGTGTTCATCCAGGCGGGGAGGTTATTCGGGTCGAGGGTTGCACCCTCTCTGAAAAATTTGACCCAGCGCTCCTGCTCGGTTTCCACGATGTCGGGCGGCGGCGAATTTCGGGATCTCCGGCAGCCAGATGCCACCGTGATCGCCGAAGGTTTGGCCGACGGCGTTGCGCAGTGTTCGGGGCTCTCCAAGCGCCGGGGGTAGTGGAGCTGCGGTGACAGATGCTTTACCTAGGGGGTGGTGATCCGGATTGCCGGTGAACTGCGCCCCGACCGCGAGGCCGAGCGATGGCAGAATAGGCTTTTTCGCAGGCTGGCATGTTGGAGCGAGGATGACCGAGTAGTGTTGATGCGTACTGTGGCTGATATCCCGGTTGGCGCTGCGGGTGCGTCAGGCCGTGCTTTTGGGGCCGGTCTGTTGTTGCTGATCATATTGCTGCACCCGGCGTTGGTCGTGGGCGCAGCGTTGCAGACGTTTGAGAACGTGCGCCTTATCCCGACGGCCTGGGCCGATGGCGACAGCTTCCGGGTCGTCTTTGCGACCGGCGAGGAGCACACGGTTCGGCTTTACGGCGCTGATTGCCTTGAGTACCACGTCACCGACCGGACCGATGTGAGGCGGCTTCAGGCCCAGCGCCGGTATTTCGGCATCACGGGCTACGGTGGCGAGCCGGGGAAGTCCATCGCGCTTGCGAAGTCGCTGGGCAAGTCGGCGACCGAGACGGTGCGACAGGTCTTGGCGAGGCCGTTCTCGGTGCATACGGCCTTTGCCGACGGTGGCGGCGACGGGCGCTACAAGCGCATCTATGCCTTCGTCACCACGGCCGATGGTGAGGATTTGGGAACGCTTCTGGTCGGTAGCGGGCTTGCGCGTGCCTTCGGTGTCTACCGCGGTTCCCCCGACGGTGGCAGTCGAGACGAATACCGTGAAGCGCTCAAGGATGCGGAGCTGATCGCCGCGAGCGCGCGTCGCGGTGTCTGGGCCTATACGGACTGGGATGCCCTGGGGGCTCAGCGCAGCGAGCAGCGACGCGAGGAGGCGGAGATCGATGCCGCGCTTGGCCGTTCACCGCCGCCCGAGAAGATGGACCTGAATATCGCGGCGCGGGACATGCTGATGCGCATTCCGCAGATCGGCGAGGTGCGTGCGAACCGGATCATCGAGGGACGGCCCTATCGCAGTGTCGACGAGTTGCTGAAGGTGAAAGGCATCGGCAGGAAGCGATTGGAGGTGATTCGGCCCTGGGTGGTGGTATCGCCTTAGGCGATTGCCGGAAACTTTCATACCAGATGACGCAGGATTGACGTTCGCCTTCAAGGAGGGCTGGCGAGAGCTGAGCTCGCTATGTGACCGCCAGCCCGACGCCGAAGGCGGGCGTCAAGACAAGTCAGATGGTATGAAAGTTGACAGAAATCGCCTTAGGCGACTCTGCGCCGGTGGACCCCAGGGACGGGTGATCCGCGGGCCGCCCGGGCGTGGTCGATCGGTGCTGCCCCGGGGCTGCCCGGACCAGCAATGCCGGGCTCCGGCCTGCTATTTGGGCAGCGCCGCCGGCAGCCCCCGCGCAAGCCGCGGCAAGCGCCCGTCGATGCCCATGAAACGGCGGGCGACGAGGTGGCGGGCGCCGGGAATCAGGTCGAGGCCGAGCATGCCGAGGTCGCGTCCGGCGCGGACCGGCGCCCAGGGGTTGATGAACAGGCGGGCAAGGGCGTCGGTGACCGTGGCCACGGCGGCCTGATCGGGGCCGCGGCGGCGGCGGTAGCCGTCAAGCACGGTGCGCCCGCCGATATCGGCGGCGGTGTTGTCGGCGTCGACGATCAGGTCGGCCAACTCGGCGACATCGCGCAGGCCGAGGTTGAAGCCCTGGCCGGCCACCGGGTGCAGGGTGTGGGCGGCGTTGCCGATGAGCAGCGTGCGCGGGTAGGTCAGCTGGCGGGCGAGCAGCAGCCGCAGCGGATAGGCGACGCGGCGTCCGGGGCGGGTGAGCCGGCCCATGCGCTGGCCGAAGCGCTGCTGGAGCAGGGCCAGGAAGCCAGCGTCGTCCAGGGCCATGATGGCGTCGCGCTCTTCGGCGCGGACGGTCCAGACGACGGACCAGCGCCCCTGAGTCATCGGCAGCATGGCCAGCGGCCCGGTGTCGGTGAAGCGCTCGAAGGCGGTGCCGGGCCGGGGCTGTTCGGGGGTGATGGTGGAGATGATGGCGTGGTGCTCGTAGTCGCGCTCGCGCGCCTTGAGCTTGAGCCTGCGGCGCACGGCCGACTCGCCGCCGTCGGCGGCCACCAGCAGCCGGGTCTGCAGCAGTCGGGATCGGCCGTGGGTGACGACCTCGACGTCGACGTGATCGGGGTGGTGGCGCAGGCCCACCAGCCGCGCCGGGCGCAGCAGCTCGATGTCGTCGGCGGCCTCCAGGCAGGGGCCGATGGCGGCGCCCATGGCCCGCGCCGGGGTGACGTAGCCCAGGGCCTCCACCCGCTCTTCGGCGTGGTCGAGGTGGGCGAAGCCGCAGTGGCCGCGGTCGGAGACATGGACCTTGAGGATGGGCTCGGCCTGGGGTGCGATCTGCTCCCACAGGCCCATGCCGTCGAAGATACGCCGGCTGCCCAGGGACAGGGCGATGACGCGCTCATCGTAGCTCGGGTGGCTCGGCGCCTCGGCGGCGACCGCCTCGACCACGGCGACGCGCAGCCCGGTGTCGCGCAGGGCGCAGGCCAGCGAGCCGCCCACCAGGCCGCCGCCGATGATGATCAGGTCGAAGTCAACCATGGATGCTGCTCCTGTTCTCAGGCGGCGACGTCCGCCACCGCGGCGGCGGCCATCAGCGCCTCGATGTCGTCGATCTGTTTCGGGGCGTCGGCGGACAGGACCTGGTTGCCGTGCTCGGTGACCAGGACGTCGTCCTCGATGCGGATGCCGATGCCGCGGTATTGCTTCGGCGCCTTGGCGTCGGGGGCGATGTACAGCCCGGGCTCCACGGTCAGGACCATGCCCGGCTCCAGCCGCCGCCACTTGCCCTGCTGCTTGTAGTCGCCGACGTCGTGCACGTCCATGCCGAGCCAATGCCCGGTGCGATGCATGTAGTAGGGCTTGTACTTTTCCTTTTTGATCAGCTTGGGCACGTCGTCCAGGCTGCCGTCGAGGATGCCGAGGCGGACCAGCCCGCGGGTCAGCACCTCCACCGCGGCCTTGTGCGGGGCGCTCCAGCGCCGGCCGGGTCGAACCGCATCGATGGCGGCGAGCTGGGCGGCCAGGACCAGCGCGTAGAGCTCACGCTGAGGCGGGGTGAAGCGGCCGTTGACCGGGAAGGTGCGGGTGATGTCGGAGGCGTAGCCGTCGAGTTCGCAGCCGGCGTCGATCAGCACCAGGTCGCCGTGGTTGAGGGTCGCGCTGTTCTCCACATAGTGCAGGATGCAGGCGTTGGCCCCGCCGCCGACGATGGGGGGGTAGGCCTGGAAGCGCCCGCCGTGGCGCGCACAGGCGTCGATGAAGGTGCGCTCCAGCTGCTGCTCGGCGAGGCCCGGCCGGCAGGTCTGCATCAGCAGCCGATGGCCGTCGGCGGAGATCCGCGCGGCCCGGCGCATGATGCCCAGCTCGGCCTCGGACTTGCGCAGCCGGTGCTCGTGCAGCACGCGCGGGGACGCCACCAGCTCCGTCGGCGCCGTCACGCCCTTGCGGGCTTGGGTGCGAACGGCGCCGATCCAGCCCATGACACGGCGGTCGAAGGCCGGATCGGCGCCGAAGGGGTAGTAGATGCGCGAGCGGTCGGCGAGCAGTCTGGGCAGTTGGCGGTCGACCCGATCGAGCGGATAGGCCTTGGCGGCGCCGTAGTGCTCCACGGCGCCGTCGGTACCGGCGCGGCGCCCGTCCCAGCGTTCGCGCTCGAGGTCGCGGGGACGCACGAACAGGACCAGATCGCCGCCCTTGCGGCCGGGGGCGAGTACGGCCAGGGCGTCGGGCTCCGGGAAGCCGGTCAGCCAGCTGAAGTCGCTGTCTTGGCGGAAGGGGTAGTGGACATCGCGATTGCGGAGGCACTCGTGCGACGCGGGCAGGATCAGTACCGCGTCGTCGCCGACCGCCTCGGCGACGCGCCGGCGCCGCTTGGCGTATTCGTCGCGCCAACGCTTGCTCGGCGCTCCCGGGGTGCGGGCTTTGCTCATGTGCTCGTCTCGATGCTGGCCGGGGTGGTGCCGACGTTGGGGTCACCCTTGTCCTCGTAGACCAGCATGGCGGCGACGCGGATGAACTCGGCGATCTCGGTCAGGGCCTGATCGTCGGCATCGTCGTCGCCGACGCTGTCCAGGTCGAGCCGGGTCAGGTCGAGCAGATCGACGATGGCCTCCCTAGCAGTCGCCGACAGGCCGTCGTCGGTCCCGGCGGACGGGTCCAGACCGCCGATGGAGATGCCGAATAGGAAGCCGCGCACCCAATCGACCAGCGCCACCGCTGTCGCCTGCTGACCGGCCGCCGTCTCCGGCAGCAGCAGATCCGGCTGACCGCTGAGCTGCTCGCGGGTCTGGGCGGCCAGCCGCAGCAGCAGACCGCGGCACTCGCCGACGGTCAGGTCCGCCGGGTCGGCATCGGCGAGGACCTCGTCGAGCCAGCGGCGCTCGGCGTCGGCGGTGTCTGCGGCGAACAGCCCGACGAGCATGCCGTGGGCCTCTGCGGGCGTCGGCGACAGCTCGCTGACGGTCAGCGGGTGGAGAAGGTCTTCGAACCGGACTGGATCTTGCATAAGGCGGTGGATGACGGGGGCCGGTGATCGTTCAACGGGCGCCGAGCGACGGTGTCGGTTATCGACCTCGCGGCGTCCGCCCCGAGGTCGCTGGTGGGGCCGAGTCGGTGGATCACAACGATTGCAATGGGCCAGGATCATAGCACGTCGGATTGACCGCACCGTTGGCCCCTTCTATATTGCGCGTTACGCGCCCGATACGAGCCCCTCGTCTTCGGGAAACACCCGTCCCGCCCGGACCCATGACCATGGCCGACTTCGACCTCGATACCCTGGAGCGTCAGGTGGAGGAGCTGATCCGCACCTGCGACCGGTTGCGCGAAGAGAACGCCTCCCTGCGAGCCAGCCAGGAGCACCTGGTGGCCGAGCGCGCCGAGCTGATCGAAAAGACCGAGCTTGCACGCAGCCGCGTCGAGGCAATGGTCAGCCGTCTGAAGGCGATGGAAGATCAGTTATGACCCAGGAACTTACCCCCGTCACCGTTCACATCCTCGGCAAGGAGTATCGGATCGCCTGCGAGCCGGACGAGCGCACCGGCCTGCTCGACTCGGCGCGATTGCTCGACGAGCGCATGCGCGAGGTCCGCCAGCATGGTCGCGTCATCGGCGCCGACCGCATCGCCGTCATGGCCGCCCTGAATCTGGTCTACGAGTTGATGAAAAATCGCCAGTCCGGATCGGTCGACGGCGAGCGCCTCGGTCGTCTGCAGCAGCGCATCGGCGAGGCGATCGATGGATCAGGGAAAACCCGAGTAGACGAGGCTGGGGATTCCGTATAGCCTTTGACCCAGACATCCCCTGCGATGCACGACAGCGGCCTGGGTATATTCTTGAGCCTAATCGCTGCCCCGGGGACGCCCACCGAAGGCTGTTGCGCATGTCCGTCTCCGAGCGGAAAGCCTGATGCCCGACCCAAGCGTCCCCACTTGAACCGTCAGGTTCAAGAACGACGGCAAGCATCGGCATAGGTGGGGGGTGTCGTCCCTTTCAAACCCTTCCCAAATCCACACTCTGCACGCGGCGCCCGCCCAGGCGGGCGCCGCGTGCCTCGGCACGGCCGCCCAATCAAAGTCCCTTCGCTGTGCAGCCCTGCTCACCCTCGCCGCCGACCAAGGCGTTGCGCCGCCGGCTCCGCGCCGCGCGTCGCGCCCTATCGCCCCTTGAACGTCGGCGTCATGCCGGCGCTGCCGCACGGCGGCTGAGCCGGGAGCGCGCATTTCGATCCAGCCTGCGGGTCGCGATCTACCTGCCCGTCGACGGCGAGCTGGACCCGTTGCCGCTGCTGACTCGGCGCCCGGCACGCCGGCGCCAATGGCACCTGCCGGTCCTGCGCCGACATCAGCCGGGCCGGCTTTGGCTCGCGCGCTGGCGCCCCGGCGAGCCCCTGCGCCCGAACCGCTACGGCATCGGCGAGCCCACCCGCCGCCGACGCAGGCTGCGCCACCCCCGCCAGCTCGACCTGATCCTGCTGCCGCTGGTGGGCTTCGACGCGGACTGCAACCGCATCGGCATGGGCGCCGGCTTCTACGACCGCAGCCTCGCCTTCCTGCGCCGGCGCTGCTGCTGGCGGCGACCGCGGCTGATCGGCCTGGCCCACGAGTGCCAGCGCCTGCCGCGCATCGAGCCGCGGGCTTGGGATGTGCCGCTGGATGCGGTGATCACCGAGGCGCGCGTCTATCGCCGGCCCCGGCCATCCGAATCGGACTGAGGGGCGCGGTGTCGCCGGCACACGACAAGGAACGCCATGCAGCAATCGCCTAGAGCTCGGCAATGGTCTTGAGGTCCAGGCCGGTGCCCTCGGCGATGACTGCCGCGTCGACGCCCTGAGCCTTGAGGGCGCGCGCGATCTGGGTGCACGCCGTGCTGCGTCCCTCCTCGCGCCCCTCCTCGCGCCCCTCTTTGCGCCCCTGCTCCAGCCCCTCGACCTTGCCGTCCACATAGGTCGACAGCACCAGGCTCGCCTGCAGGTGCAGGTCGTCCTGCCAGCGCTCGTAGGCGGCGCGCTCGGCGGGCGGGAGCTTGAGCACATCGAGCTTCTCCTTGGCCTCGCTCAGGCCCTTGGCCGAGAAGCCGTCCTGGATCGTTTCGTTCTTCAGAAAATAGATCCACTCGTCGAGGGTGTCGCGGGCGTGGTCGTCGAACTGGTTGACCTTGATCAGGTAGTACTCCGGGAGCAGCTCATGGACACGCTCCCGCCCGGGGAACATCTGGCGCTGGGCGGCGCTCAGGGCCAGCTCGTCGTGTTGGTGCAGGCCCTCGAAGCGGGTGGTGCCGTGGTAGATGTAGTCCTCGCCGTGTCCGAGGTCGAAATAGACGATATTGACCGAGATGACCTTGACCAGATCGCCGTACGGGTCGCCGGCGTCCAAGTGCTCCACCAGCGCCTTGGCGCTCGCATAGGCCATGCGCTGGAGGTAATCGTATTGACGCTCGTATTGGACCTCGATCAGCACCAGCTCGCCACGGCGATTGCGCACCTTCAGGTCCAGGCGATTGGAGCGGTCGTCCGCTTCGTCACGGTTCGACTCCGACTCCAGCAGGTCGATTATCTCGATCTCGTCGCGTAGCAGTTCGCTGAGGAACCCTTCGAGGATGCCGAAGTTCGCCTTGCTGCGCAGCAGGCGCTTCATGGCCCAGTCGAAGCTGATGAGCTTGCGGGTTGACATCGTTCTCGGCTCAGTGGTTCGAAATTGACCAGGGTGCCTAAGGATACCAGCGCCCGGGGCGATGCGCCGCGCGTCGGCTGTGGACGTCCCCGTCGCCGACGACCGGCTAGTCAAGGTTCAGAAACAAGTGGTGCAGACGCAACCACGAAATGGCCAATCAAAAGTTTCAGCGAGCGGGCGTCTGCGCCACTTGTTTCTGAACCGATCCCTAGGCCGAACGCCGGGGTTTGGGTTAAGGTAGCGCGCTTTGCGCAAACCCCTACGCTTGTTGACGGTGCCATGTCCCAGATCTTCACCAACCGCTCCGCTTACCCAACCACCCGCATGCGCCGCATGCGCCGCGATGCCTTCTCGCGGCGGCTGATGCGCGAGACCAGCCTGACCCCGGATGACTTTATCTATCCGGTGTTTGTGCTCGAAGGCCAGGGCGAGCGCGAGGCGGTGCCGTCGATGCCGGGCATCGAGCGCAAGAGTATCGATCTACTGGTCGAGGAGGCGAAGGAGGTCAGGGATCTAGGGATACCGGCAATGGCCCTGTTCCCGGTCACGCCGATGAGTGCGAAATCCGAGGACGCCCGCGAGGCCTACAACCCGGACGGCCTGGCCCAGCGCGCGGTGCGGGCGCTGAAGGACGCGGTGCCGGAGCTGGGCGTGATGACCGACGTGGCGCTGGACCCGTTCACAACCCACGGCCAAGATGGCCTGATCGACGAGGCCGGCTATGTGTTGAACGATGCGACGGTGGAGGTGCTGATCCAGCAGGCGGTCTCCCATGCCGCGGCCGGCGCCGAGATCGTCGCCCCGTCGGACATGATGGACGGGCGCATCGGTGCGATCCGCGCCGCGCTGGAGTCCGCCGGGCACATCAACACCCGCATCATGGCCTATTCGGCCAAGTATGCCTCCAGCTTCTACGGTCCGTTCCGCGACGCGGTGGGCTCGGCGGCCAACCTGGCCGGCGGCGACAAGTACACCTATCAGATGGACCCGGCCAATAGCGACGAGGCCCTGCACGAGGTCGGGCTGGACCTGGCCGAGGGCGCCGACATGGTGATGGTCAAGCCGGGCATGCCGTACCTGGACATCGTGCGCCGGGTCAAGGACCAGTTCGGTGCGCCGACCTTCGTCTACCACGTCAGCGGCGAGTACGCCATGCTCAAGGCCGCAAGCCAGAACGGCTGGCTGGAGGAGCGCGCGGTGGTGCTGGAGGCCCTGCTCGGCGTCAAGCGCGCCGGCGGCGACGGCATCCTGACCTACTATGCGAAAGAGGCCGCGCGCTGGCTCGGCTGACGCGTTCCGTTTTGACCCCACCCAGCCCGCGATCATCGTGACCGACCACTACGCCGTCATCGGCAACCCCATCGCCCACAGCAAGTCGCCGCACATCCACCAGGCGTTTGCGCGGCAGACCGGGCAGCACATCGAGTACGAGCGCCTCCTCGGCACGCTCGACGACTTCGCCGGCGATGTGCGCCGCTTCGTCGCCGCCGGCGGTCGGGGCTTGAGCATCACCGTGCCGTTCAAGGAGCAGGCCTGGGCGCTGCTCGCCGACCGCACCGAGCGCGCCGAGGCCGCCGCCGCCGTCAACACCCTGATCGTCCTTGACGGCGGCACGCTGCGCGGCGACAACACCGACGGCGTCGGCCTGCTCCGCGACCTGACCGTCAACTGCGGCCTGGATCTGGCCGATCGGCGCATCCTGCTGCTCGGCGCCGGCGGGGCCGCCCGCGGTGTGCTGCATCCGCTGCTCGCCGCCGCCCCGGCGGAGCTTGTGGTCGCCAACCGCACCGCGGCCAAGGCCGAGGCGCTGGCCGCCCCCATCGACGGCGTCCAGGGCTGCGGGCTCGATGGCATCAAGGGCCGTTTCGATCTGATCCTCAACGCCACCGCCGCCGGTCTCGATGGCGCCGTGCCGGACCTGCCCGAGGACTGTCTGGCCGCAGGCGGCACCACCTACGACCTGTTCTACGCCGACACGCCGACGCCGTTCTGCCGCTGGGGACAGGCGCACGGCGCCGCACTGGCCGTGGACGGCCTGGGCATGCTGGTGGAGCAGGCCGCCGAGGCGTTCGCGATCTGGCGCGGGCTGCGCCCGGAGACGGCGCCGGTGATCGCCGCGCTGCGCGCCGCGGGCCAGGCGGGCCGTCGATGAAGCGGCTCGCCGTCCTCGGTCTCGGGCTGCTCGGCAGCGAGATCGCCATCCGCCTGCAGGGCCAGGGCTTCGCGGTCATCGGCTGGAACCGCAGCCCGGGCCGGGCCGAGGCGCTGGCGCTCAGCGGCATACGGCCCGCCGCCGAGCCGGCCGCGGCGATCGGCGCCGCCGAGGCGACGCTGCTGCTGCTCAGCGACGCGGCGGCCATCGAGCAGACCCTGGCCGCGCCGGGGGTCGCCGACGCCCTGCCGGGCCGGGTGCTGATCCAGATGGGCACCATCGCCCCCGACGAATCCCGCCGCTTGGCCGAGCAGGTCGTCGCGGCCGGCGCCGCCTACCTGGAGGCACCGGTCCTCGGCAGCCTCCCGGAGGCCCGCGCCGGCCGGCTGATCGTCATGGCCGGCGGCGAGGCCGGGCTCTTTGAGCGCTGCCGGCCGATCCTGTCGGCCCTGTCCGAAGCGCCTCAGCGCATCGGCGATGTCGGCCAGGGCGCCGCGCTGAAGCTGGCCATGAACCAGCTCATCGCCGGCCTGACCGGGACCTTCTCGCTGAGCCTGGGGCTGGTCCGGGCCGAGGGCATCGACGTGGACCAATTCATGGCCCTGCTGCGCGACAGCGCGCTCTATGCCCCGACCTTCGACAAGAAGCTGGCCAAGTACCTGGCCCACGACTACGGCACGGCCAACTTCCCGCTCAAGCACCTGCGCAAAGACATCAACCTGTTCCGCGAGGTCGCCGCCCGCTGCGGCCTGGACCAGGCACCGCTGGGCGTGCTGACCGACGCCTGCGATCGGGCCATCGATGCCGGCTTGGGTAACGGCGACTACTCCGCCATCTACGAGGCCCTGGTCCGACACCCATCTTCCGAACCCGACTAAGCCCATGGATCTGCCCTTCACCCATCGCCCCGGACGCCGCGAGCGCCACCTGCTGCGCCGCCACGAGAACCCGCTGTTTGACTGGCCTCGGGTCTCGATCGAGCCTGCGATCCTGCTCGAGGCCCAGCGCGCCGATCACGAGGAGATGGAGGCCTTTCGCGACAGCTTCCGCGCGCTGTTGCAGCGCGCCGTCGAGCTGCCCGCCGACGCCGGCAGCGACACCGTCCTCGGCCTAAAGGAGGCGCTGGAGACGCACTACGAGCAGAGCTTCGGCCTGCCCGAGGATCAGTCCGAGCCGCGTCAGGCCATCGCCCGGCTGATCAGCGTCATCATGCGCACCATCTGGCGCCATGCCGGCTCCGACCCGGTGGCCCAGCAGGAGCTGAGCGACGAAGAGGCGGCCCGCGCGATCCATTTCCGACTGCTGGAGCAGCCCTTGGTCGCCGACCTGCTCCATCCCGAGAGCCCGATCCGGCCGGAGGAGCTGGTGCCGGCCCTGCTCTGTGCCGCCGAGCCCGAGGTCGAGGCCGCCGCTGAGGTCTTCGACGGCGACCAGCTCGCCGTCTTGGTCGACGACGCCGAGGCCCTGCTCGCGGCACGCGCCGATGCCGACCTGGACCTGTCCGCGGCCCGGCGGCGGCTCGCGCTGCTGCGGCTGCGGCTGGACCAGTACGCGCCGGACCCGCGCGTCGACTGAGCAAGGCAGGCCGTGCATGTGCGTCTCCGAGCATGGCCCGCTGCGCTGCTTGCCGTTGCTTGCGGGGTCGCGCCGTGCGCGGCCAGCGCCGAGTCCGGGCCGGACGACAGCCTGCAGCCCCCGCGCCTCGCGCAGTGGTTCCGCATGGATGCCTGGCAGGCCACGCGCAGCGCCAGCGGCGACCTGGATCAAGACGGGCATGTGGATATTGCCGTCATCCTGGAGCGAACGGCGGAGCCCGGCGGGCGCGCCGACCCGCCCCGCTCCAAGCGTCTGCTGGTCATCCTGCAAAGCGATGCCGACGGGCAATGGCGGCGCGGCCCCGCGCTCCGCGAGCTGCTGCCCTGCGGGCGCTGTGGCGACGTCCACAGCGGCGTCGTCGAGTCGATGGTCTTCGACCTGACCGTTACCGACGACAATGTCCTGGAGATCGGCTGGCTGCAACAGCGCGATACCCTGGCCGGGGTTTGGCTGCGCATCGGCTGGGACGAGCAGGCGGGGGAGCTGGCTCTGCTCGGCGACCAGATCACCACGGCGGGACGCTCCTACGACGAGCACACCCGCCTGGAGCGCGACTATCAGGCCGGTGTCGAGCGTCGGGACGGCGGCGAGCAGGCCATCGAACCGCGCTTGATCCCGGCGACCGAGGTCAACGCCTCGGACTACGGACCTTGAACGCTCCGCCGCCGCGCATCTCGATCTTGATGTACCACCAGGTGGGCCGGTTCGCGCCCATGCGCGCCCATCGCGCCAACTATTGCGATGCGGGCCGTTTCGCCCGGCAAATGGCCCTGCTCGCCCGCGGCGGCTGCAACGTCCTCGACCTCGATACCGCCCTCGACTGCCTGTGCGGCGCCAAACCCACGCCGCGCCGAGCCGTCGTGCTCACCTTCGATGACGGCTATCGCAACTTCATGGAGCACGCCCTGCCGGTGCTCAAGCGCCACGGCTTTCCGGCCATGGTCTACGCCATCAGCGACCGGCTCGGCAGCACCATGCGCTGGTACGACCCGGCCCCCGCCCGCGCCGAGCCGCCGCTGATGACCGCCGCCGAGCTGCGCACCCTCGCCGCCGAGGGCATGGGCATCGGCTCCCACGGCGCCAGCCACGCCAAGCTTGCCGAGCTGACGCCGGCCGAGCAGCAGCGCGAGCTTGCCGACAGCCGCGCCGCCCTATCCGACCTGCTCGGCAGTGACGTGCGCCACCTCTGCTACCCCTTTGGCAGCTTCAGCGCCGACACCGTCGCCGCCGCCGCCGAGACCGGCTATGCCAGCGCCACCACCTGCCTGCGCGGCGCCGCCACCGCGCAAGACCACCCCCTGATCCTCCCCCGCAAGGCCATCTCCTTCGGCGACAACCTCATCGGCTTCTGGTGGAAGCTCGCCGTCAAGCACGCCCCCAAGCCGGCGCTGGTGCACTGGCGCCGGAGCCTGCCCCCCGGTGCACCGACTTCAGTCCACCTGGGCACGGATGGCGGTGCCGCATCAGCGCAGCCGGTCGAGCCGCAGCCGCGCGCGCTCGTCGAACAGCCGCCGGGAGCCTATCCAGACCGCGGTGAGGCTGCCGAGCCCAGTGCCGGCGGAGATCAGGAACATGATCAATAGCTGATATTTTGCCGCCTCCATCGGCGGGCTGCCGGCGAGGATCTGGCCGGTCATCATGCCGGGGAGGCTGACGACCCCGGCGGCGGCCATGGCGTTGACGATGGGGATGAGGCCGGCGCGCAGGGCCTCGCGGCGGATGTCGCCGATGGCCTCGTCCCAGGACGCGCCGAGCAGCAGCCGGGCCTCGATCCGGTTGCGGCCGTCCCAGGCCTGGCGGCTGAGCTGGTCGAGGGCAATGGCGATCCCGGTCATGGTGTTGCCGAGCAGCATGCCGAGCAGAGGGATCAGATATTGAGGCTGGTACCAGGGGTCGACGCCGATGATGACGGTCAGCGCCAGCACCAGGATGCTGAATGAAGACACGAACATGGACAGCGCGCCGATGCCGTAGCCCCAGGGGCCGCGGAAGCGCCGGCGCTGCCGGGCCAGGACTTCCCAGCCGGCCACCGACAGCATGACCAGCGCGAGCAGGCCGATCAGCCAGGGGGCGCTGGTGGCGAACAGGACCTTGAGCACCAGGCCAAGGAGGATCAGCTGTACGGTGCTGCGAGCCGCGGCGATGAGCAGGCGCCGCTCTACACCGAGGCGCAGCCACCAGGACAGGCCGGCCAGCAGCAGCACCAGGGCGCAGGCCAGGGTCAGGTCGAACGGGGTGAGGCTGATCAGGTCCATGAGGGTCTCGCTAACGATGCGGCATGGGTGCGTCTCGTTCGCGGGTCCGGCGCCATCGGGCGGGGGATTGCGTACGCTGGCTGCATCAAGCCATCTCCTCGGGCCGCAGCCGCCCACCGTCGATGACCAGCGCGCCTGTGCCGAGACGCCGGCGCTGCTCCGGGTCGTGGCTGACCCAGAGCACGGCGGCACCCTGCCCGGTCTGGTAGGCGGTGATCAGGTCCTCGGCGCGGTCGCGGTTGCTCGGGTCGAGGTTGGCGGTGGGCTCGTCGAGCAGCAGGGCCTCGGGGCGCAGGCTCAACAGGCGGGCCAGGGCCAGGCGCTGGCGCTCGCCGGTGGACAGCCGGCCGATCTGCCAGCGCAGCACGTCGGCATCGAAGCCGAGGCTGCCGAGCAGGTCGAGGCGGCCGAGGGGCTCGCACACGGGCATGTGCTCGCCGACGGTCTCCGCCCACCAGCCGGGCTCCGCCGGCAGCAGCGCGACGCGGCGGCGCCAGTCGGGTGCCGGCAGACTGGAGCGGGGGGTGTTGCCGAGGATGGCCTCGCCGGGGTGCGGGTCCAGGTCGGCAACGGCGCGCAGCAGCAGGCTCTTGCCGGCGCCAGACGGGCCGGAGATGAAGACCCGCTCGCCGGCGGCGATGGTCAGGTCCACCGGCTCCAGGCCGCGGGGCTGGATGCCTTGCAGTCTCAGCTCGGCCATCCGTGCCGCCGGTAGATCAGGTCGTAGACACCGTGGCCTAAACGCTGGCCGCGGCGCTCGAAGCGGGTCAGCGGCCGATCCTCGGGGCGCGGTGCGCATTGGCCGGGACCGGTCGGGTTCATGAAGGCGCCGTCGGCGGCGTCGAGGACCTGGAGCATGTGCTCGGCATAGGGTGCCCAATCGGTGGCCGCATGGAACAGGCCGCCGGGGCGGATCACCCGCGCCAGTCGACTGATGAACGCGGGCTGGACGATGCGCCGCTTGTGGTGACGCTTCTTCGGCCAGGGGTCCGGGAAGAACAGATACACGGCGGCTAGACTCGCGGCCGGCAGGCCGTGCGCAAGCAGCTCGACGGCGTCCGCGCGCAGCACGCGCACGTTCGTGAGCCCGCGGCGTTCCAGCTCCAACAGCAGGTGGCCTACGCCGGGGCGGTGGACCTCGATGCCGAGGTAGTTGCGCCCCGGCTGGGCCGCGGCCATCTCGGCGAGGCTGTCGCCGCTGCCGAAGCCGATCTCCAGATAGACCGGGTGGTCATTGCCGAACAGCGCCGGGGGATCGAGCTGGCTGTCGCGCTGCCAATCCACGCCATAGCGCGGCCAGAGCTCGGTGAAGGCCCGCTCCTGGGCGCGGGTCAGCCGGCCCTCGCGCAGCACGAAGCTGCGCACCGGGCGGTGGTGCGGTGAGGCCTTGGGTGCGCCAGTGGCGATGGTTTCTGCTGGCGCCGACGGCAGCGGCGTGGCATGCGTCATGCTGATCTAGGGCGGGTGGGTCAGATCGGTTGCGGCGGTGGCCGCCGGGTTAGGGTGACGATAGGGCACAAGCGGGTCCGCTGCAAGGAGCGGTACGTTGGCGGTGGTCGTAGGTTGACCGATTTCGGCCGTTGGCCCAAGCAGGTCTTGTTCGACCGGACGCGAGGCCGTCAGCGCGGCTGCTGGTAACCTTGCCACGGCGGCGATCCTTGCCTGTGGCCGAGGCTCAAAGTCGATCCAGATAGGTGTAGCCGTACAGCCCCGCCTTCAGCTCCAGAAACAACCGCTCGCGCTCGCGCCGGTCAAGGTCGCTGGCCTCCAGTCGGCGGCGGTAGCGCCCGAGCAGGGCGCGCGGGTCGAAGTGGACGTAGGCCAGCAGCTCGTCGGCGCTGTCCCCGCGCTCGGGCTCGCCCAAGCGTACGCCGTCGGGGCCGGCCGGGTCGAGGATCACATTGATGGCATCGGTGTCGCCGAACAGGTTGTGGATATCGCCGAGGATCTCCTGGTAGGCGCCGACCAGGAAGATGCCGAGCAGGTAGGGCTCGGCGGCGGGATTGAAGGCGTGGATCGGCAGACTGGCCTCGATGCCGTCCTGATCGACATAGTGGGCGATGCAGCCGTCGGAGTCGCAGGTGAGGTCGTGGATCACGCCGCGACCGGTGGGCGCCTCGTCGAGGCGCTGCAATGGCACGATGGGGAAGATCTGCTCCAGCGCCCAGGCGTCCGGCAGCGACTGGAACAAGGAGAAGTTACAGAACAGCCGATCGGCCAGCTCGGCGTCGATGCGCTCGATCAGCGCCCGTTGGCGGCGACTGGCGTGGGACAGGCCCGGGCGCAGCGCCCGGCAGCAGGCGGCGTAGAGGCACTCGGCGCGGGCGCGACCGGCCAGGTCCAGCTCACCGCGGGCGAAGCGCGCGCGGGCCGAGGCCAGGGCCTCCGTGGCGGCCTCGTGGATGGCCAGCGGCGGGCCGGTCTCGGCGTGGAGCAGCCCATCGGCCAGCCGGTCCAGGTCTAAGTCGCCCTCGAACGGACCCTCATGTTCGATCTGCGGGGCGCAATCGCCGCCGCCGGCGGGCTCGCGGTCGACCACCTCGGTGATCAGCACCGCGTGATGGGCGCTGAGCGCGCGGCCGGACTCGGTGATGATCGCGGGCTCCGGCAGCCCGGCGCCCCGACAGCCCTCCGCCAGCGTCGTCACCACGGCCTCGGCATAGGTCTCCGGGGTGTAGCTCGCCGAACAGTAGGCGCGGGTGGCGGTGCCCTCGTAGTCGACGCCGAGACCGCCACCCAGGTCCAACGTGTCCAGGTCGACGCCGAGGGCGCGCAGCTCGGCGTAGAAGCGGGTAAGCTCCGCGGCCCCGGCACGGATGTCCGTCAGGCTCGGGATCTGCGAGCCCAGATGCGCGTGCAGCAGCCGCAGCCAGCCGAGCCGCCCGGCGGCGCGCAGCGCCCCGACCAGCGTCAGCAGCTGACCGGCGGAGAGCCCGAACTTGGCCCGGTCGCCGCCGCTGTTCTGCCAGTTCCCGGTCGCCGCGGCGGCCAGGCGCACGCGCACGCCGAGCAGCGGCTCGACACCCAGCGCCTCGGCCTCGGCCAGCACCAGCGCAAGCTCCGTCGGCTTCTCGATGACGATGTACACGGGCAGTCCGAGCCGCCGGCCGATCAGCGCCGCGCGCACATAGTCGCGGTCCTTGTAGCCGTTGCAGACCACCGGCGCGCCATCCGGCGCCAGGGCCAGCACAGCCATCAGCTCGGGCTTGCTGCCGGCCTCCAGACCGATCCCGCCGGCGCTCAGGATCGCCTCGACCACGCTGCGCTGCTGATTGACCTTGATCGGGTAGACCGGCCGGTAGGCCCCGCCGTAGCCGTGCCGCTCGATGGCCGTGGCGAAGGCCGCCTGCAGCCGCCGCACCCGATGGCGCAGAATATCGTCGAAGCGCAGCAGCACCGGCAGCGACAGCCCGCTGACGTGCAGTCGCTCGGCCAGCCGCGCCAGATCGATCTCCGCCGGTCCCGCCGGGTCCGGCCGAACGCAGAGGTGCCCGTGGGCATTGATGGCGAAATAGCCGTCGCCCCAGCGGCTGATGGCATAGACCTGGTCGCAGGTCGGTGGCTGTCGACTCATGCGCGGGGCGGCCTGGTCACGGCGGGCACCTTAAGATTGATTGGCTTGGTGGCCTCGGACCGAGGCCATGTTGGGGCGCAGCAGCACATCGCCTTGAGGTGCGGCCCGACCGGCGTGTTGTCGCGCCGGCGCTATTCGACGGTCACCGACTTGGCGAGGTTGCGCGGCTGGTCGACGTCGGTGCCCTTGAGCACGGCGACGTGGTAGGCCAATAACTGGAGCGGGATGGTGAAGACCAGCGGGTCGATGAGGTCGTCGGTCTCCGGTAGGTGGATGACGGTGATGCCGGGCTCGGACTTGATGGTCACCTGATCGTCGGCAAAGACGAACAGCTGCCCGCCGCGGGCGCGGACCTCCTCGAGGTTGGACTTCAGCTTCTCCAGCAGGGCGTTGTTGGGGGCGACGGCGACGACCGGCATGTCCTCATCGATCAGGGCCAGGGGGCCGTGCTTGAGTTCGCCGGCGGGGTAGGCCTCGGCATGGATATAGGAGATCTCCTTGAGCTTCAGCGCACCCTCCATGGCGATCGGGTACTGCTCGCCGCGGCCCAGGAACAGGCAGTGGTGCTTCTCGACAAACTGCTCGGCGAGCCGGGCGATCTGCTCGTCGAGCGCGAGCACCGCCTCCAGCTTGGCGGGGAGCGAGCGGAGCACGGCCACGGCGGCGGCCTCCTCGGCCTCGGACAGGCGGTTGCAGCGCCCGAGCGCCAGCGTCAGCAGCGCCAAAGACACCAGCTGGGTCGTGAACGCCTTGGTGGATGCGACGCCGATCTCGGGGCCGGCACGGGTCAGCAGCACCAGATCCGACTCGCGCACCAGCGAACTCTCGGGGACGTTGCAGATGGCGAGCGTGGTCGCATAGCCGTGCGCCTTGGCGATGCGCAGCGCGGCGAGGGTATCGGCGGTCTCGCCGGACTGTGAGATGGTGACGAAGAGGGTGCCGTCGAGGACCACATGCTTGCGGTAGCGATACTCGCTGGCGACCTCGACCCGGCAGGGGATGCCGGCCATAGACTCGATCCAGTACCGCGCCACCAGCCCGGCATGGAAGCTGGTGCCGCAGGCGACGATGGTCACGGCACGGGTGTTGGCGAGCACCTCCTCGGCACCGGTGCCGAAGGCCGACGCCAGCACATGGTCGGCGACCAGTCGGCCATCGAGCGTCTCGGCGACGGCTTGGGGCTGCTCGAAGATCTCCTTCTGCATGAAGTGCCGATACTCGCCGCGCTCGGCGGAATCGGCGGCCACGCTGGACTCGCGGATGGGCCGCTCGACCACCTGCCCGGCGGCGTCCCAGATGGTCAGCCGGTCGCGGCGCAGCTCGGCCAGGTCGCCCTCTTCCAGAAAGATGAACCGGTTGGTGACCGGCAGCAGCGCGAAGACATCCGACGCGATGAAGTACTCCTGAAAGCCGACACCGATGACCAGCGGACTGCCCTGGCGGGCCGCGACCAGATAGTCGGGCTGTTCGGCGTCGATGACGCCCAGGGCGTAGGCCCCCTCCAGCCGAGCCGTCGTGCGGCGCACGGCCTCGGTCAGCGGATGCCCCGCGCTCAGCTCGTCGAAGATGGCGTGCACAACGACCTCGGTGTCGGTCTCGGACGTGAACGCGTGGCCGGCAGCGGTCTGTTCAGTCCGCAGCTGCTCATGGTTCTCGATGATGCCGTTGTGGACGAGTGCGCAGCGCGCCCGCGCCATGTGGGGATGGGCATTCTGCGTGGAGGGCTCACCGTGGGTCGCCCAACGGGTGTGGGCAATGCCCAGGGTGCCGGGCAGCGGGTTGAGTTCGAGGCTCTCGGCCAGTCGGGCGACCTTGCCGAGGGTGCGCTGGCGCTGCAGCTCACCGTCGGAGCCGAGAATCACGAGCCCCGCAGAGTCGTAGCCGCGGTATTCCAGCCGCTTCAAGCCTTCGAGCAGGATGGCCGAGACCGGCCGGTGGGCGATGGCGCCGACAATGCCGCACATAGTTGTACTCTGCCCTCAAATAGACGGTTCAGCCGTTGCGCCTCGCGCCGCGGCGGTCAAGTTGACTCAAAGCGTGCAAGTACGCGTGATCGTCAGGAGTCCGTTGTCGTTCTTGCCGGTCGCTGCCAGTCGGCGAGCGTCGTCTGACGTGCCCGCGCCACGGTGAGCTTGCCGCCCGCCGCGTCGCGGGAAATCACCGAGCCGGCACCGATGGTCGCCCCGGCCCCGACTTGCACCGGCGCTACCAGCGCAGTGTTGGAGCCGATGAAGGCACCGTCGCCGATGACGGTCTGGTGCTTGTTGGCGCCGTCGTAGTTGCAGGTGATGGTTCCGGCACCGACGTTGACCCCGGAGCCGATATCGGCGTCCCCGATGTAGGTCAGGTGGTTGACTTTGGTGCGCTCGGCGATGCGGGACTTCTTGACCTCAACGAAGTTGCCGATGTGGCAACCTTCCGCAATCTCGGTTTGCGGGCGCAGCCGCGCAAACGGCCCGATGCGCGCCCCGGCACCGACCCGGGCACCCTCGATAATGGAGTTGGCGAGGACCTCGGTGCCGGGGCCGATCTCGCAGTCCTTCAGGATGCAGTTCGCCCCGATGCGCACATCGGCGCCCAGATAGACGCGCCCTTCACAGATCAGGTTGACGTCGAGCACCACATCGCGCTCGCAGCGCAGGGTGCCGCGCACGTCGATCCGTGCCGGGTCGATGATGGTCGTGCCGCCGCGCATCAGACATAGGGCCTGACGATATTGATGGTAGCGCTCCAGCTCGGCGAGCTGCACGCGATCATTGATGCCGGCGACCTCGTTCGGATTGTCCGGGGTGGTGGTGGCGACCTCGACGCCCTCGCCGGTGGCGAGGCCGATGACGTCGGTCAGATAGTATTCGCCCTGCACATTGTCGTTGCCGATCTGTGTCAGCCAGCCATCGAGCCTTGCCCGCTCGGCGACGATGATGCCCGTGTTCACCTCGCGGATCTTAAGCTCCGCCTCGCTTGCGTCCTTGTGCTCGACGATCCGCAGGACCCGGCCGCGCTTGTCGCGAACGATGCGACCGTAGCCTTTCGGGTTCTCCAACGCCATGGTCAATAGCCCGAGGGCCGTGTCTGAGCTGGCGGCGATCAGCCGATCCAGTGTCTCGGCCTCGATCAGCGGCACATCGCCGTAGAGGACCAGCACACGGTCCATCTCGGACATCGCCGGCATCGCCTGCTTCACGGCATGGGCGGTGCCCAGACGCTGCACCTGCTCGATCCAGACGCAGCCCTCGTCGCCGATGGTCTCGGGGACAAGCTTGCCGCCGTGGCCGTAGACGCAGCACACGCGTGCCGCACCGAGCGCATCGGCCGCCGCAAGCACATGGGAGACCAAAGGCCGTCCGGCCAAACGATGCAGGACCTTCGGCAGCGCAGAGCGCATCCGGGTACCTTTGCCTGCCGCGAGGATGACAACACCGAGCTTCATCTGGAATTTATCCTTTGGCGCAAGTGGGTGCAGAGTGCGTTGATCGTCACGTCCTCAGTGCAGGACTCGCGGTGTGTCGCCGACATCTTCAGTGAGCTCCGCCGGGGTCGGGTCCCGTACCTCATGGATGCGCACGTTGACGATCAGATGCTTACCCGCGAACGGGTGATTGCCGTCGACGGTGAGACGTCCCTCTTCGATGCGTGTGACATAGAAGGTGCGGACCTCCCCGGCATCGTTCTGCATGCTGACCTCGGCACCGAGGTGGCGCAGCTCCAAGGGCACGTTCTCGATGACATCCGTGAAGGTCAGCTCCGGGTCGTGCGTGCCGAAGCCGCTCTGCTCCGGGGTGAGAGTGAGCTGGACCTCGTCGCCGACGGTCTTGCCGGTGACGGCCAAGTCCATGCCGCCGATCAGCTCGTTATTGCCGCCGTGAATGTAGGTGACCGGGAGATCGGTCTGCTCCAGAAGGTTGCCCTGTGCATCGCGGATAATGTAAGTCAGGGCAACAAGCTTACCGACGCGAACGACCTCGGTGTGCTTTGGCGTCTCTGTCATATCAGGGGTCAAACCTTTCAGTCCCGGCCTGCAGCCGTATGCAACGGTAGCTGGATTCCGCGGCAGGATAACGCAAAACGCATCGGCGGAAGCAATCCGATACCATCGACGGGCATCGCCGCCATGCCGAGCGGCATGGAGCGGATCGCGATACCGTCACCAACCGCGTCGCCGCAATCGAAAACCCCCGCCAAAGCGGGGGTTACATCATCAGATCGCGGCCGGCCTGCGATCAAGAGCTGCGCATCTTGCGCAGCTTCTCAATGGCCCGTAGCTGGGCGACGGCCTCCGCAAGCTCGACCTGCGCCTTCGCGTACTCGAACTCGGCGGTTTGGCTGGCGAGCTTGTCTTCCGCACGACGCTTGGCCTCTTGGGCCGCGGCCTCGTCGATGTCGCGGGCGCGGATGGCGGTGTCGGCCAGCACGGTGACGACGTCCGGCTGCACCTCCAGGGTGCCGCCGGAGACGTAGAAGTGCTCCGTCTCCCCTTCCGGTGTCAGCACCCGGACGTCGCCGGGCTTGAGCTGGGTGATCAGCGGGCTGTGCCGCGGCGCGATGCCGAGCTCCCCCATCTTACCCGGCGCGAAGACCATCGCCGCCTGCCCCTCGTGCATCCTGCCCTCGGCGCTGACGATGTCGACGTGAACGGTCATTGCCATTGCAACGTCCTCCGGTTATGCCTTTTCAGCCATCTTGTCGGCCTTTTCCTTTGCCTCGTCGATGGAGCCGACCATGTAGAACGCCTGCTCCGGCAGCATGTCGTAGTCGCCGTTGACGATCGCCTGGAAGTCGGCGATGGTGTCCTTGAGCGAGACATACTTGCCCGGCGAACCGGTAAACACCTCGGCGACGAAGAACGGCTGCGACAGGAAGCGTTGGATCTTACGTGCGCGGGACACGGTCTGCTTGTCCTCTTCGGACAGCTCGTCCATGCCGAGGATGGCGATGATGTCCTTCAGCTCCTTATAGCGCTGCAGCGTGCCTTGGACCGCGCGGGCGGTGTCGTAGTGCTCCTGGCCGACGATGTTCGGATCGAGGATTCGGCTGGTGGAGTCCAGCGGATCGACGGCCGGGTAGATGCCGAGTTCGGCGATCTGCCGAGACAGCACGAGCGTGGCGTCCAAGTGAGCAAAGGTCGTGGCCGGGGACGGGTCGGTCAGGTCATCGGCCGGGACATAGACGGCCTGGAACGACGTGATCGAGCCGGTGCGAGTCGAGGTGATACGCTCCTGTAGGGCACCCATCTCGGAGGCCAGGGTCGGCTGATAGCCCACTGCGGACGGCATACGGCCGAGCAGTGCCGAGACCTCGGTGCCGGCGAGGGTATAACGGTAGATGTTATCGATAAACATCAGCACGTCACGGCCTTCATCGCGGAAGTACTCGGCCATGGTCAGGCCGGTGAGCGCGACGCGTAGGCGGTTGCCCGGAGGCTCGTTCATCTGGCCGTAGACCAGCGAGACCTTATCGAGAACCTTTGACTCGGTCATCTCGTGGTAAAAGTCGTTGCCCTCACGGGTACGCTCACCCACACCGGCAAACACCGAGAAGCCGGAGTGCTCGACACCGATGTTGCGGATCAGCTCCATCAGGGTGACGGTCTTGCCGACACCGGCACCACCGAACAGGCCGACCTTGCCGCCCTTGGAGATGGGCATGATCAGGTCGATGACCTTGATGCCGGTCTCCAGAATCTCGGTCGCACCGGCCTGATCCTCGAACGCGGGGGCAGAGCGATGAATAGGCCAGCGCTCTTCCGAGTTGACGTCGCCCTTCTCGTCGATCGGCTCGCCCAACACGTCCATGATGCGACCGAGGGTTGCCTGGCCGACCGGGACGCTGATAGGCGCACCGGTGCTGCCGGCTTCCAGACCACGCTTGAGGCCGTCAGTACTGCCCATGGCGATGCAGCGCACGATGCCGTCGCCGAGCTGCTGCTCGACCTCCAGGGTTAAACCGACCTCGTCAATCTTCAGGGCCTCATAGACCTTGGGCATCTCGCCGCGCGGAAACTGCACGTCGACGACGGCGCCGATGATTTCGACCACCTTACCGGAGCTCATAGATCTTTCCTCTCTTCTGCCTTGCGGCGATTCGAAACTGCAATGTGAAAACGGGTGGAAACCTTGACGGGTGTCGGCGTGCTAGGGGCCGAACTGCCCGAGCGCCGTGGGCTAGACCGCGGCTGCACCGCTGACGATCTCGGAGATTTCCTGCGTGATCGCGGCCTGGCGCGCCTTGTTGTAGACGAGCTGCAGCTCGTCGATCAGTCCGCCGGCGTTGTCGGAGGCGGATTTCATCGCGACCATCCGCGATGCCTGCTCGCAGGCGCCGTTCTCGACCACGGCCTGGTAGACCAGCGACTCGATATAGCGCGGCAGCAGCGTGTCGAGGACAATCCGGGAGTCGGGCTCGTAGATATAATCCCAGACCGGCCCCTGCGGCCCATCGTCCTCCATCGGCAGCGGTACGAGCTGCTGAACCCGAGGCCGCTGCGTCATGGTGTTGACGAACTCGTTGTAGGCAATGTAGATCGCATCGATCTCCTTCTTCTCGAAGGCGTCGAGCATCACCTTGACCGTTCCGATCAACTGCTCGATGTGCGGCTTGTCGCCGAGGTGCGTGACCTCCGCCTCGACACGACCGCCGAAGCGCTTGAAGAAGCCCAGGGCCTTGCTGCCGACGGTACAGAATGTCGCGCCGACATCCGCTGACTTCTTGGCCTTGACGTCGGACACCAGCTTGCGGAACAGGTTGCTGTTCAGTCCGCCGCAGAGTCCGCGGTCGGACGAGACGACGATGTAGCCGACCCGCTTGAGTTCCCGCTCCTCGGCCATCAGGCTGTGGCGGTATTCCGGCGAAGCCTTTGCCAAGTGCTGGATGACTTGGAGCATCTTCTCGGCATAGGGCCGCGATGCGTGCATCCGCTCCTGGGCCTTGCGCATCTTTGATGCGGCGACCATCTCCATGGCCTTGGTGATCTTCTGCGTACTCTTGATGCTCGAGATCTTGGTTCGAATCTCTTTGGCGCCTGCCATGTATCAGCTCCCGGCCTGCACGCCGGAACGCGATCGTCGCGGGCGGCGTGTCGGCATCGATTCTGTTCGCGCGGCCACCGCGACCGCCCGCGGGCAGTCGACGGCGGCTCGGCGTTACCAGGTGTTGTTGGCCTTGAAGTCCTTCAGCGCGGCATGCAGCGACTGAACGGTGCCGTCATTAAAGGCACCGTCGGCATCGATCTGCGCGAGCAGGTCTTTCTTGCTGCTGCTCATGTAGCTCTGCAGGGCGTTCTCGAAGTCGACGACCTTCTTCACGTCGACATCGTCGATGTAGCCTTCGTTTGCGGCAAACAGACTGACGGCCATCTGCGCGACGCTCATCGGCGAGTACTGGAACTGCTTCATCAGCTCGGTGACGCGCTCGCCGCGCTGGAGCTGCTTGCGGGTTGCCTCGTCGAGGTCGGAGGCGAACTGCGAGAAGGCCGCCAGCTCGCGATACTGCGCCAGTGCCAAGCGGATGCCGCCGCCGAGCTTTTTGATGATCTTCGTCTGGGCGGCGCCGCCGACACGCGATACGGACAGACCGGCGTTGATGGCCGGACGGATACCCGCATTGAACAGGTCCGTTTCGAGGAAGATCTGACCGTCGGTGATGGAGATGACGTTGGTCGGGACGAAGGCGGACACGTCGCCCGCTTGAGTCTCGATGATCGGCAGCGCGGTCAGCGAGCCGGTCTTGCCGGTCACCTTGCCGTCGGTGGCCTTCGCAACATAATCGGCGTTGACCCGTGCGGCACGCTCGAGCAGGCGGGAATGCAGGTAGAAGACGTCACCGGGATAGGCTTCACGTCCCGGCGGACGACGCAGCAGCAGGGACACCTGGCGATAGGCCCAGGCCTGCTTGGTTAGATCATCATAGACGATCAGGGCGTCCTCACCCTTGTCGCGGAAGTACTCGCCCATGGCGCAGCCGGCGTAAGGGGCGATGAACTGCATCGCCGCCGAGTCCGAGGCGCCGGCATGGACGATGATGGTGTGCTCCATCGCGCCGTGCTCTTCGAGCTTGCGCTGAACCGCGGCCACCGACGAGTTCTTCTGGCCGACGGCGACGTAGATGCACTTAACACCGGTGCCCTTCTGGTTGATGATGGTGTCGATGGCAACGGCGGTCTTGCCGGTCTGGCGGTCACCGATGATCAGCTCGCGCTGGCCGCGGCCGACGGGCACCATCGCATCGATGGCCTTCAGACCGGTCTGCATCGGTTGATCAACCGACTGGCGCGCAATGACGCCGGGGGCGATCTTCTCGATCGGCGACGTGGCGTCGGTGGTGATCGGGCCCTTGCCGTCGATGGCAGCGCCGAGGGAGTCCACGACGCGGCCGAGCAGGCCCTCGCCGACCGGCACCTCGAGGACGCGACCGGTGCAGCGCACCCAGTCGCCTTCCGACAGGTGGGTGTAGTCGCCGAGGACAACAGCACCGACGGAGTCGCGCTCGAGGTTCAGCGCGAGGCCAAAGGTGTTGTTCGGGAATTCCAGCATCTCGTAATACTGGGCTTCCGAAAGGCCGTAGATGCGCACGATGCCATCGGTGAGGCTGACGATGGTGCCTTCGGCGCGGGCCTCCGTCGGCAGATCAAGGCCCTTGATCTTTTCTTGGATGAGATCGCTGATCTCGGAAGGATTCAGTTGCATGGCGGTGATCCGTTCAGAATTGCAAAGCGGTGGAAAGCTGCTGGAGCCGGCCGCGGACAGAGCCATCGATGACCACATCGTCGGCGCGCACCTCGACGCCGCCGATCAAGCTGCTGTCCTCTTCGACGGACAGCTCGACCTCGGCGCCGAAATGCGCTTTGATCGCGGCCAAGAGTTCGGACTGCTCGGTGTCGGTCAACGGGAAGGCGCTGCGAACCAGCACGTTGCGCACGCCTTGCTGGGAGGCCTTGAGCTCATCGAACATTCGGGCGACTTCCGGCAGGATGACGAGACGGTCGCTCGCCGTCACCGCCTTGACCAGATTTGCAGCGCCTCGGGGTAGCTGGTCGCCGGCCACACCGAGGATCAGCGTCTCCAATAGCCCGTGAGAGATGTTCGGATTGCCGATCCGGCCGGCAATCTGCGGGTCTTCGACGATAGCCGCGATCCGCGACAGTGCGTCGGACCAGGCATCGAGTTGGTTCTCGTCCCTCGCCACCGCAAAGGCGGCCTCGGCGTAGGGGCGGGCGATAGTCGTCGTGTCTCCTGCCATGACGTTGCCCTAGATCTGCTTCGCGAAGGATTCCACCAACGCCTTGTGGGCGGTGGCGTCGATCTCCTTCTGCAGTATCTTTTCTGCCGCGGCAACGGCAAGGGTCGAAACACGCTCGCGCAAGTCTTCCCGAGCGCGATTGGTCTCTTGCTCCAGCTCCGCATCTGCCGCCGCCTTGCGGCGGGCGGCTTCCGCGTCGGCATCATGCTTCGCTTGCTCAACGATCTCGGTATGGCGCTTCTGCGCCTGCGAGACGATCTCGGCCGCATCGGCCTTGGCCTTGTGCATGACCTCCAGTGCGCGCTTGCGCCCGAGCTCCTGCTCCTGCTGGCCGCGCTCCGCGGCGGCCAATCCTTCCGCGATCTTGCTCGCCCGTTCGTCGAGCGCCTTCATGATCGGCGGCCAAACGTACTTCATACAGAACGCGACGAAGACGCCAAAGGCGATCATCTGTGCGATCAGAGTCAGATTGATGTTCATTCGCTTGCCTCTCTGGGCCGTGGCCTGATCGAATCCCAACGGCAGTCGCGGGCGCCTGAGGTCAGGCGCCCGGTCGCGCGGGAATCGTCCGTTAGAAAGGGGGCTTTCTGCTTAGAGGGCGAACATCGCATAGAGGCCCATGGCGATCGAGATGACCGGCAGGGCGTCTGTCAGACCCATGACGATGAAGAACTGGGTCCGCAGCATCGGGATCAGCTCAGGCTGGCGGGCGGCACCTTCGAGGAAACGACCACCGAGGACGCCGATACCGACACCAGCACCGATTGCGCCGAGACCCAGCATCAGACCGGCGGCGACGACGTAGAGCGCTTGTTCCATGATATACCCCTATAGATAGTAGGTGAGTTTAGGTTGAAGATGAGAGGGTGATGGGAGGTTTGGCTATCGCTGCCCGGCAGCCCGGGTCAGTGATGCTCCTGGTGCGCCATGTCAAGGTAGACGATGGTCAGCACCATGAAGATGAAGGCCTGCAGCGTGATGATCAGGATGTGGAAGATTGCCCAGGCGACCTGCAGAAGACCACCGGACAAGTCGAGCACAAGATTGTGTCCGTACATCAGCGCGATGAGGATGAAGATCATCTCGCCCGCATACAGGTTGCCGAACAGTCGCAGAGACAGCGAGAGCGGCTTCGAGAGCAGGTTGATGCCCTCGAGCAGGAAGTTTGCAGGGATTCCCCATTTTCCGAAGGGCTGGAGCGTCAGCTCGCCGAGGAAGCCCAGTGGCCCTTTGACCTTGAAGCTGTAGTACAGCACCAAGCCGAAGACGACGAAGGACATGCCGAAGGTGACGTTCGGGTCGGTCGTCGGTACGACCTTCATGTAGAAGTGGTGCGGGTCGGTCCCGAACATCGCCGCGACTTGGCCGGCGGCCCATGGAATCAGGTCAACGGGGACCAGATCCATCAGGTTCATCATGAAGACCCAGGCAAAGATCGTCAGCGCGAGGGGCGCCACCAGCGGGTTGCTGCCGCTGAAGGAGCCGCGGACGTTTTCGTTGACGAAGTCGACGATCCACTCCATGAAGTTCTGGGCTGCGCCGGGGACGCCGGCCGTTGCCCGCTCGGCGACGCGCCGGAAGAACCAGTAGCACAGATAGCCAAGACCAATCGACCACAGCATGCTGTCGACATGGATCGCCCAGAAGCCCATCTCTTGTGCTTGCTGCGCGGAGTGGGCGTAGATGAGACCTTCTTCCGGGTGCCACCCGAGGGTCAGGTTGGTCAAGTGGTGCTGGATGTATTCCTGGGCAGTCAGCGCTTCTGAGGACATCGTTTATTTCTCTGCTGTCGGGCGGGCGTCTGGGCGGGACGCGAACAACGCAGGCAAGACCTGCACGACAAAGTAGCCACCGAGCAGCGCCGGGAGATTGAGGTTGTCAATCATCACGAACGCCGCGGAAAACAGGGACAAGATCACTGTGACCTTGACGACTTCAGCGCCGTAAAGGCGCAAAAGCAGCACTCCGGGTTGCGCAGCACGATAGCTGCGAAAGGCCCAAAGTGCAGATGAAACGGTTGCGAGGAGGCAGGCGCCGGCACCGATCAGAACCGAGATCGAGACCATGGCGCCGAACGGCAGCGCCGCGATGCTGGCCAGCGCTGCAGACATCAACGTGAGCAACAGGAGCCGGCGAAGCTGTACTTCATCCGGCCGCATCGAGTTGGCGGACTGCGTTGAAATCGAACCTCTCCGTCAAAGGCGGGCGAGTATAAGCGGTTTCGAATATTCGGTCAAATCCGACTCGCCGACAGGGCTCGCGGGAGGAGCGTCCGGCCAACCGGCGGGTGAGGCATCGGTCCTCTGGTGCTTGCAGGGCGGCTTGGCAGGCCATACAATACCGGGTTTACTTTTGGATTCCCAGGTAACGGTAGAACTATGAAAGACGGCATCCACCCGAGCTACACCGAGGTCAAGGTGCTCTGTAGCTGCGGGAATAGTTTCGCGACACGCTCGACGCTTGGCAAGGAGCTCCACGTCGAGGTCTGCTCCGCCTGCCACCCGTTCTATACGGGTAAGCAGAAGATGTTGGATACTGGTGGGCGAGTCGATAAATTCCGGCGGAAGTACGGCCGCTGAAGATGGTTGCGGGCGTCGCAACGTCGTAAGCAGGTTCACGTTTCTAAACTACGCCCGGCTCGGGCGGCGGCACCCAAGCGCACCTGGTGTGGATGGTCGGATCGGCCTGCGAGCATCGCGAACCGGAAATCGCCGTCGGGTGCGTTGGCAGGTGACTTGAAATGCTTTGCGCGGACGGTGAGACCTTCGATACCAGACGGCGATGCCGGGGCAAAAAAGGATGGCGGGCGCTGCACTCTGCCTCAGCGCGAGATTTAGTGGCTGTCCTGCAGCAGATCCTGCAATCCTCGGGCATCGAGACCTCGTTCCGGCCGTTCCGTCAACGGGCTCAGAGGCGGGCTGCGCTGGGCGTTGGGGGGCAGCACGATCAATTCGATCGGGGTGTCGCCCGCGATGAAGCTCAACGTCGGATGGCTCCTCTGCTCACCCCCGGAGTAGCGCAGCATCGACTCGCGCTGCTTCCACGGAATCCGCCTGTTGAGCAACTCCAGCACCACGTCCTCCGGGCTCTCCGAATGCAGGTGCAGCCGTATGCCGCGCCCCTTCACCACGGTGTCCGAGCCGAGTTCGCCGACGAGTCGGGGAGCGAAGGCTGAGAACGTGCGCATCGCATCAAGCGCCTGCTGTCGTAGGCGGCGCAGCTCTGCCCCCTGCGCGCACGCCTGAAAAAGCTGCCGTTGTTCGGAGAGCGCTTGCTGTATATCTTCGTTGCGCGGCCAGCATCGTCGATCAGCGATCCCGGTTCGTTCGGCAGCTTTTCTTCTGGCGCGCTCGAACTCCATGGCCCCCTCTTCCGTCATGATGCGCGCGGACTCGTAAGCGAGCCGTCGGCGCTGGGACTCAACACGGTTTGCGCCCTGATGCCTGGATGCCGGCGACGGGGCGCGGCGACTCGTTGGACGCTGACTCACGTTGGTAGACCTCGTCTTGAGCGGCCTGCCTGCCGTCGCTTCGGCGCGACTGTCGCGGGGGCTGACGTATATCCGCAACCGCCGTAGGCTGAGAGTTGCAAACTTTCGAATTCTGATATAGTTAGCGAAAGATGCGCACGTCGATTCTGAAGTAAGTTCATAACCTATTGCACACCAAGCAACCTAGCCATGTTCGGTTTCGGTCGAAAAAAACGCGCCCTTCTCGGTATCGACATCAGTTCGACCGCCATCAAGCTGATCGAGCTGTCGTACACCACCGGTGTTAGCGCCGAGCCCTACCGTATCGTCACGTTTGCGGTCGAGCCGCTGCCGGTCAACGCGGTTGTTGAGAAGCGGATAGCAGATGTCGATGTCGTCGGCCAAGCGATCCAGCGGGCGGCGCTCAAATCGGGTTCCAGCGCGAAACGGGCGGCTGTAGCCGTATCCGGCTCATCAGTAATCACCAAGGTGATCACCATGGCCGATGGGCTCTCCGAGACGGAAATGGAGAGCCAGATTCAACTTGAGGCGGACCAGTATATCCCCTATCCCCTGGAGGAGGTCAACATCGACTTCGACGTACTTGGCCCGTCGAGCAACGGGATCGACATGGTCGATGTGCTGCTCGCGGCGTCGCGTCGCGAAAATGTTGATGACCGCGTGGCCGCTCTGGAGATTGCGGGCCTAACTGCCGAAATCGTAGACGTGGAGGCCTACGCGATGGAGAATGCCTGCGCGTTGCTCCTGGGCGACGCGGGTGGTGATCTTCAAGAGCATACGGTAGCCATTGCCGACGTCGGCGCGACGACGACCACGTTGCACGTGATGCACAACGGCTCCAGCGTCTATACGCGAGAGCAGAACTTCGGCAGCCAACAACTCCTCGACGAGGTGCAGCGCCGTTACGGGCTACCACCAAACCAGGCATTGGATCAGTTGAATAGTGGTGAGCTGCCGGAGAACTACAAGACTGAGGTCCTCGGCCCGTTCAAAGAGGCGCTTGCTCAGCAGATCGCGCGGGCTCGACAATTCTTCTACTCGTCCACTCGCTTCGACAGCATCGACCACATCATGTTGGCTGGGGGTTGTGCGAGGATCCACGAAATTGATCGGTTAGTGGAGGCGCGCCTGGGATGTCCCGTTAGCGTGGCAGATCCTTTCCAGCACATGGCTGCGGATTCCCCTATCGACAACACGGCTCTCATGCAGGTAGCGCCAGCGATGATGATCGCGGTGGGGTTGGCCCTGCGGGAGTTCATCTAGCATGGCGCGGATCAACCTGCTCCCGTGGAGAGAGGCGCTGCGCCTGCGTCGGCAGCGCAATTTCTTTATCGCTGTCGGTGCCGCGGTCGCCGTGACCATCGCTGTTGGTGCTGGAGTGCACATGCAGTTCGCCGCGCTAATCGCAAACCAAAACGATCGCAACGAGCTCCTAAATCTCGAGATAACCAAACTGAATCTGCGCATTAAGAAGATTGAATCGCTGGAACGCGAGAAGGCGAACCTTTTGGCGCGCATGGAGGTGATTCAAGCGCTTCAGGAAAGTCGCCCGGAGATCGTGCACTTATTCGACGAGGTCGTCAACGCCATACCGGAAGGAGTATTCTTGACGCGGCTTACGCAGAGCAGAAAGGCCATCATTGTGGAAGGTCGGGCGGAATCGAATGCCCGCGTGTCGGCATTCATGCGCAACGTGGCGCGATCGGGCTGGATCAGCAATCCACAGTTGCTGCTGATTGAGAATAAGGATAAGACGGGTACAGGGCTCAGTCATTTTCGGATGTCTTTTGAGCAATCACCTAGCACGACCGACGACTCCGCCGAGCGGGGCTAAGGTAAGTCGAATGGCGACTCCAGTTTCAACATCTGCTTTTAATGGCGATCACGCGAGAATGCAGCGATGGATCTCAACGACCTCAATGAGCTAGAGCTCAGCAATATCGCCGAGTGGCCGTTGCCGGCGAAAATCGTCGTGATCCTTGTTGTTTGCGTGGCACTCGGATTCGCCTGGTTCTATTTCGATACGAGCAAACAGCTCGATGGGCTCAATCGCGCCGAAGCCAAAGAGCTCGAGTTGCGAAAGACGTTCGAAACGAAGCAGAAAAAGGCCGCCAATCTGGAGGCGTACGAAGAGCAGCTCGTCGAGATGCGGGATTCACTCGGCGCCATGCTCAAACAGTTGCCTGACAAGACCGAGGTCGCGGGACTACTGGTCGACGTTTCGCAAACCGGATTGGCTTCCGGGTTGGAATTCGAGCTCTTTCAACCGTCAGGAGAACTCAACAAAGACTTCTACGCCGAGCTACCAATTCGTGTCCGGGTCACCGGAAAGTACCATGATTTTGGCTCCTTCATTAGCGGCCTAGCCGTGCTTCCGCGCATTGTCACCGTGCATAATGTCGCAATTGCCCCGGCCGGCTCGAGGACGAGCGAGGGGCAAGAGGGCCAGCGCTTGTCGCTGGATGCGACCGTTAAGACGTATCGTTACCTTGAGGAGGAGTTCAAGTAATGGTGCGCATGATCTTCCTGGTTGGCTTGACACTTGCTTTAGCGGGGTGCGGTAGCGCCCGGCTCGATGAAGTGGAGGACTATGTGGATAAGGTCAAGGCGCAGCCGCCTGAGCCTTTGACTCCGTTGCCGGAAATTAAGCAGGTCGATACGTTCGTCTACAAGCCGAACACCAGGCGGGATCCGTTCGTGATGGACAGGCAAAGCGCCCAGGCCATCATTGCCGGGCCCGCTAGTGGCCTAGCCCCTGACCCGTTGCGCAGAAAGGAGAAGCTGGAGGAGTATCCGCTCGACTCGTTGGATATGGTCGGTACGCTTGAGCGCGACCAAACACGCTGGGCGCTTATTCGTACCCCTGACGGGATCCTCCACCGGGTCCGGGTGGGAAACTATATGGGCGAGAACAACGGGCAGGTGACGAGTATCAGCCCAGAGCGTGTCCAGCTCATCGAGATTGTGCCGGATGGCGCCGGTCGTTGGCGTGAAAAACAGGCCGAGGCTGCGCTAAAGCAATTATGAAACCGCCGGAGAATTACGCGTGATTACTTTGCTCTCTTCTCATGCGCGAGCTGCTGGGCTGTTGTTCTGGCCTGGCAGCGTCGGCGATCTGCTGCGGTCGGTGATGGTTGTTGCGCTGGCGGCGTTTGCTGTCAGCGCTCGCGCGGCGCCGGTGCTTGAGAACATTGAGTTCGCGTCGCTGCCCGGCAATCAGGTCGAGATCGACTTGATCTTTTCGGGTGCCGTGTCCGCACCAACAGATTTTTCCACTGAGAATCCTCCAAGAATCGCCATCGACTTCCCCGGCGTTAGAAGCAATCTGGCGAAACGACCGATGCCGATCGGTCTCGGTGTCGCCCACAGTCTCGCAGCGGTGGAAGCAAGTGATCGGACGCGCGTTGTCGTCAATCTCAACGGAGCTGTGCCATACGACGTTACAACCGCCGGTAATCGAGTGACCATAGCGCTCAACCCAGACACGCGCAGTCCGCCGCCGCCAGCGCCACGGCCCGCACAGGCCCGGGCAAGCGATAGCCGGCCGTCGGGCGCAGTGGACCGAGCGTCCTCTGCCCGCACAGCGGCAGCCTTCGGTAGCCCGGCGTGGCACCCGAGGAAGCCTTAAGAATATCGATTTCCGACGCGGCGCCGACGGCGAGGGCAGGGTGATCATCACGCTGCCCAGTGCCGATACGCGAGTCAGCGTGCGCGAGGAAGGTCAGGACGTGGTTGTCGCTATCGACAATACCGTGCTCCCACAGCGGCTGTTCCGGCGCTTGGACGTCGTTGATTTCGCAACCCCGGTCGTTGCGGTGGAGTCCCGAGCGGACGATGGCGGCGTGCGGGTCGAGGTCCAGACGACGGAAGATTACGATTATCTGGCGTACCAGACCGATAACCTATTTACCCTTGAGTTCCGCGCGCTGACGCCGGCCGAGAAGGAGCAGTTGGAGCGAGAAAAGATCGTCTATACCGGTGATCGGTTGTCGTTGAACTTTCAAGATATCGAGGTCCGAGCGGTACTTCAGCTTCTTGCCGATTTTACCGGCCTGAACCTGATTGCTAGTGACACCGTGCGCGGGAACATCACGCTACGGCTGAAGAACGTCCCCTGGGATCAGGCATTGGATATTATCCTGAAGACCAAGGGGCTTGATATGCGTCAGACGGGCAACGTGATCATGGTTGCTCCGGCCCAAGAGATCATCGATGCCGAGCGCCTAGAGCTCCAGGCGCAGAAGGACTTCGAGGAGTTGGCGCCGTTGCGATCGGAGTTCCTTCAGGTGAATTACGCCACGGCGACCGAGCTGCGAGATCTGATCCAGTCCGAGGATGCCAACCTGCTGACCACTGATCGCGGCAGCATTAGTGTCGATCAGCGCACGAACACCCTACTGGTGCAAGACACGGCGGCGAAGCTCGAGGAGATCAGGCGCTTGGTCACAAGGCTCGACAGGCCTGTGCGGCAGGTGATGATCGAGTCGAGAATTGTTATTGCAAACAACGACTTCGCCCGAGATCTTGGGGTGCGGTTCGGGTTGAGCACATCAATGGGAGCGTTTAAAAGCAATGAGCTGCTGATCGGTGGAACCATGCCGGGCGGGATCGACGGTACCCAGGACATATACACAGGTCCGTTCACCGGCGCATATACAACCGCTGGGGTTGAACAGATACAGACCTCAACTATTGCGGTCGACGATGCCCAAGGTCTTATGGTCAATCTTCCCGTTGCCGGTCCATCAGGGGCAATCAATTTCCTCATCGGCAAGGCTGGCTCGTATCTACTGTCGCTTGAGCTGTCGGCGATGCAGCGCGAGGGGCGCGGGGAGATCGTCTCCAGCCCAAGGATCATTACGTCCGACCAGCAGCAGGCGACCATCCAGGTCGGCCAACAAATCCCATATCAGCAATCGAGCCAGACGTCGTTGAGTAATTCCGTACAATTCCAGGACGCTACACTGAGTCTGGATGTGACGCCACATATCACACCGGATGACCGCATCATCATGGACCTGATTGTCAGCAAAGACAATCCCGACTGGACTAATACGGTCAACGGTAATCCTGCAATCGACACGCGCTCGGTGGAGACCAAGGTCTTGGTCGACAACGGCGAAACCGTGGTGCTCGGCGGAGTCTACGAGCGGGAAAAGTCCATTAGTCGCGAGCAGATCCCCTGGCTCGGAGACTTGCCGGTCGTCGGGAACCTATTCAAACGCACCGAGCGTAAAGACAACAACAGCGAGCTGCTGATCTTTGTGACCCCAAAGATCCTGCAAGACAACCTTGCGGAGCGCTGAGCAGCCCGAACAGACGCTGCCGCCGGCTCGGACCTTGCCGAACGGCGGCTGTCTGTCATATCGTTGACGCCATGATACGGCCACAAAACATTTTTCTCGTCGGCCCCATGGGCGCAGGCAAGAGCACCATCGGGCGGCAGCTTGCCGAGGCGCTCGGCTACGAATTTCTGGACAGCGATCACGAGATCCAGCGCCGCACCGGTGTGGACATCCCAACCATCTTCGAGTACGAGGGCGAGGACGGCTTCCGCAAGCGGGAGCGCCAAGTGGTCGAAGAGCTTGCGCAACGAGAAGACGTTGTGTTGGCCACCGGTGGCGGCGTCGTGCTCCGTGCGGAAAATCGCCAACAGCTCGCCTCTCGCGGGTTCGTCATCTACCTGCATTGCAGTCCCGAGCAGCAGTACGCGCGGACCTCCCGCGATCGCAATCGGCCACTGCTGGATACCGAAGACCCGCTGCAGCGGCTTCGCGACTTGATGGCCGAGCGCGAACCGATCTACCGGCAGGTGGCTGACTTGGTGGTCTCCACGGAGCGACGCGGGACATCGTCCGTGGTCAAGGAGATCCGCCGACGACTCGACGAGACAAACCCATGACTTCTCCGGCAGCCCGAACGCTCAGTGTCTCGCTCGGAGAGCGCAGCTACCCGATCTTTATCGGCCCCGGCCTGATCGCTGAGGCGTCGCTGTACCGGCCCTACATCGGCCACTCGCAGGTCATGGTCGTCACCAACGAGACCGTCGCACCGCTCTACCTGGCGCAGGTCCGATCGGCCTTGTCGGGCCTGAACGTCGCCGAGGTGATCCTACCCGACGGTGAGCAGTTCAAGGATCTTGCAACTTGGAACCGGATCTTCGACGCCCTGCTTGCCCAGCGCTTCGGTCGTAGCTGCACATTGATCGCCTTGGGCGGTGGCGTCGTTGGCGATATGGCGGGGTTCGCGGCTGCCTGCTACCAACGCGGCGTGCCCTTTCTCCAGGTCCCAACAACGCTGCTGGCCCAGGTCGACTCCTCCGTTGGTGGCAAGACCGGCATCAATCATGCCGCCGGCAAGAACATGATCGGCGCCTTCCATCAGCCTCGGGCCGTCATCGCCGACACCGATACCCTGGCAACGCTGCCGGACAGGGAACTCCGCGCCGGGATGGCCGAGGTGCTCAAGTATGGCCTGATACGCGATGGGGCGTTCTTCGACTGGCTGGAAGCCCGCCGCGACGCATTGCTTGATCGGGACGCCGCGGCACTCACGGAGGCGATCGAGCGGTCTTGTCGGAACAAGGCCGAGGTCGTCGCCGCCGACGAGCTTGAGGCCGGTCAGCGTGCCTTGCTGAATCTGGGGCATACCTTTGCGCATGCCATTGAGGCCGGCGCCGGCTACGGCGTGTGGCTCCACGGTGAAGCGGTCGGGGCCGGGATGGTGATGGCTGCCGCCCTGTCTGCGGATCTAGGGTGGATCGAGCGGACGGCAAGCGAGAAGGTCCGTCAAGTCATCGCGGCCTTCGGGCTGCCGGTGGCCCCCCCCGTCGACCTCCCGACCGACCGCTGGCTGGAGCTGATGGCCGTGGACAAGAAGGTCGTTGACGGGACATTGCGCCTCGTCCTGCTCACGGGTATCGGCAGCGCTGTGGTCAGCGCAGAGCCCAACACCGACCAGCTGCGACAGGCCATTGATGCGGCCCGTGATCGCGCCCGGAAGGGTCCGTGAAGCTCGATAATGCCGAGCGCGCAAGTCCCGAGGCTGCGGCCCGACACGACTTGCGCGCACTGGCGCGCCCCGATTCGGTGCGCCTGCGTCTGTATTTGCACCATGTTGCTGCGCCAAGTTGGGCGGTCGCTCGCCGGGCGAGCACCTCGCCGCCGCTCCGGCAACGCAACAGTCTGGCATAGCAACTGCTTATGCCGTACCATTGCCGGTCCGCCGCCCCGGCGCGCCGCGACCACCGGTCGCACCTGTCAAATCACCTGACCCCGTGCTGCGCCTATCTGCACCATTACGCAGAATCAGGCCGGTCGAGGTCCTCATCCTGACCGGCGATTGTCAAAACCGGAGCATCCTGGTGGTGTTAATACGTCATCCGGGGGCCACCATCGGTCGTCATGAACCCGGTTCCAGCGAGGTCTCCGATGAACCTTCGTGCCTATCCGCCCGCCCAGGGTCTGTACGATCCAGCCCTCGAGCGCGACTCCTGCGGCGTCGGCTTCGTCTGCCACATCAAGAACGAGAAGAGTCATCGGATCGTTCAGCAGGGGCTTGAGATCCTTGAACGCCTGACGCATCGCGGCGCCGTTGGCGCCGACCCGAAGGCCGGCGACGGCGCCGGGATGTTGGTTCAAATCCCCGACGCCTTCTTCCGCGCCAGCGTCGAATTCGAGCTGCCGGCCTCCGGCCACTACGGCGTCGGCATGGTCTTCCTGCCGAAGGAGGACCATGCCCGAAAAGAGATGGAGGCCACCGTCGAGCGCCACCTCAGCGAAGGAGGCCACAGGGTACTCGGCTGGCGCGACGTCCCGGTCGACAACAGCGATTTGGGCGTCAGCGTCCTGCCCACCGAGCCCAAGGTCCGCCAGGTCTTCGTCAGCTGCGGCGACAATTGCCCGGATCAAGACGCCTTCGAGCGCAAGCTCTTCGTCATCCGCAAGCGCATGGACAACGCGATCCGCGCGGCGGGCTACGAAAAGACGGCCTACTACGTCGCATCCATGTCGTCGAGGACGATCAACTATAAGGGGATGCTGCTGGCCGGCCAGGTCGGCAAGTATTACCTGGATCTTCGCGACGAGCGCTTCGAGTCGGCACTGGCCCTCGTGCATCAGCGCTTCTCCACCAACACCTTCCCGACCTGGGATCTGGCCCAGCCGTTCCGGATGATCTGCCACAACGGCGAGATCAACACCATGCGCGGCAACGTCAACTGGATGGCGGCGCGCCGCCACACCATGGCCTCCGAAATCCTCGGCGACGACCTGGACACCATCTGGCCGCTGATCCCCGAGGGCCAATCCGACTCGGCCTGCTTCGACAACGCCCTCGAGCTGTTGGTGATGGGCGGTTACTCGTTGGCCCAGGCGATGATGCTGCTGATCCCCGAGGCCTGGTCCGGCAACCGGCTGATGGACGAGGAGCGCCGCGCCTTCTACGAATATCACGCCGCGCTGATGGAGCCCTGGGACGGCCCCGCCGCCATGGCCTTCACCGACGGCCGCCAGATCGGCGCCACGCTGGACCGAAACGGCCTGCGCCCGGCCCGCTACCTGTTCACCGACGACGACCTCGTCGTCATGGGCTCCGAGATGGGCGTGCTCGACATCGACGACGCCCGCATTGTCAAGAAGTGGCGCCTGCAGCCCGGCAAGATGTTCCTGATCGACCTGGAGCAGGGCCGCATCATCGACGACACCGAGATCAAGGCCGGCCTGGCCAGCGCCCAACCCTACCGCGACTGGCTGAACCAAACCCAGATCCGCCTCGACGAGCTGCCCACCGACGTCGCGCCCATGGCGCCCACCGCCGATGTTCTGCTCGACGGTCAGCAGGCGTTCGGCTACACGCAGGAGGACATCAAATTCCTGCTCACGCCCATGGTCCTGTCCGGCCAGGAGGCCATCGGCTCCATGGGCGCCGACAATCCGCCTTCGGTCCTGTCGTCGCGCTCCAAGCACCTGTCGAGCTACTTCAAGCAGAACTTTGCCCAGGTCACGAATCCGGCCATCGACCCGATCCGCGAGGAGCTGGTCATGTCGCTGGTGTCGCTGATCGGCCCGCGCCCGAACCTGCTCGGCCTCTCGGAGGCCGGCAAGCACTGGCGACTCGAGGTCACCCAGCCGGTGCTGACCAACGCCGACCTGGAGCGCATCCGCCACATCCAGGACAACTCCGGCGGCGCCTTCAGCACCAAGACCCTGCACACGGTCTACCACGCCAGCGAAGGCGCCGACGGCATGGCCCCGGCCCTGGAGCGGCTCTGCCACGAGGCCGAGGAGGCGGTGCGCGCCGGCCACAACATCCTGATCCTGTCGGACCGCCGCACCAACGCCGACAACGTGCCGATCCCGGCCCTGCTGGCCACCTCCGCCGTGCATCACCACCTGATCCGCGAGGGCCTGCGCACCAGCTCGGGTCTGGTGGTCGAGACCGGCGCGGCGCTGGAGGTGCACCACTTCGCGACCCTGGCGGGCTACGGCGCCGAGGCGATCAACCCGTATATTGCCTTCGACACCATCGACTCGCTGCTGGGGCAGCTACCCGGCAACGGCGGCGACCGCCTGAGCTTTGAGGAGGCGCAGACGCGCTATATCAAGGCGGTGGGCAAGGGCCTGAAGAAGGTCATGTCCAAGATGGGCATCAGCACCTTCCAGAGCTACTGCGGCGCGCAGATCTTCGACGCCGTCGGTCTCAACACGGCCTTCATCGCCCAGTACTTCACCGGCACCCCGAGCAAGGTCGAGGGCATCGGCCTGGCCGAGGTCGCCGCCGAGGCGGTGCGCTGGCACCAGGGCGCCTACGGCGAGGAACACATCCTGCGCCGGCATCTGGACGTCGGCGGCGACTACGCCTTCCGCCTGCGCGGCGAGGACCACGTATGGAGCCCGGACACCATCGCCAAGCTCCAGCACGCCACCCGCGCCAACGACGCCAAGACCTTCGAGGAATTCTCCCGCCTGATCGACGAGCAGAACGAACACCTGCTGACCTTCCGCGGGCTGATGGAATTCAAGTGGGCCGACGAGCCGATCCCCATCGACGAGGTCGAACCCGCCACCGAGATCGTCAAGCGCTTCGCCACCGGCGCCATGTCCTTCGGCTCCATCAGCTACGAGGCCCACTCCAACCTCGCTCGGGCCATGAACGCCATCGGCGGCAAGTCCAACACCGGCGAGGGCGGCGAAGAGGCCGAGCGCTTCATCCCGCTGGCCGACGGCTCGATGAATCCCGAGCGCTCCGCCATCAAGCAGGTCGCCTCCGGGCGCTTCGGCGTCACGGTGGAGTACCTGGTCAATGCCGACGACATTCAGATCAAGATCGCCCAGGGCGCGAAGCCCGGCGAAGGCGGCCAACTGCCGGGACACAAGGTCAACGCGCAGATCGCGCGCATGCGCCGTGTCCACGCCCGGCGTCGGCCTGATCTCGCCGCCGCCGCACCACGACATCTACTCCATCGAAGACCTGGCCCAGCTCATCCACGACCTGAAGAACGCCAATCCGAAGGCGCGCATCTCCGTCAAGCTGGTCTCCGAGGTCGGCGTCGGCACGGTGGCCGCCGGCGTCTCCAAGGCCCATGCCGACCATGTGACCATCGCCGGCTACGACGGCGGCACCGGCGCCAGCCCGCTGACCTCCATCAAGCACGCCGGCTCCCCCTGGGAGATCGGTCTGGCCGAGACCCACCAGACCCTGGTGCTGAACCGACTGCGCGGTCGCATCGCCGTGCAGGCCGACGGCGGCATGCGCACCGGCCGCGACGTGGTCATCGCCGCGCTGCTCGGCGCCGACGAGATCGGCTTCGCCACCGCGCCGCTGATCGTCGAGGGCTGCATCATGATGCGCAAGTGCCATCTCAACACCTGCCCGGTGGGCGTGGCGACGCAGGACCCGCGCCTGCGCAAACGCTTCACCGGCAAGCCCGAGCATGTCATCAACTACTTCTTCTTCATCGCAGAAGAGGTCCGCGAGCTGATGGCGAAGCTGGGCTTCCGCACCTTCGACCAGATGGTCGGGCAGATGGACCGTCTGCAGATGCGCAATGCCATCGATCACTGGAAGGCCCAGGGGCTCGACTACACGAAGTTGCTGACCAAGCCGGCAGTCGGCCCCGAGGTCTCGCTGTACAATAACGAGACTCAGGATCACGGCCTCGACAAGGCGCTGGATCGCGGGCTGATCGAGCAGGCCCAGGCGGCCCTGGAGCGCGGCGAGCCGGTGCGCATCGACACCGAGGTCAAAAATTTCAACCGCACCGTCGGCACCATGCTCTCGGGCCGGGTCGCCGAGCGCTACGGCCATGCCGGACTGCCCGACGACACCATCCACATCAATGCCCGCGGCACCGGCGGTCAGTCCTTCGGTGCCTGGGTCGCCCACGGCGTGACCATCGAGCTGGCGGGCGAGGCCAACGACTACGTCGGCAAGGGCCTCTCCGGCGGGCGGCTGATCATCTACCCGCAGCCCGACAGCGGCATCGACCGCGCCGAGGACAACATCATCGTCGGCAACACCGTGCTCTACGGCGCCATCGGCGGTCAGTGCTTCTTCAGCGGTGTGGCCGGTGAGCGCTTCTGTGTGCGTAACTCCGGAGCCAGCGCCGTCATCGAAGGGGTCGGCGACCACGGCTGCGAGTATATGACCGGCGGCGTCATGGTCTGTCTGGGGCCGACCGGGCGTAACTTTGCCGCCGGCATGTCCGGCGGTGTCGCCTACGTTCTCGACGAGGCCGGCGACTTCGCCGAGCGCTGCAACCTCGCCATGGTCGAGCTCGAGCCCATCACCGACGAGGACGATACCTGGAGCGCCTCGACCACCAAGGCGGCGACATGGAGACCCAGGGCCTGGTGGACGTCAGCCACGACATGACCCGCTACGATGCCATTCGGCTCAAGCAACTGATCGAGCAGGCACCTGCACTACACCAACTCGGATGTGGCGCGACGCATCCTCGACGAATGGCCGGCGATGCTGGCGCGATTCGTCAAGGAAGGTCATGCCGGTGGATTACCGGCGCGTCCTCGGCGAGATGCAGACCAGCCGAAGCCGACCGCCGCGCCTGTCGCTGCCGCACCAGTCGCAACTGCGCGGCGCCACCACCCCGCTGGAGGTCGTGGACAATGGGTAAGCCCACCGGTTTCATGGAGTATGAGCGCGTCGAGACCGGCTATGAGCCGGCCGGGGATCGTGTCGTCCATTACAAGAGTTCGTCCGTCCGCTCAGCGCCGAGGAGATCGGAGAGCAAGGCGCGCGCTGCATGGATTGCGGTATTCCATACTGTCATCAGGGCTGTCCGGTCAACAACATCATCCCGGACTGGAACGACCTCGTCTACCGCGGCGACTGGCAGTCCGCGATCGAGGTGCTGCACTCGACGAACAATTTCCCGGAGTTCACTGGGCGTGTCTGCCCCGCCCCCTGTGAGGCGGCCTGCACGCTGAACCTGGACGACGCCCCGGTCACGATCAAGACCATCGAGTGCGCGATCGTCGACAAGGCCTGGGAAGAGGGTTGGATCACACCCGAGGTCCCTGAACGGCGCTCCGGCAAGAAGGTCGCCGTCGTCGGTTCCGGCCCTGCCGGTCTGGCCGCGGCCCAGCAGCTGGCCCGCGCCGGCCACCAGCGTGGGCCTCTACGAAAAGCGCGGATCGTATCGGTGGCCTGCTGCGCTATGGCATTCCGGACTTCAAGCTCAGCAAACAGCTCATCGACCGGCGCATGTCGCAGATGCGTACCGAAGGCGTGCAGTTTCACACCCATATCAATATCGGCGTGGATCTGCCTGTCGCCAAGCTCCGAGCGGAGTACGATGCAGTGGTACTGGCCGGCGGCTCCGAGAAGCCACGCGACTTCGACATACCAGGGCGCAGCTTCGACGGCATCTATTTCGCGATGGAGTTTCTGAACCGCAAACAGCAGGCGGGTGCAAGGCTCCCATGTCCCCGATGATGAGTTTGTCAGCGCCCAGGGTGAAGCATGTCATCGTCATCGGCGGCGGCGACACAGGCTCCGACTGCGTCGGCACGGCCAACCGCCATGAAGCCGCTTCGATCACCCAGATCGAGTTGCTGGACAAGCCCCCGGAAAAGGAGGATAAGGCGCTAACCTGGCCCGCATGGCCTAACAAGTTACGCACATCGAGTTCCCAAGAAGAAGGCTGATACTCGGATGTGGAACGTGGCGACCAAGGCGTTCGTCGCCAACGACGACGGTCAGGTCAAGGCGCTGAGGTATACCCTGGTGCGCTGGGACAAGGATGCGCAAGGCCGCTGGCAGATGAGCGAGGTCGAGGGCTCCGACGGAGAGCTGAAGGCCGATCTGGTGCTGCTGGCCATGGGCTTCGTGCATCCGGTGCACGACGGGATGATCGACGAGCTCACGGAGACCGCCGGACTCGAGCTGGACGATCGCGGCAACGTCAAGGGCTGCACCGAGGGGGTGAAGGCTTACCACACCTCCATCCGACGGAGTCTTTGCCGCCGGTGACATGCGCCGCGGTCAATCTTTGGTGGTCTGGGCCATCCGTGAAGGACGGCAATGCGCCAGGGCCGTGGATCAATGGCTGATGGGGACGAGCGCTGCCGCGGTGAGGCGACGCGAGGCAGGGATGCCTTGGACTGAGAGATGAAAAAGCGGCCCTACGGCCGCTTTTCGTTGTTCCACGATCCACTACACTGTCCTGCAGCACAAGATTTCCAGCACAACAGGCTCGCCCACAGCGGCGGTGCGGACACCGAATGAATATCCCCGCTGAA
>CALOBA010000069.1:0-76157 GCA_942491465.1 uncultured Gammaproteobacteria bacterium
GCGCGCTCGGGGTCACGCGGCGCGCTCGCGCGCTCGGGGTCACCATTTAGCTGACCCCGATCAAGAGGCGGCAATAAACTATCGCGGCTGCGCACGATGATCTAGGTCAATTTTCCACGAAACGCTGCGTTGAGCCGTTGACGCGCCGTCAGTTCTCTATGTAAAAGCTGGTTGCGGAGCCGATCCGCACCAGTCACCCTTCAGGTTCTAGGCATGGGGCTGCTCCCAGTGGGGAGAAGACACCCGGCCCGTTGCTCATTCGAGCCCCTGTGAAATCATCGGTGCCCTACGCCAAGGTCCAGCGGTGCACGGCAGTGCCCGGAGGGCGGGCCGTGCGTTCACAGATACTGTGGCTTGCACCCCGGTGCAGGGCGCAGCCAACCCGATATGGCTCGATGGCGGGGGCGTCTCGGTCACAAACGCTGTCGCTCCGTGGAGGTTGCAATCTTGGGCGGGAATGCCTCGGGGCTCAATCAGATCTGGTGGCTGGTCGCCAACCCCATGTCGAAGCTCACCGAGGCATGCCCGATTCGGTTCACGCGAAGGCGCGGTTCACGTCGAATTCGCTGCCGTCGCGAAGAATGTAGTAGCAGGCACGTGCCAGTTTGTGCGCCACCGCCTTGGTGGCGATGACGTTCTTGGTCTTGGCGCGCTTGCGTTGATAGTAGCGCTTGATCTGCGGGTTGTAGCGCACGGCGAAGTTGGCCGCCTCGACGTAGGCCCAAGCCAGATACTTGTTGCTGTTCGCGGTGTTGCCCTTGCCCTTCTGCTTGCCGTTGGAGACATGCGTGCTGCCGACGCAGCGGCAGCAGGAGGCGTAGTTTCCGACCCCCGCGAAGCGCTCGATGGGGCCGGTCTCCAGCACGATGGTCAACCCGAGAATGCGCCCGATGCCCCTGACGCTGAGCAGTGCCCGCAAGCGCTGCGTCTCCTTGTTCTGGCGCCAGGCTTCGCGCTCGAGCAGGTCGACGGCCGCCTGTTGGCCTTGCATGGCCAGTGGACCGTGCTCTGGATCGCCAGCGCCAAGTTGGCGTCGGTGACCAGCTTGGCGACCGACTCCGGGTCAGGCGCCTGCCGCGTTGGCGCTGATCGAGCGTCCGCGGTTGCGCGAGAACAGGTTCTGCACCGCCAGGATGTTGGCCGTGCGCTGCTGGACCAGGCGCTGGCGCCGCCGCAGCAGGTCGCGTACCGCCCGCTCGGCCTTGGGGTAGATGTACCCCTCGGGCAGCACCCCCAGGCGCAGCAGCTTCGCCAGCCAGGCCGCGTCGGTGTCGTCGTCGGCATACTTCAGGCCGCTGTACTGCACGATGGCCGCCGTGTTGGCCAGGTGCACCCGGTAGCCGGCCTCCATCAGGGCATCGACCAGCCAGTACCAGTTGTAGGTCGATTCCACCACCAAGCCGCTGATCCAGTCGCGATACGTTGCCAGCGCATCGACGATCGTCTGCAAGACGTTGGGCAAGCGCTTGCGGTAGACGATGCGGTCGGTCTCGTCCGACAAGGCCACGACGCTGTTGTTTGAATGTAGGTCGATTCCGCCGTAAAGTGTCATGGTCGACTCCTCCCCTTCGGGGCTGCGGTTGTTGGATCGTTCAACCCAACTGTAGCCTCCGGGGCGGGGCCGGCTAGATGAAATCAATCAGGTCTTGACTCGTGCCTTTACACAAGTCAAGAGTGAAGACCCTGGAGCCCAGGTGCATGGTGGATCCTACAAAGCACGCCGAGCCTCAAGCCAATGTAGGCTGCAACAATGGCAGCGTTTGCCCTGGTTGCCAAGCTCCAGCTTGGCAACCCCGGCTCGGGAAGCTCCAGCTTCCCGGCTTGCAGCCACGGGGTTTCCACCTCGATCAACGTTCCCCGCCGGCATAGCGCCGGGCACTGAACCAGCGGCCGGAAAGTACGGGGCATCGCTGCCGCGGGCGCGATAGCGGCTGTGCGTCATGAGCGAACGTCGCCCTGCCGTCCCGGGAGCGCCCAGCCGAAACCCCGGGGTCCTCTGGCGCCCTTACGCTGCCCGCTCGGCTCCCAGCGTCACGCGAATCTGGATCTCGTCCTAGGGCACGAGGATCTTGCCGGCCGGGTCCTTCTGGATCAGGTCGTGCTCGATGAGCTTGGTGACATCGGCGTGGACGTTGCTGTAGTTGCGCCCGAGCTGTTTCGCCAACGCATAGATGGACGTCGGCCCCGTTTGCTGCAGCGCTTCGAGCAGCGCCATGCGTGCCGGTGTGAGTTCGCCGAAGAGGTGCGTGGCCGTCTCGAAGCCGAGGTAGCCAGCTTGGGTTTGCGCACCAGCACGAACGCCGCGCGCAACGGATTGCTGCGCACCCACTCGCCGATGCCCAGCGCGGTCGGCGTCGTGGTGGCCTGCTCGAACACCCGCTTACAACTCCTCCAGCGGGTCTTGAGCTTGAGCGTGTCGCGTCCGCGCACCCGCCCCACCCAGGGCACAACGCGAGGCATTCATCGCGCACTGCAACGAGCGCCGGCGCCGAAGGGAAGCGGCGCAAGGCGCCGATCACGCAAGCGATGGGCTTTTGCCGCTTGTCCGCCTCGCAGGCCCGCTCCGGCAGGCGCTGTGCGCCTGCGCCGCATCGGCCCGGCTCAAGATCGCCTTCGTATGCGAGGCGCTCAGCGCCCCGTAGCGACGCGCTGCGCCCCGCTGAATGGAGCTGCGCGCGCTTCGCTGGCCGGTGAATACTTGCCCAGTCTCTGGAGCGTCGTCACGATCGGAATATGGAGATGATCGACCGCTTCGGCCTGCTCCCCGAGCCCGCCAAGACCCTGTTCGCCATCACCGCGCTGAAGCTGCGCGTGCAGCCCTGCGGCATCAAAAAGATCGCGGCCGGCCCCAAGGGCGGGCGCATCCTCTTCGACGAGGCACCGAAGATCGACCTCATGAAGCTGGGGTTGCCTCCCGAGGCGTTCTTCGTGGCTTGGCGGCCCGGATTGGAACGCGTGACTAAGGATCGGTTCAAAAACAAGTAGTGCAGACGCCCGCTCGCTGAGCCTTTGGATTGGCCGTTTCGTGGTTGCGTCTGCACCACTTGTTTCTGAACCTTGACTAACGCTGATCTTCCGCCGGTGCCGGCGCCGGCGGCGCCAGCACCTCGCGGTTGCCGTTGGTCTCGGCGGGACCGACCAGGCCGATGCGCTCCATCTCCTCGATCATTCGCGCGGCGCGGTTGTAGCCGATCTTCAGGCGGCGCTGGACGCCGGAGATGGATGCGCGGCGGGTCTCGATGACGATCTGCACGGCCTCGTCGAACAGCGGGTCCTGGTCCTCCACGTCGCCGCCAGCGCCGCCGCGGGGTTCGGGGTCGATGCCGGGGAGGTGCTCGCTCGGGTCCTGGAGCACGGTGTCGATGTAGCGCGGTGGCCCCAACTGCTTGAGGAAGGCAACCACGCGATGCACCTCGGCGTCGTCGACGAAGGCGCCGTGCACACGCTGGGGGATGCTGCCGCCCGGGGGCAGGTAGAGCATGTCGCCATGGCCGAGCAGCTGCTCGGCACCCATCTGGTCGAGGATGGTGCGCGAGTCGATGCGCGAGGAGACCTTGAACGCCATGCGGGTCGGGATGTTGGCCTTGATCAGGCCGGTGAGCACGTCCACGGACGGGCGCTGGGTGGCCAGCAGCAGGTGGATGCCGGCGGCGCGGGCCTTCTGCGCCAGGCGGGCGATCAGCTCTTCGACCTTCTTGCCCACCACCATCATCATGTCGGCCAGTTCGTCGATGATGACGACGATGTAGGGCAGACGCTCCAGGGTCGGCGCCAGGTCGGGCTCGGCACCGTCGAACAGGTCGGGATTCGGCTCGTGCATCGGGTCGACGAGCGGCGTGCCGGCGTCGATGGCGTCCTGGACCTTGCGGTTGTAGCCGGCGATGTTGCGCACGCCGAGCTTGGACATGAGCTTGTAGCGCCGCTCCATCTCGCCGACGCACCAGCGCAGCGCGTTGGCCGCCTCCTTCATGTCGGTGACGACGGGGGTGAGCAGATGCGGGATGCCCTCGTAGACGGAAAGCTCCAGCATCTTCGGGTCGACCATGATCAGGCGCACCTCCTCGGCACTGGACTTGTAGAGCAGGCTCAGGATCATGGCGTTGATGGCGACCGACTTACCGGAGCCGGTGGTACCGGCGATCAGGGCATGGGGCATGCGACCGAGATCGGCCACCACCGGGCGGCCGGCGATGTTGGTGCCCATGCCGATGGTCAGCGGCGACTTGGCGTCTTGGTAGGCATCGGCGCTCAGGGCCTCGCCGAGCACGACCATCTCGCGGTGATCGTTGGGGATCTCCAGGCCGATGACGGACTTGCCGGGGATGACCTCGACCACGCGCACGCTGATCTTCGACAACGCCCGGGCCAGGTCCTTGGCCAGGCCGGTGATCTTGCTGACCTTCGTGCCCGGGGCCAGGTCCAGCTCGAACATGGTGACCACGGGCCCCGGGTGTACGGCGACCACCTCGGCGACGACGTTGAAGTCCTTGAGCCGGGACTCGAGCTCGCGGGACATGTCCTCGAGCTCTTCTTCGGTGTAGCCCTGGCCGCTCTTGTGCGGCGGGTCGAGCAGGTCGAGCGGCGGTAGGCAGTCTTCGCCGAAGGGGGGTGGGGGAGCCGGGACGGGCCGGGCCACGCGCGCGACCTGCGGCTCGGCCTGGACCTGCGGCTCGGCTTGGACCGGCGCCGATGGCTCGGGCGCGGTCCGCCCCCGTTCGTCGGCGTCGGCGGGCTTGGCGAGGCCGAGGGCGCGCAGGGCCATGGGCAGCGGCCAGCGCGCACGCTGCGGCGGCTCGTCGTCGGGCTCCATCGCTGCGAATGCGTCGGTCAGCTGACTGCCGTCGTTGCGCGCGTCGTCGGCCGCCGGGGCCTCGCGGAGCACGGCCTGGTCCACCGGCTCGGGCTGGAACGGCAGGCGCAGCGGCGATGCCGTGGCTGCCTTCACAAGCGCATCCGGCACCGGCGCGCCCTCGTCCATCGGGTCGAAGTCCACATCGTCGTCGCTGATCAATGGCTCGCGACGCTTGCGTGGGTCCTCCAGGGGCACCGCCGGGGGGCGCTCTCGGCTCGGCAGCCGGAGGCGCAGTCGAAGCAAGGGCCGCACGAGCCATAGGGTCAGCTCGCCGATGCCGTCGAGCAGGATCAGCGGCGAGGCCCCGGTCATCAGCGTGAACGCGATCATCAGCACGCCGAAGAGGACCAAGGTCGCCCCGGAATCGCCGAAGGTCGTGAGCGCGTGCTGCTTGACCATCAGCCCGAGACCGCCGCCGACGCCGTTGGGCAGCCAGGGGGCAAGGTCGGGCAGTTGGATGGCCGCCAGCGCGGTGCCGGTCCCCAGGGCCAGCAGCAGACCGAGCCAGCGCATGGCAAGCCAGTACAGGCGGGTCTCGGGCTCGTCATCGCCGCGGCGCAGCGCGAGCCAGGCGCTCCAGGCGATCATCGCCGGCACCAGATAGGCGAGCAGCCCGAACAGGAAGAAGCCGATGTCGGCGAACCACGCGCCGGTGCTGCCGCCGGCATTGCGCACCGCGGCATCGGGGCCGACGTAGGACCAGCCGGGGTCGGACGGCGCATAGGTCGCGAGCGCCAAGACCAGATAGAGGGCTAAGCAGATCAGCACCCAGAGCACGCCCTCGCGCAGGGCGCGGTCTAGGTAGTCGGTGAAGGTGACGCGATCGACGCGGGTTGCCTGAGTCAAGGTCCTGTCCTCCGAAGTTTGAACAGGATTATAGCCTTAACCTGGATAGCTCGCGCTGTTTCTAATTTACGACAACACCGGAGGAGGTCTCACTGCCACCAGATCTCGAACCGATTACCGTCGCCGCTGCGTTCCGGTCGCGGCCGCCGGAGCGCCAACGGCCGCGCCATCATGCCCATGAGCGCGCGACTGTAGGCCAGCGCGATCAACAGCCAGAGCGCGAGGATGCAGCACAGCGCCAGGGCGGCGGCAATGCTGTCCGCCACAACGGTCATCGGCTTGAGCAGGACGTGCACCGACCAACCGGCCACGATGTCGATGCCGAGATCGAACCGCGACAGGGTGCAGATGAGATCGCTCGTGCAGTCGGGGCCGACAGGGCGGATGGCATAGTCGACGACCTGCCACCAGGACAGTCCGCGGAAGTCGTCTCCGGTGGACAGCAGTATCAGGATCGCCTCCAGCCAGAGCAGGGTGGTGCTCACCCAGATCGCCCAGCGTCGGGCCATGGCATAGAGGTAGGGCGACCGGACGACGCCGTGCAACAGACCGGGCAGCCGCGGCATCAGCAGCGCCAGCACCAGCACGACGGCCAACAGCAGGGTCCAGCCGAGCATATCCAACGTCAGCGTGCCGAGCATCAGCAGCATGGACAGGGCCAGGGCCTTGAGCGCCTCCAAGACCAGGACCAGCCACTCCAGCCCCAGCAGCCGGTGCAGCCAGTTGTTGTCGGGCTCGAGATACTCGCGGCAGAACGCATAGCGGCGATAAAAGGCGATCTCCGCCCCGGACAGGATCATGGGGACGGTGATGACGAGGACAAACAGGGCGTTGCCCAGTAGCCCGATGTGCGGGCCCGCAACATGCCAGGCCAGCAGCACCAGCCAGACCATCAGCATCGAGGACAGTCTCGTGGCGACTTGCGAGAGCATGTCCATTGGTTAGGGCGTCAGGGGCTCAGGCGACGGCGATCAGGCGGGCTGATCAATCGAGCGGATCGCTCTCGCCATCCGCCGGGCACAACGAGCGTACCACCCGCGCCCGGTCCGACAGGTCGCCAATGATGCGGCGGATCGGTGTGGGGGTGAGGCGGATCAATGTCGGGGTGGCGATGATCTTGTCTTCGTCTGCGCGCTCGGGGCTGTCGATCAGGTTGATCACCTCGACCGCGCAGCTGCCGCCAAGCTCGCCCTTGCAGAGCTGGTCCAGATTGGATACCGCCCGCTCGGCCTGCGGCGTCTGCCCGGAGATATAGAGCCGCAGCTCGTAGTTGATCATGGCGAAAGGGTCTGGCGTCTGCTGGATGCCCCGGCACGGGACACTCCCTGCATTGTTGGCCAGCCCCGGACCAACGTCAAGCCGTCAGAGGCGCCAGGGCGACCGGCGGATGCCGGCCGCGGCTTCAATAAGCGCTGTCAGATCACGACAGATCGACGGCGTGTCGTTTCAGGTCGAGCAGGTCGCAGACCTCGAGCGCCCGCTTGTGCGTTGAGCGCAGGAGCACCCGCGGGGCGCAGCCGGCCTGCAGCGCCTCCTCCCAGCGCGCGGCGCAGAGGCACCAACTGTCGCCGGGCTTGAGCCCGGGGAAGCCGAACTCGGGCTGGGGCGTCGTCAGATCATTGCCCTGGGAGCGGGAATATTCCAGAAACTCCGCCGTCACGCGGGCGCAGACGGTGTGGGACCCCAGGTCTTGAGGACCGGTCTCGCAGGCGCCGCTGCGGGTGAATCCGGTCATGGGATCGGTGGAGCAGGGCTCCAGGGGCTCACCGAGGACGTTCTTTGGCGGGATCATGGCGCACTCCTTAAGATAGCGGTGTGGTGGCGACAGTCGCTGCTGCCGACTAGCCTGGAGAGATGGGGGTTGCGCCACGGCCTTCCATGGCCCCCTCGGGGATCAGAGCAGCTTCTCGATGGCGGCCACCATCTTACGGCTCTCCGGACCGGTGACGCTGGAGTAGTAGTCGACCACCTTACCGTCGCGACCAATCAGATATTTGTAGAAGTTCCACTTCGGGTAGACGCCGGTCTGCTCGGCCAGGTACTGATACAGCGGCGCCGCATTGCCCTTCTTGACGTGGACCTTCTCGAACATCGGGAAGTCGACCGAGTAGGTCAGCCGGCAGAATTTCCTGATCTCTTCCTCGCTGCCGGGCTCTTGGTTGGCGAAGTCGTTGGAGGGGAAGCCGAGCACCACCAGGCCACGATCCTTGTACTTATCGTAGAGCGCCTCCAGGCCCTCGTACTGGCCGGTGAAGCCGCACTTGCTGGCCGTGTTGACCATCAGTACGACCTTACCCCGGTAGGCGTCGCACAGGCGGACCGACTCATCGCCGGCGAGGCGACGCATCTCGAAGTCGAGCGCCGGTGCGCAGTCTGGGTTTGCATTTGCCATGGCGGGAAAAAAACCTCCGATTACCGTAAAAACCATCAGGAGCAGTGTCTTCATAACTGAGCCTCAAAATCTGGACATGACCTGTTCAAGGCCAGAGATGAGGCGCAACAGGTCAAACGCAAGCCGGACAAGAGACGGACGCGCCTAATCCCCCCAGCCCGCTTGATGACGTCCTCTTAAACGCCCCTCAGCCGGTGCAACGACCTGTTCATGCTTTGAAAAGGCCGCCGGGCGGCCAAACCTGACGCCTACACGACAACAAAGCGCAGAGACAACACTATGACCGATTGGATCGAGGGCCACATCAGCGGCAAGAAGCACTGGGAGGCCGACAATCACTACAGCCTGACCATCGACGCCCCGCTGGAATCGTTCACGCCGGGACAATACATCAAGGTCGCCCTAGACATCGGCGAGGAGCGCGTCGGCCGCCCCTACTCACTGGTCAACGCCCCGGAGGACCCGCACCTGGAGATCTACTTCAACGAGGTCCCCGAGGGTCCGCTGACCCCGCGCCTGTCCGACCTGGAGGTCGGTGATCGGGTCTGGGTCTCATCCAAGGCCAGCGGCATCTTCACCCTGGACAACGTGGTTGCGCGCCGGGACCTATGGATGTTGGCCACCGGCACCGCCCTTGGCGTCTATCTATCGATGTTGAAGACCGCCAAGCCCTGGGAGCACTTCGAGCGCGTCATCCTGGTCCACGGCGCCCGCAACAGCGGCGAGCTTGCCTACGGTGAGACCATCGCCGCCTTGCAGGCGGCCCACGAGGACAAGTTCGTATTCATCACCGCCCTCACCCGGGACGAGAGCGAGACCGCGCTCAAGGGACGCATCACCACGCTGCTGGAGAACGGGGCGCTGGAGGACCGCGCGGGCACGCGCATCAGCGCCGACGATAGTCACCTGATGCTCTGCGGCAACTCGGCGATGATCAAGGACGTGCGCGCCTGGCTGGAGGCCCGCGGCCTGCAGCGCCACAAGCGCCATGCACCGGGACACTACACCACCGAGCAGTATCACTGAGACGGCGCAGCGGCCCGCGATGATGCTGCTCGACCAGCTGGTTGCGACCTCCACCGCCATTGCCGCCACCCGCTCGCGCTCGGCCAAGGTCGCCGCGCTGGCGGATCTGCTGCGCCGCTGCGCCGCGGACGAGGTCGGGCTGGCGGCGCTCTGGCTCAGCGGAGAGACCGCCGGGGGGCGGCTCGGCGTCGGTCCGGCCCAGGTCGACGGCTTGTTGGCCAGCCCCGCGGCGCACAGCCCGCGGCTCGGGCTGCGGGAGCTGGACCGGCGCCTGGCGGACTTGGCCGGTATCGTAGGCAGCGGCAGCAAGCGACGTCGCGCTGAGGCCCTGGGCGGCCTGTTTGCCGAGCTGACTGCTGACGAGCAAGGCTTCGTCGCCCGCCTGCTGCTCGGCGAGCTGCGCCAAGGCGCCCTGGCCGGGCTGCTGCTCGACGGGATTGCCCGCGCCGCCGATGTCCCCCTCGCCGCGGTCCGGCGGGCGCAGATGCTCAGCGCCGACCTGCGCCTCGTCGCCGAGACCGCCCTGCGCGACGGCGCCCCCGGCCTGGCCGGCATCGGCCTACGTCTGCTGCACCCGATCGAGCCGATGCTCGCCCAGCCGGCGGAGGACGTGGACGACGCCCTAGGCCGCATCGACCGGCCGATCCTCGACTACAAGCTCGACGGCGCGCGGGTGCAGGTGCACAAGCGGGGCGATCAGGTGCGGGTCTTCAGCCGCCAGGGCAACGACGTCACCGTCGCCGTGCCGGAGGTGGCCGCCGCCGTCGCCGCCCTGCCCTGCGCCGAGCTGATCCTCGACGGCGAGACCCTGGCCCTGGACCTCGACCGACGACCGCTGCCGTTTCAGACCACCATGCGCCGCTTCGGCCGTCACAGCGACGACCCGCAGCTGCGCGCACAGCTCCCCCTGACCCTGTTCGCCTTCGACTGCCTGCACCGCGACGGCCAGACGCTGATCGACGCCGGCACCCGCGAGCGCCATGCCGCCCTCACCGACGCCTTGCCGGCGGCGCTGATCATCCCGCGCCTGAGCGAGGCCGACCCGGGGCGCGCGGCGGCGTTCCTGGCCGAGGCCCTGGCCCGAGGTCACGAGGGCATCATGGCCAAGCACCCGGACGCACCCTATGCCGCAGGCGGGCGCGGCGGCCACTGGCTCAAGGTCAAGCAGACCCACACGCTGGACCTGGTGGTGCTCGCCGCCGAGTGGGGCAGCGGTCGGCGCCGCGGCTGGCTCAGCAACCTGCATCTGGGCGCCCGCGACGACGAGGGCCGTCTGCTCATGCTCGGCAAGACCTTCAAGGGCCTGACCGACGCCATGCTGACCTGGCAGACCGAGCGGCTGCTGGCGCTGGAGACCGCCCGCGACGGCAACGTCGTCCAGGTTCGGCCCGAGCTGGTGGTGGAGATCGCCTTCAACGAGCTCCAGCGCAGCCGCCAATACCCCGCGGGCCTCGCGCTGCGCTTCGCCCGGGTCAAGCGCCACCGGCCCGACAAGTCCGCCGCCGACGCCGACCACATCGACCAGGTCCGCGCCATCTTTGGGCACCAGGTCGCTTATCGGGAGTGACGCGGCGTATCGTTGTCGGGCCAATCGTCCCTTACCCCGCAACGCTTGAACAAACTGTCGAAGATATTTCGTTGTCGTTGTCGTCCGAACTCAGCCCCCGCTGCACGATCCCCCATGCCCCAACCCCACCCCCGCCGGCTGCTGCTGGTCCTCGGCGACCAGCTCAGCCTCCACAACCCCGTGCTGCGCGACTGCGATCCCGACCAGGACCTGGTCTGGATGTGCGAGGCGGCCGACGAGGCGACCCATGTGCCGTCGCACAAGGCGCGCACGGTGCTGTTCCTGTCGGCCATGCGGCATTTTCGCGACGCACTGCGCGCCCGCGGCATCCCGGTGCACTACCATGCGCTGGAGGATCAGGCGGCCACTGGCCTGGACCAGGCGCTGGCCGCCGATCTCGCCCGGCTGCGCCCGTGCGCGGTCCATCTGACCGAGCCCGGTGAGCATCGCGTCCTGACCCTGCTCAGCGACGCCTGCCGCGCGGCCGGCATCGCGCCGCGACGCGTCCCGGACGATCACTTCCTGTGCTCCGCCGACGACTTCCAGCACTGGGCCCGGGGCCGCAAGACGCTGCTGATGGAGCACTTCTACCGCCATATGCGCAAGCGCGAGGGCCTGCTGATGGACGCCGACGGCGGCCCCGCCGGCGGTGCATGGAACTTCGACAAGGCCAATCGCAAGCCCTTCGGGCGCCAAGGCCCCGGCATGCTGCCGGCCCCCCTGGGCTTTCCACCCGACGCCATCACCCGCGAGGTCATGGCGCTGGTTGAGCGCCGCTTCCCGGACGCCCCGGGGCGGCTCGCCGCCTTCGACTGGCCGGTCACCGCCGAGCAGGCCGAGGCGGCCCTCGGCGACTTCATCGATCACCGGCTGGCCGCCTTCGGGCCGTTCCAGGATGCCATGTGGGCCGACGAGCCCTGGCTGTACCACGCCCGGCTGTCGGCGGCGATGAACCTGAAACTTCTCAGTCCCCGCCGCGTCATCGACGCCGCCGTTGCCGCCCACGCAGCGCGGCAGGCGCCCATCGCCTCGGTGGAAGGCCTGGTCCGCCAGATCCTCGGCTGGCGCGAGTACGTCCGCGGCGTCTATTTTCGCGAGGGGCCGGACTATCTCACCCACAACGCCCTCAACGCCCACCAGCCGCTGCCGACCCTGTACTGGAGCGGCGAGACCGACATGGCCTGCCTGCGCGCCGTGATCGGCCAAGTCCTCGACCACGGTTACGCCCATCACATCCAGCGCCTGATGGTCAGCGGGCTGTTCGCGCTGCTGCTCGGCGTGCAGCCGCGCCAAATCCATGCATGGTATCTGGCCATGTTCGTCGACGCCGTGGAATGGGTCGAGGCCCCCAACACCCTCGGCATGAGCCAATTCGCCGACGGCGGCCTGCTCGCCTCCAAGCCCTACGCCGCCAGCGGCGCCTACATCCAGCGCATGAGCAACTACTGCCGCGGCTGCCGCTACAACCCCAAAGCGGCCGTCGGCGCCGACGCCTGCCCGTTCACCACCCTGTACTGGGCCTTCCTCGACCGCCACCGCGCGCGCTTCGCCAACCACCCGCGCACGGCCCTGATGTGGCGCAACCTCGACCGACTCGACGCCGAGCGGCTGGCGCAGATCCGCGCGCAGGCCGATGCGTTGCGGGCGCGGTTTGCGCAGCCGTAACGGCGGGCGAAGCATCCGAACGAACAGTTGCGCCGACCCAGCCGTGGGGCGGCCGATCAGACACTCGCCACGATGGCATCGGCGAGCCGCGTAACCCAGGCGTCGATGCCCGCGGCCCGCCCGAGCTGATCCTGGCGGATCTCGATCATCGCATGGGGGAGATGACGGGCCTCGGCATGGGCGGGGAGGGTGTAATCGATGGCGTGGTCAACGTCGTAGGGCTGGTTGTCACCCACACAAAGATCCTGTTCGCGCCTGAGCGCCGCGATCAGCGGCTGCACCAGCCGTCGGTCTGCGGCACTGGCAATACCAACCTGCCAGGGTCGCTCCTGGCCATCGAGCCTCGGGGCAAAGCTGTGGATGCTCAACAGCGCGGTTTGGCGCTGCCTGCGCGCTTCGAGCAACGCCGCCACGGCGCGATGGTAAGGATCGAACAGGGCCGAGACGCGGCGGGTGCGCGCGGCCGCGCTCAGCCGCGAATTTCCCGGTATTGGGATCCTGTCGCTTTCCTCGGGGATCGATTCCGGGCTCGCCAACGGGCGATTCAGGTCGATGACCAAGCGCGACCAACCGCCGAGCATCAGCGGGGCGTCGAGCCGGGCGCTGAGGCCACGCGCCACCGCCGCCGCCCCCGGGTCCCAAGCAATGTGGCTGGCCAATGGTTCCGCCCCCAGTCCAAGGTTCCCCAGGGACCGGGGGACCCGATTGGACGCGTGGTCACAGACCAACACAAGGGCGGATGTGCCCCTCGCATTGGCCAGCTCGAAAGGCGCCGGCTCGTCGGCTGCCAGCAGGCCTGCGCTCAACGCCGGCCGCGACGATGTACCGATGGGGTCGGCGCCATGGTGCGGTCTCATGCGAAGGTGCTCGGAACCTCGTCCGTCCAGACATCGAACCGCTTGAGATCCGCCGGACCAAAGGCATTGCTCAACGCCACGTCGGCGGCGTCGCGCCCCTGGGCGATCAGCACGCGCCCGATGCGCGGCACCCTGTTGCGCGGGTCGAACACATGCCAGCGCCCGCCCAGATAGACCTCCATCCAGGCCGAGAAGTCCATCGGGGAGGCGGCCGGCGGCACCCCGATATCGCCGAGGTAGCCGGTGCAGTAGCGCGCCGGGATGTTCATGCAGCGGCAGAAGGTGATGGCCAGATGGGTGAAGTCGCGGCACACCCCGGTGCGCTCCTGAAACACCTCCAGCGCCGTCTTCGTGGAGCGGGCGTGCTCGTAGCCGAAGGCGATGTGATGGTGTACAAAATCGCTGATCGCCTGCACCCTTGCCCAACCCGACGGGGTCGTCTCGAACAGGGACCAGGCCGTCTCCGAGAGCCTGTCCGTCTCGCAATAGCGGCTGCCGAGCAGATAGACCAGGGTATCGGCCGGCAGCGCTTCCACCGGGTGCTGGACCGCCAGCGGAGCGACCGGGTCGGGCAGGCCGCTGTCTTCGATGGTCGCATCAGCGCAGATGCGGATCTCCCCGGCCGGGGCAACGAGTCGGCTGCACCAGTTACCGAAGCCGTCCCGGTAGCCCACCAGGGGCACGCTCGGTTGAACCCGAATATGATCCGGCCGTGACAGGTCCGATGCCCGACTGTAGTGGACGTTGAGGTTCAGGATCATCGGCGTGGGCTTGGGGCACGCGTAGACCAATTCGAAGCCGAAGCGAATGCGCATTTCCAATACCTGCTGCGGGCTTGGCCGCATGGGCGAGGGCGGCACCGTTGCCCGGGCCGCCGTTGTGGTTGCCGTCGCTGCGCCGCACATGCAGAGCGCACCGACCCTATTCCGGCGACCGGCATGGCCGCCGCCCCGGCCGAGCCCCTTCAATCCACGGGGCGGCGGGTACTGCGCGTGCTAAGGATATGCGATGCATCAAGCTGGACACGGCCACCGTCGCGAGCGTGATGGCGACGATCTGTTCCGCCAACGCCACCGGCAGCCGCAGCAGCCTCAGGTCGGCGAAAAACGGGGGGTACTTGCGCAGTCTAGCAGGCCCGGCGGGTTAGCCGTCGAGCCCACCGCGCCAGTCCTGATCCTCCTTGTCGAACAGCCGGTTGGCCTCCTGCGGCCCCTGGGAGCCGGCGGCATAGGTCTGGATGAAGTCGCGCTCGGTGGCCCAGAGCTTGAGCACCGGGTCGACCACGCCCCAGGCGTACTCCACCTCGTCGCGGCGCAGGAACAACGACTGATCACCCTGCAGCACATCGAGGATCAGCGCCTCGTAGGCGTCGATCTGGTCACGGGCGATGGTGCAGGTGCTCGCGTCCAGCCGCTCGGTCTGGGTGCGCATGGCGAGCCCCGGCTGCTTGACCTGCAGCTCCATGCGCATGCACTCGTTGGGCTGGATGTTGAGCAGCAGCCAGTTCGGCGCGAGCTGTTCGATCGGCGTTGCGCTGAACAGCTGCTGCGGTGGGTGGCGGAAGCGGATCGCGATCATCGAGTGGGTGGCGCCCATGCGCTTGCCGGTGCGCAGGTAGAAGGGCACGCCGCGCCAGCGCCAGTTGTCGATGTAGAGCTTCAGCGCGGCATAGGTCTCGGTGGCGCTGCGCGGATCGACGCCCGGCTCCTCCAGATAGCCGGGGACCTTCTCGCCGTCGACCTCGCCGGACCGATATTGGGCGCGGAAGGCATGGGCATGCACGGCCTGGCGCGGGATCGGCCGGATCGAGCGCAGCACCTTGACCTTCTCATCGCGCAGCGCCTCGTCGTCGAGGCTCGGCGGCGGCTCCATGGCCACCAGCGTCAGCATCTGCAGCAGGTGGCTCTGGATCATGTCCCGAAGGGCTCCGACCCCATCGTAAAAACCGGCCCGATCGCCAATACCTCGAGACTCGGCATGGGTGATCTGGACGTGATCGATGTAGTTGCGGTTCCAAAGGGGCTCGAACAACAGATTGGCGAATCGGAACACCAGCACGTTCTGCACCGTGCTCTTGCCCAGGTAGTGGTCGATCCGATAGATCTGCGACTCGTCAAAGTGGCGGCGCAGGTGCGCATCGAGGATGCGTGCGCTCTCCAAGTCGTAGCCGAAGGGCTTCTCCACCACCAGCCGCACCCAGCCCTGTCCTGCCGCGCCGTCGCCGCGGCCGTTGAGGCCTTGCGCGGCCAGGTGATCCGCCGTCTCGCCGTACAGCGACGGCGCAATCGCCAGGTAGAACACCAGGTTGGCGGGGAGGCCCTCATCGCCCCGCAGACGCGCGGCAAGTCGCTGGAAGTCCTCCGCCGCCGTCAGGTTGCCCGTGCAGAAGTGCAGCCGCTCGAGCAGACGCTCGATCACCTGTGCGTCGATCCGCTGGCCGATCTGGCCCTCAAGGATCTCGCGCACCTCGGAGCGCCAGTGCGCATCGGTCCAATCCCGTCGTCCGAAGCCGACGACCCGGAACGATGGGGCCAGATGCCCCTCGCGCTCCAGATGATAGAGCGCCGGCAACAGTTTGATCTGAGAAAGATTTCCAGTCGCCCCGAAGATCACCAATGTACAAGGATCGTTCATATCGCCCCCCATGATTCAGTATAACTGTGCTACTTTAACGGCTTTAGGCCAGCCGCAGCCCGGCCAGGCCGGTCGCCGTCCTCCCCGGACGCGCCCTCATCATCCCTGCAAGCGCCGGCAGTCATGGCCCATTCCAATCCCGCATCCCCCGGAACCGACGGTTACGAGATCCTCGTCGCCAGCAGCGAGGCCTTGCCGCTGATCAAGACCGGTGGCTTGGCCGATGTGGCCAGCAGCCTGCCGACGGCCCTGCGCAGCTTGGGCCACGACGCCCGGCTGATCATCCCGAGCTACCCTCGGGCCGCCAAGCAGGTGCGCGAGATCAAGACGCTGTGCGAGCTGCGGGTGCCCGGCGGTATCGGTCCCGTGAAGCTGCTCGGCGGCCTGCTGCCGGATCGCGACCTGCCCGTGTACCTGGTCGAGGCCCCGGAGCACTTCTGCCGCGAGGGCAACCCCTACACCGATGTCAGCGGACGCGACTGGGGCGACAATGCCGAGCGCTTCACGCTGTTCAGCTACGTCATCGCCTATGTGGCCATGGGACTGTCGGCCCTCAACTGGCGCCCGCGCGTGCTGCACTGCAACGACTGGCAGACCGGGCTGGCGCCGGCGCTGCTGCAGGATCAGTCCGAGCGCCCGGCCACGGTCTTCACCATCCACAACCTGGCCTACCAGGGCCTGTTCGACCGCGCCACCTTCGACCGCCTGAACCTGCCCCCCGAGCTGTGGTCGTTCTCGGGGCTGGAGTTCCATCAGCGCATGTCGTTCATCAAGGGCGGCATCGCCTTCTCCGACCGCGTCAACACCGTCAGCCCCACCTATGCCGACGAGGTCCGGACGCCGCGCCACGGCTGCGGCCTCGACGGCCTGCTGCGCGAGCTCAACGGGCGCTTCCGCGGCATCCTCAACGGCATCGACTACCAGGTCTGGGACCCGCAGACCGATCCGACCCTATTGCAGAACTACGATGCCTCGACCCTGGCCATGAAGGTCGAGAACAAGCTGGAGCTGCAGCGCCGCTTCGAGCTGCCGCGCAACGAGCAGGCCTTCGTGCTCGGCTACATCGGCCGTCTGGTGGAACAGAAGGGCGTCGACCTCATCCTCGGCATGCTGCCGAGTCTGCTGCAGGAATATCCCCAGGTCCAGCTCATCATGCAGGGGTCCGGCGCCCGCGAGCTGGAGCAGGGCCTGAGCGACAGCGCCGCCGCCTACCCGGAGCGGGTCGGCGTCCACGTCGGCTACGACGAGACCCGCGCGCACCTGATCGAGGCCGGCGCCGACGCCTTCCTGATGCCGTCGCGGTTCGAGCCCTGCGGGCTCAACCAGATGTACAGCCTGCGCTACGGCACCGTCCCCATCGTTCGTGCCACCGGCGGCCTCGCCGACACCGTGACCGACGCCGACGACGCCGCCCTGGCCGAGGGCCGCGCCACCGGCTTCCTGTTCCGCGAATCGAGCGCCGACGCCCTGCTCAACACGGTCCGGCGCGCGCTCCGGCTCGCGCGCGAGCAACCGGAACAGTGGCAGGGCATCCAGCTCAACGGCATGGGCCTCGACCTCAGCTGGCAGGCCAGCGCGCGGCACTACGAGGAGTTCTACGCCGAGGCCCTGGCTGCCAAAGCCGGCCCTGCCTGATCGTTCCCGAGAACACTAGTCTGCAGCGGGGAAGGTCCAGACGATCGCCCCCTGGCGGATCAGGCCCGGCGCAGGTCGTCCGGGCCTCCGCCATGGCGAATCAGTTGCACGATGTCGGCGCTGACCACTTAGTCAAGGTTCAGAAACAAGTGGTGCAGGCGCAACCACGAAATGGCCAGTCAAAAGGTTTAGCGAGCGGGCGTCTGCGCCACTTGTTTCTGAACCGATCCTTAGAGCAGTGCGCGCTTACTCGGCGCGGCGGCAAGCCGCCTCTGGATCTCCGCCGTCGCCGCCGATTGAGTGAGCGCGTGGGCGCGCAACTCCGCCGGCTCGTGGACGATGGCGCCGTCGGGGCGCCTGAGGATGTCGTAGGGCTCCTGCGGATGCCGCCCGAGTTCCCGGGTGGACTTCAGGCTGAGTGGCAGACGCATGCTGCGCTCAGGCCGCCTCGGCCGGGGCATCGGCACCGATCCGGCCACGGCGGGCAGATCGGTTGAGCGCCGAGAGCAAGGCACGCAGCGAGGCGCCGACGGTGTCCCGATCGATCGCCGCGCCGCCGACCCGCTCCCCGTCGATCTCCAACAGCACATAGGCGGCGGCCTCGGCATCGGTGCCGGCGCTGATCGCATGCTCTTGGTAGTCGAGCACCTCGACCCGCTGGCCGCACCAGCATCGCCAGGCATCGGCGAAGGCGGCGATGGCGCCGTCGCCTTCGCCGGCGATCACGCAGGGGCGATCGGCGTGGACCAGCCTGGCCTCGATGCGGTCGTGGCCGTTGCGGCTCAACCGGTAGCCGTCGAGCCGGGTCGGCGCCCGGTCTTGGATGAAGCGCTCGACGAACAGCGCGCGGATGTGTGCCGCATCGATCACCCCGCCCTGCGCCTCGCTGAGGCGCTGCACCACCGGCGCCAGCTCCTGCTGCGCCCAGCGCGGCAGCGACAGGCCAAAGTCGCGCTCCAGCACGAAGGCGATGCCGCCCTTGCCGGACTGGCTGTTGACGCGGATCACCGCCTCGTAGCTGCGCCCGAGGTCCGCCGGGTCGATGGGCAGATAGGCCACCTGCCAGGGCTCGGCACGGGCCGTGGCCGCGCGCTGATGCTTCAGCGACTTGTTGATGGCGTCCTGGTGACTGCCGGAGAAGGCGGTGTAGACCAGCTCGCCGACCCACGGGTGACGCGGGTGGCAGGGCATGCCGGTGCAGGCCTCGACCACGCCGATGATCTCCTCCGGTCGGCTGAGGTCCAGCTCGGGGTCGATACCCTGGCTGTAGAGGTTCATCGCCAATGTGACCAGGTCCATGTTGCCGGTGCGCTCGCCGTTGCCGAGCAAGGTGCCCTCCAGGCGATCGGCGCCGGCCAACAGCCCGAGTTCCGCCGCCGCCGCGGCCCCGCCCCGGTCGTTGTGGGTATGCAGCGAGACGATCACCGACGCGCGCCGCTCCCCGAGCGCCCGGCAGAACCATTCCACCTGATCGGCGAACAGGTTCGGGCTCGCGGACTCCACGGTTGCCGGCAAGTTCATGATGCAGGGCCGCTCCGGGGTCGGCTGCCAGACATCGAGCACCGCCTGGCAGACCTCGACGGCGTACTCGGGCTCGGTCTGGGAGAAGCTCTCCGGTGAATACTGAAAGGTCCAATGGGTGCCGGGATACCGGGCCGCCTCGGCGGCCACCAACTCGGCACCGCGGGCGGCCATGGCGCGCACGCCGTCGCGGTCGCTGCCGAACACCCAGTCGCGCTGCACCGGCGAGGTGGAGTTGTAGACGTGCACGATCGCCCGCGGCACCCCGTCCAGGGCCGCAAAGGTGCGGGTGATCAGGTCTGCGCGGGCCTGCACCAGGACCTGTATGGTCACATCCGCCGGGATCTGATCCGTCTCGATCAGCCAGCGTACGAAGTCGTAGTCCGGCTGGCTGGCGGCCGGAAAGCCAACCTCGATCTCCTTGAGCCCGATCTCCAGCAACAGCGACCACAGCCGACGCTTCTGCTCCACCCCCATCGGGGCGCGCAGGGCCTGGTTGCCGTCGCGCAGATCGACGCTGGCCCAACGCGGGGCACGCTCGACGACCTGATCCGGCCAGCGGCGGTCCGGGAGGCGGACCACCGGCGCCGGGCGATACTTGCTGTGATCGAAGGACATGACTGAGAGACTCCTGAGATGGGCTTCACGGATTCGGGCGGCCTCGGCCCCCGGGCCGGCGGCCCGGGTCCGATGCGCGGTTGCCTTTGGGTCTTGGGTCGACCTCGATGGCTGGGCTTGGGCCTTGTGGGCCGTACCCGCTGCCGGCTTGTGACCGACGGCAATAGAATGCCGGAAATCCACCGCCAGTCGATTGCGTTCTTGCGCATCAATCCGGTCAATTCAGCAATAATTTGCCAAACATCCCGGAATTCACGCATCATCCAGCCTAACACCCCAAGTCATCGCCCCCCAAACCCCACACCACGCCTTCGAGCTCACACCGTGGACGACTACGACCGCCGCATCCTAGAGGTCCTCCAGCAGGACGGCCGCATCAGCAACCAAGAGCTGGCCGACCGCATCGGCCTATCGCCGTCGCCCTGTCTGCGCCGGGTCCGTGCCCTGGAGCAGGCCGGGATCATCGCCGGTTACCGGGCCATGCTCGACGCCCGCCGCCTGGGCCTGAACCTGATCGCCCTGCTCAGCATCTCCATGGACCGCCACACCCCGGAGCGCTTCGCCAACTTCGACGCCGTCGTCGGCGCGCTGCCGGAGGTCCTGGAATGCTCGCTCATCACCGGTCGCGATGCGGACTACCACCTCAAGGTCGTCGTCCGCGACATGGACCATTACCAAGACCTGCTGCTCAACCAGCTCACCCGCATCGAGGGCGTCTCCGGGGTGCATTCGAGCTTTGTGCTGCGCCAGGTCGTGGAGCGCACCGCGCTGCCGGTGCTCGTCGACACCCGGCAGCTGCCCCAGGCATCCTGACCATTGGCAAGCGCCTGCACCCGCGTTCGGCGCGCCCTGTGGCCGAGGGAAAGCACGACATCCGCACCAGCGGAGATTTCCAACAGACGAACGGGAAGGTTCCGACGATAATGGTCGATGAAAACGGAAACGGCGCGCCCTGAACGAAGCCGTGCTGGAGACCGGCTGCCCCGCCCACTCTTTAGGCGCCGCACTGCTGGCGCAGGTCCGGCACTGCCTGCCCGATGCCGGCCTCGGCGGTGCCGAGGTTCCGCCCGGCACTCAGCTGCTGATCCTGAACAACGCCCTGCATCGCGACAGCCGCTTGACGGCGACGACTTCCCGGAGAGCCCGCTCAAGATCATCAAGACCCTGGCGGACGATGCGGGCGACGCCAGCCATCCGCCGAGCAACGTAACACCGAGTCCACTGGTGGGTCCGCAAACACCGGGGGAGACAGGAGGGGGTGGGAGAGACGGCGAAAACCGAAGAAGGGGGGATAATGTAGGAGAACGAGGGAATGGGGGGAGCGAGGGAGAAGGGGAGGAGAGGAGGGATGAAGAAGGGGGGGGGAGAGGGGGGAGGAAGAGAGGGGAGTAGGAGAGGAGGGTGGGGGAGAGAGAGGGGGGGGAGGAGGAAGGCGAGGAGGGAAGGGAGGGAGTGAAGGACTGTTATTTGGCGTAATGGGGGGAGTAACGATAACGAGAGAGGAGGAGGGGGGAATGGAGGAGGGGGGGGAAGGGAGAAAGGGCGAGGAGAAGGGGGGAGAAGGGGGGAACAGGAATGGGGAACCAGCCGGGAGGGGTCAGGCGGAGAGGAGGGGGGGGGGGGGGGGGGGGGGGGAGAGGGAGGGAAGGAAGGGGAGGCAGAGCGAGGGGGACCGCAGGGACGAGAGGAGGAAAACGAAGGGCAGAGGGGAGGGGGACGGGGGGGGGAAAAGGAAAGAGAGAGAAGCGGGTCGGGGAGCCCGCCGGGAGGGAGAGAGGGAGAGGGGGAGGCCGACCACCAGGACCGACTCCGGATCCGGGCGGGGGAGGGCCGGAGCGGGGGGGGGCGAGGGGGGGCGCGCGGGGGAGGGCAGGGAGCGGGGGGAAAGAGGCGGAGGCGGGGAAGAGGGGGCGGGGCGGGGGGGGGGGGAAGAGGGGGAAGGAAGGGGGGGGAGAGGGGGACGGGGGAGAGGGGGAGGGGGGGAAGGGGGGGGGGGGGAGGGGGGAAGGAGGGGGGGGGAGGGGGAGAGGGAGGGGAGGGGAAGGAGAGGGTGGGGGGGGAGAGAGGAGAGGGGAGAGGGGGGGGGAGAGGGAGGGGAAGAGGGGGGGGGGGGAACAGAAGGGGAGGGGGGACGGAGACGGGACGGGAGGGGAGGGGGGGGAGAAGAGGGGGAGGACGGAGGGAGAGGGGGGGGAGGAGGGGAATACGGTAGTATGTTCATGAAGGTTGGCGGGGAGAGAGCATGCGGGAGCCATGCTGACGGCGAGATGCAGGGACTGAGACCAGGGCACGAGGCCGCCGAGCGTCCTTCGCCTTCAAACACTTCCGCAAGACCGCCGGCTATGCCAATCTACCGCTGGACGGGCTCTGGGCGCGGGCCCCCTACCTGCACAACGGTTCGGTGCCGACGCTGGCCGACCTGCTGAGCGCGGAGGACCGCCGCCCGGAGCGTTTCCACATCGGCGAACTCGTCTACGATCCGAATCAAGTCGGTTTTCGCCACCACAGCCCCAGCGCCCCGGATGGCCGGGCGCTGATCGAGTACCTAAAAACCCTCTGAGGAGGCATGCCCCATGGCACCCCAAGAGCCCCCGCGGCACGGCAAGACCGGCCGCCCCATCGACACCGACAAGCTCGACCGCGTGGTCGCCCAGGCCCGCCAGGGCGCCGTCGAGCGCGAGGCCGGCTATCGCGCCCAGGCGCTGAAGCTCTACCCCTGGGTCTGCGGCCGTTGCGCGCGCAGCTTCACCCGCGAGAACCTGCGCGAACTGACCGTCCACCACAAGGACATGGACCACGACAACAACCCACCCGACGGCAGCAACTGGGAGCTACTCTGCCTGTACTGCCACGACAACGAGCACCAACGCTGGGAGGAGCAGCGCGCGGCCCAGGCCGCCGGGCGGGTCGATGCCAAGGGCCAGGCCACCAGCACCACCACCAACCACCGTCCGTTCGAGGCCCTCGGCGACCTGCTGAAGAAGTCCTGACCCGGAGACCCCGCCATATCCAGCGTCATCGGCATCCTGATCACCGTCGCCGGCATCTTCGCTGCGGCCGTCTGGCTTTTCTGTGTCGCCGAGATGCTGCGCGATCAGCCCGCGGCGCCCAAGTAGCTGCCCTGGGCACCGGAGATCCCGATCGAGACCATGGACGTGGACGGGGTCAGGCTGCGCTGGAGGGTGGCCGGAGACGGCCCACCGCTGGTGCTGATCCATACCCTGCGCACGCAGTTCGACCTGTTCGATCAGACGCTCCCGGAGCTGGCCCGGTCATTCAAGGTCTATGCGCTGGTCCTCGCCGGCACGGCTTTGGACATCCCCGAGCGATAACGCCGACTGTTCATGACTGGTGGGCTTCTCGACCGCGGCGAGCACGTGCCATCCATCGGGGACATGGGGTTGGGAGTGGGGGGGGGACAACACACCCCAGCCCAGTGCCGGGGCGGTGGTAGGTGGGTGGGCTCTGCCATCCCCCGTGGTAGGTCCAAGGAGGAGCCCTGGCGGAGCTGTGCGGGTATCAGAGGGGCCCTTCATGTCGACACTTTCCGGCGGAGACAGGCCCAGATCGGTGACGCGCGCACGGCGAGGGAGAACAAATCCCAATGGAGACCGTGAGGGGATCCCCCACCCGCCCGCAGCCCAGGGGGCCGCCGGGCGCCAGCGCAATCGGCCGGAGCGCCGTGGCGCGGGGAGTCGGCGGAGCGACCCCTTCAGCGCGGGCGCGCCGGGCAGCGCAACAGACTGAAGACGCCGGGCAGGAGCAGCAGCAGCGTCGGGGCGACGGGGGCGGCAACGGTGACCTGGCCGTCTTGGTTCTGGTCGGGCAAGGTGGGGACGCCGGGAGGAATCGGCTGGAAGATGCCGTCCGTCGAACGCGTTGGATTGCTATCGTTGAAACCGGGAAAGGTCACCGACAGCGCACTGCCGCCCTCCGCCAAGCCCTGAAAACGCAGCGTTGCCAACAGGATGGAGCCGGTCAAGCCGCTGCCGAAAGGATCGCTGAAGGCATCAAGCGTCCAGCGGCCGGGATCGGCTTCGACCGCGCCTGTAGTGAAATCGAACCCGCTGCCGAAGGTGACGCTGTCGAGGGCGAGGATGGTCGAGTCGAACCCGAGTTCGAGGCCGAAGCCGTTCGTCGCATCGCCCAAGGTGGCGTTGAGCAGGATGTCGACGTCGGCATAACCGCCTGCGTGGGTCTCCGCCGAGCCGGTGCTCAGGACAAAGAGCGCATGGGACGGGCCGGCCGCCAGCAGGGCCGTCGCGATGAGCGCGGCCCCGCAGAGGTGCTTGAGGTGGGACATGCGATGTCTCTTGAATCGGTTAGCGCCCGCCCACGGGCGGGCGGGCTGCGCGTTGTCAGTCATCGACCTGATGCCCGTAGCACGCGTAGGCGAAGCGCAGATCGGCGAAGGTCACCAGGCCGTCGTCGTCGACATCGGCGGCGGCATCGGTCGTACCGAAGCGTTGGGCAACGTAGCGGAGGTCGTCGATATCGACCCGGCCGCTGGTGTTGACGTCGGCGGCGTCACAGGGGGCGCCCGACGGCGGCACGATCACCTCCATCTCGACCTCGACCTCGACCACGGGCGTGTCCGGGTCGTCGCTTTGGATGCAGATGGAGCCCGCATTCACACCGGATTGGCCCGCACCGTCGCTGGTGACGTTGAGCGTGGCCGTGCTGCCCGGAGCAATATCGACGGTGCTTGCGAAGTCGTGCGTCAGCCAGCCCATCGAGTTCGGCGTCGTGCAGCCGCTCGCTGCCGTAAAGGCATTGGAGACCTGGAGATCGCCCTCGCCCTGGTTGGTGATCACCAGGGTCTTCGTATAGCTTTGATCTGCTTCCAGCTGGCTCAAGACGCTGAGCGGTTGGACCAGGATGTCCCCCGGTATGGACGCGGTGATGGTCGTGGTCTCGTCGGCGCTGCTTTGGCCGACGTTCGGCGTGCTGGTAGTGACGGTGGCGGTGTTGGTTATGCCGCCCGCTGCGGTCGCGGTTACGGAGATGACGGCACTGAAGCCCTCGCCGGGGCCCAGCTCGCCGATGCTGCAGGTGACCGTGCCTCCCGCATGGCCGCAGTCGGGCTGGTCGACGCCGACGAAGGTCATCCCGCTGGGCAGGGGGTCGGTGAGGACGACGTTCATGGCCGGATCGGCATCGGCCGCGTTGCCGACGTCGATGCTGTAGGAGAGGCCTTCGCCGACCCTGACCGGGTCGGCGGAGTCGGTCTTGACGACGCTCAGATCGGCCTCCGCAATCAACAGCGTGTCGTCCACATCAAGGCGCGGCAGATCGGTGACGGTGCCGCCGGAGCGCCCGTCGTCCACCAGCACCGGGCTAGCCTGCATCGCGGCCAGAATGTCGTCGACGCTCGCCGTCGGGAGGGCTTGGCGGGCCACGGCCCAGGCCCCGGCCACGTGCGGGGTGGACATGGATGTGCCGTTCTTGAGGCCGAAAGACGTACCCGGGATGGACGAGGTGATGGCGTAGCCCGGCGCCACCAGGCTCACGAAATCGGCGATGTTCGAGAAGCTGCACACCGCATCGCCATCGGTGGTGCAACCCACGCTCACCGCGGTGGAGATACAGCCGGGGGCGCTGATCGCGGTCTTGTATGAGTCGTTGCCGGTGGCGATGACGGTGGCGATGCCCGCAGCGCGCAGATTGTCGATCGCGGCCTTTTTGGCCGATTCGTCGCTATCGCAAGGCTCCGTATACTCGCCACCGCCGATGCTCATATTGACCGCGGCGATGTTGTAAGTGTCGCGCAGCGCATAGACCCACTCCAGGGCTGCAATCTGATCCGAGGTGTAGGTCCGAATACAGGGGTTCGCATCGCCGCAAACCGCGGAGCTGTCGAAGCGGCTGAAGATCTGGATTGCGATCAGCTCCGCGCCAGGCGCCACCCCGGTGCGGGTGACGTCGTCGTACGGCTTGCCGGCGGCGATACCCGCCACATGCGTGCCGTGATCACAGCCGCTGATGCCGCTGCAAGGGAGCCCGGATCCCGATGCGGTGCTCGCCTCCGCCTCGTCGGGGCACAGGGTGGTCGAACTGTAGCCGGAATAGGTCGTCGAGTAACAGGCCTCGGACACCACCTTACCCGCCAAGAACGGGTGGTTCTTATCGACACCGGAATCGAGGACGGCAACGACAGTGCCGCTGCCGTCATGCCCTGCGTCTGGGCGTCGTCCGCTCGATGACCGGGTGCTGCTGTCGAGCTGGGACGGGCCAAGGTTCGAGGGTGATGGTGGCCGCCTGGGGCTCTCGCGCGGCGCTGGTGCCTGCCGCTCGACCTCCACCACGCTGTGGGATGAACCGGAAGCGCTTGAGTTCGACCGCATCCTCGTCGGCCAAGGCACCCATTAATTGGTCTTGGGCAAGGGCGATGCCCTGCATCGCCTGCACGCTGCCGGGTGCCGCCGAGGAGATGCCCGCCAGGCCGTTCGTGACCCCGACGATGACCCGCACCCGATCATCGGTTTCCAGCGTGGATTCGATGCGTGCCAAGCCCGCTGCGGACCCCGACCGATCCATGGAGGCCGCGGAATACAGGGATTGCGCCCCGTCCTCGAAACCTTCAGCGACGGCCGCGCCACCCGGGTGGCCGATACTGATCCCGCACGTCAGAAGGACCCACACGATCGGCTTTTGCATGCTTACTGTCTCGCGTCTGATGCAACGAGCGCCACAAGCGCCACGATTGCCTGTACTTATTGATTGGTTATGTGGTGCAGCCCTGGATCGGGGCCCCCAGTGTTCGGAGCACCGCCAAGATCAGGGACAACCGAGGCGGAGACGACCGAGGGATCTTACCCCTTTCGCTTGCGGCCAACCATGCAACCAGCCAACCGGTTGACGTTCCCCGATGCCGTGCATGATGTCTTTGCGGCTGATCCGCAGCCGCGCATGCTCAGCATCAGTCCCGCTCCATGTCTGCGGGGGGCTGCTCAAGGCTCGCGACGCGGTAGCTGTCCGCCTTGCGGTCCCGCCGTCGCGCCATCGGGTCGCGGCCGAGGCTGCGCATGAACAGCCCTGCGGGCAGGACAATCAGATAAAAGACCAGGATCAGCACCGGCCTTGAGGCGAGAAGGATCGATAGGATGCGCATGGGGATAGCGGCTGGCTGAACACTCCAAAGGGATGGTATCAATCCGGCTCGATCTCGTCCGCGCCCAGCGTTGGACGATTCGATTCGGGCTGGTCTTGCTTGGCAAGCAGCAGGTTGCCGATGGCGAGGTAGTCCATCTCGGTGCGCATGAAGCAACGATAGGCATCCGCCGGCGTGCATACGATGGGCTCTCCACGCACGTTGAAGGAGGTGTTGACCAGCACCGGGCAGCCGGTACGTGCGGCAAAGGCCTCGATCAGTGCGTGGTAGCGAGGGTTGGTCTGTGCATGCACGGTCTGGATGCGGGCCGTGTAGTCGACATGGGTGACCGCCGGGATCTGCGAGCGCGCCAGCTTGAGCTTGTCGATCCCGAACAGCGAGCGGGCCTGATCGTCCATCGGCAATCGCCGGTCTTCCCTGACGGGCGCCACCAGCAGCATGTACGGACTGGCGCGGTCGATCGCGAACCAGTCCGCGACCTTGTCGGCCAGGACGGACGGCGCGAACGGGCGGAACGACTCCCGATACTTGATCTTCAGATTCATCACCGACTGCATGGTGCGATTGCGCGGGTCGCCGATGATCGAGCGCCCGCCCAGTGCCCGGGGACCGAACTCCATCGGCCCCTGGAACCAGCCGACGACGTGGCCGTCATCGAGGATGCGCGCCAGCTCCGCGAAGAGGTCGGCGTCATCGAGGCCGACGTAGGGCGCATCCACCGAGCGCAGATAGGCGGCGACCTCATCGTCGCTGTGCACCGGGCCGAGATAGGCGCCGCGCATCCGGTCCGCTCCGGTCACCGTCCGCGGTCGATCCAGGTATTGATGCCAGGTCGCCAACGCCGCCCCCAAGGCACCACCCGCATCCCCGGCCGCCGGCTGGATCCAGACGTCCTGGAACGGCCCCTCCCGCAGCAGGCGCCCATTGGCGACACAGTTCAACGCCACGCCCCCGGCCAGACAGAGGTGATCGGCACCGGTCTCGCGCTGGACGGTCCGCGCCAGGCGCAGCACCATCTCTTCGGTCACCACCTGCACCGAGCGCGCCAGGTCCATCTCGCGCTGGGTGATCCGCGCCTCGGGTCGGCGCCTGGGGCCACCGAACAGGGCGTCGAAACGCGCATTGGTCATGGTCGAGCCGTTCGCGTAGCTGAAGTAGTCCATGTCCATGCGAAAGGTCCCATCCGGCTTGACGTCGATGAGCTTGTCGTAGATCAGGTCCACATACTTGGGCTCCCCGTAGGGTGCAAGCCCCATCAGCTTGTACTCGCCGGAGTTGACCTTGAAACCGGTGTAGTAGGTGAACGCCGAGTACAAGAGCCCGATCGAATGGGGAAAATCGATCTCCCACAGCGGTTTCAGCCGATTGCCGTCGCCGGTCCAGACCGAGGTGGTCGCCCACTCCCCGACACCGTCCATGCACAGCACCGCGGCACGCTCGAACGGCGAGGCAAAGAACGCGGACGCGGCATGGGACTGGTGATGGGCGCTGAACAGGATCGGGGGCAACCGGCGCGGCCCGTCGCCGGCGATCTCGCGCAGCTGATCGCGGATGCGCTGGCGAAGGTGCAGCTTGTCCTTGATCCAGATCGGCATCGCCTTGAGAAACGAGCCTAAGCCACCGGGGGCATAGGCCAGGTAGGTGGCGATGAGGCGGCGAAACTTGAGCGAGGGCTTGTCGTAGAAGACCACATAGTCGAGGTCCGCGATCCCCACGCCGGCCTGGCGCAGGCAGGCACCGATGGCATGGACTGGGAAGCGGGCATCGTGCTTGCGCCGGGAGAAGCGTTCCTCCTGCGCGGCGGCGGCGATGTCGCCGTCGATCAGCAACGCCGCGGCGCTGTCGTGGTAGTAGCAGGAGATTCCAAGTATACGCATCGTCTTCAGGGACCTCAGCAGCCGACGGCTCGGCGGCGGCAGGGTACCATCGATGGGTCGTGATCGCAGCCCCGGGATTGGTTGTTGTTCCCGCCGCCGGTTGATAGCATTCGAAAAGACGTGCGCGATATGCCATCTGGACCCTATCGCACAGGTTGCAGACTCAGCCCAGCCCCGCCCGGAGGCCCGAATGAACAAGCTCACCAAGCTGTTGCAGAACTTACGCGACTATGTCCGCTCCATCCTCACCCGCAGGAAGCGCAAGAAGCAGGAGGATGACGACGACCCGTTCATCTATCCCCACTACTGACAACGCCGGGCCGGGCACCTCCGGTCGCGGACAAGGCGACGCGCTCGGCCATTGCCAGCCGACAGGCCCAACCCCCGGAACCTAAGGCAGCACGACATTGCCCTACCAATTTGCCGAGATCGGCGCCGCACCGCTGCATTTGCTGTCCCAAGCAGAGATCCCACCAAGCCCCCTGCTTGCGATGTTGCCGCCCGGCAACCACCGCTGGTGCTCGATGGACTCGGAGGCGCGCTACAGGAAGCAGCCGCATCCCAAACTGGGTCCGGACTCGGTGGAATACCGGATCAATGCCCACGGCTACAGAACGGATGACCTCAAGCGCGCCGCGGAGATCGGCGCGGACAAGGTCCGCGTGCTCTGCGTCGGGGCCAGCGGCGCGTTCGGGACCGGACTGCCGGAAGAGGCGACCTTCGCCGCCGTCTTCGGCCGACTCCTGGAGGACCGTCTGCGGCGACCGGTGCAGGTCTGGAACCTGAGCAACGGGGGCACCGGGCCGGACTACGTCACCCGCATGCTGTTCTCGGCCATCCCGGTCCTGGCCCCCCATGTCGTCCTGCTCACCAGCTTCCCGTTCAACCGCCGGGAGCTGATCGACGAGACCGGGCGCATCCTCGTCGCCTCGGGCCGGACCTACTGGCAGCAGCGGCTCTCCGATCCATTGCTCTGGCAGATGAACGACGTCTGCCGCAAGACCTCCAATCCCTACTCGGACCTGCTCAATACCTTGACCAACCTCAAGGTCTGGGAGTCCATCTGCGACGATGCCGGCATCCCTTGGTTGTTCATCACCGAGGGCTTCGCTGAGCAGATGACGCCCCTCGAGCCCTTTCTGCGCGAGCCGCGCAGGCTGGTGGGCCCCGGCATCCAAGCCCTGATCGAGCAGCACCGCAGCGAGCCGGTAGAGGGCCTGGCAAGGGATATGCTCCATGCGGGCGTCGCCCCCAATCGCGAGATCGCCGAAGCGTTGGTCCGGCGCCTGATCGAGCTCAATCCCGATCAGCTCGCGGCGCTGCTTCGCGTCTCTACGGTGAGCTGATCCAACACTTGCCCTGTCTCAACCGTTTAGGAGACGCCGATGACCTTTGCCAACCCGGCGGTGCTCGAGTTCTACAAGGAGCTGCCGTTCAACTTCCAGGGACTCGCCAGCGAGCAGGCGCGCGCGATTCGTGGGCGCAACAGCCTCGCTGCCTACCCCATCCTGGCACCGCTGCTTCAAGCCCGACCGCGGGTGCTGGAAGTGGGCTGCGGCACGGGCTGGCTCAGCAACTCCATCGCCTACTACCATGGCTGTCCGGTGGTGGGGATCGACTTCAATCCGGTGGCGGTGGAGCGGGCGCGGGCGGTGGCCGCCGAGCTGCAGCTGAGCACGGAGCTGCGCGTCGAAGACCTGTTTCTGTACGCGCCCGCAGCGCCGTTCGACCTGGTGATCTCGCTGGGCGTGCTGCATCACACCGACGATTGCCGCGCCGGCGTAGCGCGTGTCTTCGAGCACTTCCTCGCCCCGGGCGGGCATGCGTTCATCGGTCTCTATCACGTCCATGGACGCGGCCCCTTTCTCGAACATTTCCAGCAGATGCGCGGGGCCGGCGCCAGCGAGGACGCGCTGTTCGCCGAATACCGGCGCCTGCAGCCCCAGCTCAAGGACGCGACCCAGGCCCGCAGCTGGTTCCGCGACCAAGTGCTGCACCCCCACGAGACGCAGCACAGCCTCGCGGAGATGCTCGAGATCATGGCCGCCGCCGGTGTCGAGCTGGTGGCCACCTCGATCAACCGCTTCGAGCCGATCGGCTCGATCGATGAGGTGGTCGCCGAAGAGGCCGGTTATCGCGCCATCGCCGAGGAACGGCTGCAACAGGGGCGCTACTTCCCGGGCTTTTTCTTGTTCCTGGTAAAAAAGCCGGTGGACGTTTAGGCAAATGCTGAATTTTTCCGCATCGCCTTAGGCGATTGCCGGAAACTTTCATACCAGATGACGCAGGATTGACGTTCGCCTTCAAGGAGGGCTGGCGAGAGCATAGCTCGCTATGTGACCGCCAGCCCGACGCCGAAGGCGGGCGTCAAGACAAGTCAGATGGTATGAAAGTTGACAGAAATCGCCTTAAGCACATCACTCAAAGCGGCGTCTAAAGGCACCGAGTGCGGCGACACCGGCAACGGCCCACAAGGCCGCCACCGCAGCGATGATCGCAATGCCCGAGCCGGAGCCCGCGATGCCCAAGGCGGCCAGGATCGCCGCCGCGGTCCACAGGCCTTTGCGCGCCAGATCGATCCGGCGGACCATCGCCGAACAGGTGGCGCAGACCCGCGTGTGCTGCGCGAAGCGCCCGGTCGGCGGCGTCGTATGGGCAACGATACCCGCCTCCGACTTGGCGGACGCAAAGCCGCGATAGAACGGCAGCTCAGCGCCGTAGCGGTCGAGCCAGCGCCGGTACTCGACCACCAACCGATCCGAGGTCTTGAGTGGGAACCAGAGGTCTTTCAGCGGCTGCTCGGCGCGCTCGATCTGCTCGTATTGGCCGACGACCACGCCCATGTCCTGCTCCAGGATCAGGCACTGGGTCCAATGCTCCAACCAGCGTGGCTTCCAGCGCTCGCGCCAGGAGAGAAAGTTGCTGTACTTGCGGTAGAGCAGCCGACAGCGGCTCTTGCCGAACGGGATCGAGTACAGGGCCAGCCCGGCAATCAGGTCCGGGTTCTTGTACGCCGAGGTATAGCGGATCAGGTTCGGGGCGACCAGCTCGACGACGGCCTCTTTCAACCGCGAGGCCCCCGGTGCAGCGCCGCTGCCCAGCGTGCGGAATCCGCCTCGGATACCCGCGATCGAGCTCTCCCGGATGTTCAGCTCCAGGGGCTTGGCAAGCGACCTCAGGCCCCCGCCCCGTACCCCGTCATGGGCGATATGGATGTGGGCCACATCGATGATGTTCTCGATCAGATAGCTCTGGTCGTAGGGCAGGTCCATCTGGAAATCCACACAATGGACGCCCGGTGCATCCAGCGCCGGGGTGAGGGGCAGCGAATCCGGGTCTGCCGCTTGCGCATCGCCGGCCCACACCCAGACGATGCCTTGACGCTCCGCGACCTGGTAGGCGGGCACACAGGTCTTCGGCGGGATCGCCAGCCGCTGCGGGAGCTGCGGGATGTGCACACACCGGCCCGAGCCGGCGAACTGCCAGCCGTGGTAGAGGCACTCGATGCGCCCATCGACCAGCCGCCCGTCCGACAGACGGGCCGCGCGATGCGGGCATCGATCCCGCAGGCAGACCGGGCCGCCGTCCTGATCGAAGAACAGCACCAGCGGCTCGTCGTACAGGGAGAAGGCAAAGGGGCGCGTCCGGTCCAGGTCGCGGACGAAGGCGACCGGATACCAGCAATTACGCCAATCGAAGACCTGCTCGGCCTCCGCCTGCCGGGGCAGGTCGGCCGCTGCTCCGGCCCCGTTCAGCTCGTCAGCTCCCACGCGACACCTCGCTCATGTTTCGGGTCGAAATCGATACTAGGGTCCGAATGGTACCCCCCCCCGACACCTATGCCGCGGCTGAACAGTGCAGCAACGCAACGGCCCGCTGTCAGAACTGCTTGACCTTGATGTTCAGGGTCTGGATGCGGTACGCGATCTGGCGCGGGGTCATGTTGAGCAGCCGCGCGGCCTTGGCCTGGACCCAGCCGGCCTGCTCCAGGGCGGCGACGACGCGCTCGCGCTCGTCGAGCTCCGGATCGTTGAGGTCAACCTGACCGGGGCTCGGCCCCGGGGCGCTGCCCACCGGGGTCGCCGCGGCCAGGGACGGCGGGGCGCCGGCATCCAGGCCGGTGAGGCTGATGACGTCGCGGTCGATGGTGCCGCTCTCGCTCATGACCGCGGCCCGCTCCATGCAGTTCTCCAGCTCGCGGACATTGCCGGGCCAGCTATGCTGCATGAGCACGCGCATGGCGCTGTCGGTGAGGGTCAGCTCGCGCCCCTGCTGTTTGGCGACCTTGGCGATCAGGAACCGGGCCAGCTCAGGCAGGTCTTCCAGGCGCTCGCGCAGGGCCGGCATGTAGATCGGCATGACGTTGAGCCGGTAGTAGAGGTCCTCGCGGAAGCTGCCCTCGCGGACCTCGTCTTCGAGGTTGCGGTTGGTGGCGGCGATCACGCGCACGTCCACCTTGAGGGTGCGCCCACCGCCGACGCGCTCGAACTCCCCCTCTTGCAGGATGCGCAGCAGCTTGGCCTGGAAGGCGGCGGAGATCTCGCCGATCTCGTCCAGGAACAAGGTGCCGCCGTCGGCCTGCTCGAAGCGACCCTTGCGCTGGGCGACCGCGCCGGTAAAGGCACCCTTCTCGTGGCCGAACAGCTCCGATTCGAGCAGGTTGTCGGGCAGCGCGGCGCAGTTCAGCTTGATGAAGCTGCCGTTGGCCCGCGGGCTGTTGTAGTGGATGGCGTTGGCGATCAGCTCCTTGCCGGTGCCGGACTCGCCGCGGATCAGCACCGTGGTGCTCCACTTGGCCACCTGGCGGACCTGGTCGAAGACCAGGCGCATCCGTTGGGTATGGCCGATGATGTTGTCGAAGCCGTGCTTGCCGCGCACGGTGCGCCGGAGCTTGTCGCGCTCCTCGCGCAGCTCGCGCTTCTCGGCGCGGACGGTCCGCGACAGCCGCACGACCTGGCCGATGAGGTTGGCGACCATCTCCAAGAAGCGGGCGCGCTGCTTGATCAGCGCATCGGCCTGGGGCGGCTGCGCGGCGAGCACGCCGACGGCCCCGATCTCGCCGATGCGGATGGGCACGCCGATCAGCGGCAGCTCGGGGTCGAAGACATTGAGGCGATCCAGGAAGCTCGGCTCGTCACCGATGCGCGCCAACATCCAGGGCGCATCCTGCTCGAGGATGCGGCCGATCACGCCCTCGCCGGGGCGGTAGCGGACCTTCTCAAACGGGGCCAGGTCATCGCCGTGGATGGCGCTGATCAGCAGATCGCCGGTGTCCTCGTCGACCAGGCTGACCAAGCCGTTTGCGAGCCCGCCGTGGTCGTGCAGGGTACGCAGGACCTGGCTCAGGGTGTCGCGCGGCTCCAGCGAGCGGCTGAGCACGGAGCTGACGTCGAACAGCGTCGCCAGCTGGGCCTCCATCAGGGTGAGCCGGCGTGTCGACTCCCGGGCGTCCGTTGCGGATTCGTTATCGGTCATTGGGCGGGTGATTCCAGCGTTGAAATCTGTGTGTTGGCCGGGGGGCTTGGCGACCGCTCAGGCGCCTGTGCGCGCGCTGATCGGATCAAGCCGCCGGTTCGGCTCCTCATCTCGTTGGGCTCCGCTCTGGTCGCATGCGGTCTTTATTCGTGCTCGGGGGCGCTGTTTGCCCTTGCCTCCCTCGCATTAGATGACGGCGCGCGGGGGGACCCGCAACACCAGTGCATGTCGGTAGAGCCGTCGAGGCCGTTCGTTGTCGTTGTCGAGCCTATCAGCGATTCGGATTCGACACCGATCGGAGACGGCCCGGGAACCGCTGCGCTGCGGTACGACTACTCTTCGGCCGACGGCACACCCTCCAGCGTCAGCCGGACCCGGCAGCCGTCGCGGAAATCCGAGTCGATCTCGATACTGCCGCCATGCTGGTTGACGATCTCCTGGGCCAGGGCCAGGCCCATGCCGGCCCGGCCCCGGCGGTTGCGCCAGCCGATGTAGAAGGGCTCGAAGGCCTTGAGGCGATCGCCCTGCGGGAGGCCCGGACCATTATCCTCGACGATCACCTCGACGCCATCTTCGAGGGCGCGGGTGGCCAGACGCAGCTCGCGCTGGCCGCCACGGCCCTCGTGCAGCGCCTGCAGGCCGTTGTCGATCAGGTGCTTGAACAGCGAGCGCAACTGATTCTTGCGCCCGGAGAGCTCCGGCAACACCATCGCCGGCTGCCAGTCCACGACCACGCCGGCGGCGAGCAGCCGATCGGTCTGCAATTCCAGCACATGGCGCAGCAGCTCGTTGACGTTGACGCTGACGCCGATCTCCGCGACCTCCGGCGGCAGCGCCTGCTGCAGCGTCGTCAGGGCCTGCTCGCTGGCGGCGCTGATCTGGCCCAACATCTGGGCGAAGACCTCGACGTTGCCAGCGCCGCTCTGGAACATGCCGGTGGCGGCGCGGATCAGGTTCAGCGGCACCTGGATCTGATAGCTGGCCGCGGTCAGGGCCTCGCGCATGCCCTGGGCGAGCTGCTGCTCGGCGAGCCGGGCGCGCAGGTGCTCCAGGTGGGCGCGCTCGATCTCGCGGCGCCGTGCGGTGACGTCGTTGGCCAACAGCAGCAGCCGCCGCTCGCCGTCCGCCGGGCCGCGGAAGTAGCCGCGGGCGCTGCCGTCGGACTCGTCCACCACCGAGCCGGAGCAGGCAAACCAGCGCGGGCCGCCGCCGGGGGATTCGATACTGATCTCAATGTCCTTGAAGCTGCGCCGCGCATCGGCCTTGAGCATCTCCACCACCGGATCGAAGCCGGCCTGCTCGGCCAACGCCTTGCGCAGCAGATCCACCGGCTCGCGCCCGCGCAGATCGCCGAAGAGCTTCTTGTACTCCATGTTGTCGAGCAGCACCCGGCCGTCCGCGTCGAGCAGCATGGTGATGACCGGGGCGGCGTCGAGCACGGTCTCGATGCGGGTCTTCTGCTGGCGCAGGCCCACCTCCAGCTCGTGCTCGTTGGTCACGTCCCGGTGCATGCCGAGGAAGTAGCGGACGCGCCCGGCCCCATCGAGCACCGGCGAGATCAGCAGCGAGGCCAGGTAGTCCTTGCCGTCCTTGGTGCGGTTGACCAAGGTGCCGATCCAGGGGCGTTTGCGCTGGATGGTGCGCCAGAGCTGACGGTAGATCGTCTCCGGCGTCGCGTTGCTGGAGAGGATCGATTCGTTCTCGCCCATCACCTCATCGCGCTGAAAGCCGGTGAGCTTCTCGAAGGCGGCGTTGGCATAGAGAATCCTGGCGCGGTTGTCGGTGATCGAGATGGCCACCGGCGCCTGCTCCACGGCCTCGAAATAGAGCCGGGGCGGCAGCGGGTCGGCCGGGTCGCCGGCCATCAGGGTCAGGACATCGATGACCTCGGTCGGTGTGCCGGCCGGCGGCTGCGCAAGGAACTGGCCGACCACGCTGGCCAGCTGTGCCTGATGATCTTCGGAGGATTGTGTGAGGGGCACGTCGGGCTCCGGGGGAATGGGCGTTGGGCTGGATATCACGCTTCGGAATACAACTGCTGCAAAGCAACGATCGGAAGACAACTCGTCGGATAACAACTCGTCGGAAAACAACCGGTGCAAAATCTGCACCAAAAAAGACGCAACTCCCCGCCGCTGCAAGCATCCGGTCGTCGGGGCTAACGCTCGGCACGCGCTGCCGCGGGCTTGCGGCCGGCAGCATCCGCAACCGGCGCCCGCAATGCGGGCGGCCTGCAAGCCGGCCGAGCTTGTCCGCAACCCGACAACAACGATCGAGACACCGGCGATTGTCGGCTTGATCACGGATGCCGACCGAGCCCTGATCGCACCGGCCGGCCTGAACGCCGCATCCGTCGGGCGGCGGTATCAGCAACCAGGACGACAGGCCCAAGCCCGTCTATGCTAACCGCTTCGACCCCAGCCTGCGCCACTTGATCACGAAAGGACCGCAACAATGCCGCCATCCACCACCGCCACCACGCACCTTACACCAATCATATTTGCCGGATGGCTGTACTCCGGTATCGCCGCGGCAGCAGAATTCACCGTCGCCGATGTCACCTTCGACAGCGATTGGGCGACGACCACTGCCGAGGTGACCGGCGGCGGCTACAGCACGAGCTTCGACGCGCCCTACAACCGGGCCCTGCCGAGCTCTACCTCCGCCGACTGGGAGGTGGGCAACTCCCTCGGCACCGCCTTTCAGCGACCGAGCTTCCAACCGGGCTATTCGGCTGGCGCGGTCCAGACCGGCGATGCCGGCACGGCCGCGACCCTGGGCCAAGACCCCGACTTTCCAGACACCAGCAACGAGCGCGAGATCATCCAGCTCGGCTGGGGGGACGGCAACGGGCTGACCGAAGGCAATGGCTACGACCTGGCGATCTTCGAGCAGGCCACCAGCGAGGCCTTTGCGCTGCGGGTGCACCTGACCGGGACGACACCGGCATGGAGCGCCTGGTACTACATCCCCGATGACAATGTCTACGACGCCGACGCCGATGCGACGCCGACGCGGATCGACCTCAGTGCGGATCTCGGGCTCGGCGCCGGAATCGTCATCAACGCGCTGGAGATCACCAACCTGATCGTCGGCGACGTGGTAGCCGATCAGATAGACGCGACCGGATTCGGCCGGGGCGAGGTGACGTTCGCCGAAGATGATCCGCAAGGCGGCTTTGCCCCCGGGCGCTGGAGCAGCTCAGGGGGCGTCTGGAAGGGCTTCGAGGCCGGCAAGTACGACCCCGACATCCAGTACGTCGTCGCCTTGCGGGCGCTCACCCCCAATGTATCGGACTCTGTCACGTCGACGACCACGACGACCCTCTTCTCGCAACCCGCGCGACTCGCCGCGGCCGGCGGCCCGCTGCCGCTCCCGGGAGGCGGCCCGCTCCTGTTTATCGGGTTGGCGGCAATGGCCTGGAGCCGCCGGCTCCTCCCGCCGCGGTGGCAGGATGCCCCCGCATAAAGACCCCAGACGCAATGTCGGATAGCCGACAATCGGGCCGCGGAGACGGCCTGTTGTGTCGTCCGCAACAGCCCCACCCGCATCCTCTGCACGGGCGTGGGCACCACCGCATCTAACCGCTAGATCGCTGATCCAGAAGTAAATTAGCCTTCTCGACAGACCGAGGCGCCGGTCCTGGCATCAGTTGTGCTTACCTGGGTTCCATGACCCATTCGAGTGCAATGCCCCGTCCGTTCGCGCCATGACCGAATACCTGCTGCTACTCCTCGCCACCGCGTTGGTCAACAACGTGGTCCTGGTCAAGTTCCTTGGCCTATGTCCCTTTATGGGCGTCTCCAACAAGCTCGACACCGCGCTGGGCATGGGGCTGGCGACCACCTTCGTGCTGACCTTGGCCGCGGTGGCCGGTTGGCTGTTGGAGCATCTGGTATTGGGACCGCTGGGGCTGGGCTTCCTGCGCATCCTGACCTTCATCCTGGTCATCGCCGCGGTGGTGCAGTTCACCGAGATGGCCGTGCGCAAGATCTCGCCGACGCTGTATCAGGTCCTCGGCATCTTTCTGCCGCTGATCACGACCAACTGCGCCGTGCTCGGCGTGGCGCTGCTCAACGTGCAGCAGGAGCACAGCTTCGTCGAGAGCCTGCTCTACGGCCTGGGCTCTGCGCTCGGGTTCACGCTGGTCATGGTCCTGTTCGCCGGGTTGCGCGAGCGCCTGGCCTTGTCGCAGGTGCCCCGCGCCTTCGCCGGCACCCCCATCGCGTTCATCGTCGCCGGGCTGCTGTCGCTGGCGTTCATGGGCTTTGCCGGGCTCGCCTAAGTCCAAGACACGAAGACCAATAACACATCATGATCGCTGCCATCCTGATCCTGACATTGCTCGGGCTGGCCCTGGGGGGCCTGCTCGGGGTTGCGTCCCGCTACCTGAAGGTGGAGGGCAATCCCCTTGCCGATGAGATCGACGGCATGCTGCCGGGCTCCCAGTGCGGGCAGTGCGGCTTTCCGGGCTGCACGCCGGCGGCGGAGGCCATCGCCGCCGGCCAGGCCCCGGTAACCGTCTGTCCCCCGGGCGGCAAGGCCCTGGCCGAGGCCCTGGCCGACAAGCTCGGCATCACCGTCGACCTGACCATGGTCGAGGACAAGCCGCCCACCGTGGCCTTCATCCACGAGTCCCTGTGCATCGGGTGCTGCAAGTGCCTCAAGCGCTGCCCCACCGACGCCATCATCGGCGCCAACAACATGATCCACTCCGTGTTCGAGGACGCCTGCACCGGCTGCGAGGCCTGCTGGGAGGTCTGTCCCACCGAGTGCATCGACATGCGCGAACCGACGCCGTCGCTGAAAAACTGGTACTGGCCCCTGCCGGTCGCCTAGCCCCGCGGAGCCCCTCATGCGTCTATTCAAGATCAAGGGCGGCGTCCACCCGGACGACCGCAAGGCCCTGGCCGCCGGCCGGCCCATCGAAGAACTGCCGTTGCCCGGACTGTTGCACATCCCGTTGCAGCAGCACATCGGCGCTCCGGCCAACCCGATCGTCGAGCGTCGCCAGCAGGTGCTCAAGGGCGAGCTGATCGCCCGCGCCCAAGGCGCGGTGTCGGCGCCGATCCATGCGCCCACCTCGGGCCGCATCGCCGGGCTGGGCCTGTATCCGGCCAATCATCCCTCCGGGCTGTCGGTGCGCACCATCACGCTGCAGCCCGACGGCGAGGACCGCTGGCACCCGGATATCGCCGGTGTCGCCGACCCCTTCGCGCTGCCGTCCGCAGAGGTCGCCTCCCGGGTCGCCGCCGCCGGCATCGTCGGTATGGGCGGTGCGACCTTCCCCTCCGCGGTCAAGCTCAACCTGGGCGGCCGCTACGAGCTGCGCACCCTGGTGATCAACGGCGCCGAGTGCGAGCCCTACCTGACCTGCGACGACCGGCTGATGCGCGAGCACAGCAGCGAGGTCCTCGACGGCGCGCGGATCATGGCCCATGCCCTGGGCGTGCGCGAGGTCATCATCGGCATCGAGGGCAACAAGCCCGAGGCCATCGCGGCCATGTCCGAGGCCCTGCCCGAGCTGGCCCAGGCCTTTGGCGCGGCCGACTGCAAGATCCAGATCGTGCGGCTGCCGACCCGCTATCCGATGGGCTCGGAGAAGCACCTGGTGCAGACCCTGACCGGCCAGGAGACGCCGGCGCGCGGCCTCACCGCCGACATCGGCGTGGTCGTGCACAACCCCGCCACGGCCTTTGCCGTGCACGAGGCCCTGCGCCGGGGTCGGCCGCTGGTCTCGCGGGTGGTCACCATCAGCGGCGGCGCCATCCGCGAGCCGCGCAACCTGCGCGTGCCCATCGGCACCCGGGTCGACGTGCTGCTGGAGTACTGCGGCGGCTTCCGCGAGGAGCCGGAGCGGTTGATCGGCGGCGGCCCGATGATGGGCCAGCCCCTGGCCGAGACCCGAGTGCCCATCCTCAAGGGCAGCAACGGCGTGCTGGCACTGAGCCGGGCCGAGACCGTGCCGCAGTCGTCGTCGCCGTGCATCCGCTGTGCGAGCTGCGTCACCGCCTGCCCCTGCGGCCTGGTGCCGCTGGATATGGCCACCCACATCCGCGGCGGCGATCTGGACGGGGCCGTCGGTCGCGGGCTGATGGACTGCATCGGCTGCGGTTCCTGCGCCTACGTCTGCCCGGCCCACCTGCCGCTGGTGCAGTTCTTCAACCACGCCAAGGGCGAGCTGGCCGCCCGTGGCCGGGCCAAGCAGAAACAGACCGAGACCCGCCGCCTGGCCGAGGCCCGTCAGGCCCGGCTGGAGGCGGCCAAGCGCGCCAAGCGCGAGGCCATGGCCCGGCGCAAGGCGGAGGCCGAGGCGAAGAAGAAGGCCGATGCCGAGAAGGCCGCTGCGGCGGCTTAGTCAAGGTTCAGAAACAAGCAATGATCCGACAACGATGAATACGACAACCTTGGTCGCGAGTCCGCACGCCCATGCCCCGGTCAGTATCGGCCGGACCATGGGGCTGGTGCTGCTGGCGCTTCTGCCGGCGGTGCTGTTCGGGCTCTACCAATTCGGCTGGCCGGCGCTCTGGCTGTTCCTGGTCACGACGACGGCGGCGCTGCTGTTCGAGGCCGCGGCGCTGGGCATGGCCGGCAAGGCGCTCCGCGCCGGGCTGATGGACGGCTCGGCCCTGCTCACCGGCGTGCTGGTGGCGATGACGCTGCCGCCCTGGGCGCCCTGGTGGGTCGGCGTGGTCGGCGCCTTCATCGCCATCATCGTCGGCAAGCAGGTGTTCGGCGGACTCGGACAAAATCTGTTCAACCCGGCCATGGTCGCGCGGGTGACGCTGCTGATCTCGTTCCCGGTGGAGATGACCCGGTTTCTCTATCCGCGTCCCCTGTTCTCCGCCGATGCGCCCGGGCCCATGGAGGGGCTGGCCATCACCTTTATGGAGCGGCTGCCGGACGGCCTGACCTTCGACGCCATCTCCGGCGCATCGCTGCTGAGCCGGGTGCGCACGGATCTTGCCCAGGGGCTGAACCTGTCGGAGATCCTCCCCGAGGTGCTCGATCCGATGCAGGCCCTGCTCGGCCAGATCCCGGGCAGCCTCGGCGAGACCTCGGCGCTGGCGCTGGCCGCCGGCGGGCTGTTCCTGATCGCCAAGCGGGTGATCGGCTGGCAGGTGCCGGCGGCCATCCTCGGCACCATCGCCGCGCTGGCGACACTGATGAGCTGGATCGATCCGAATCACTATCCCGGCGCCGTCTACCACCTGCTCACCGGCAGCACCATGCTCTGCGCCTTCTTCATCGCCACCGACCCGGTGACCTCGCCGGTCTCCATCCGCGGCCAGGTCCTGTTCGGCATCGCCTGCGGCTTCCTGATCTACGCCATCCGCACCTGGGGCGGCTACCCCGAGGGCGTCGGCTTCGCGGTGCTGTTGATGAACGCCTGTACCCCGATGATCGATCACTATCTGCGACCGCGCGTCTACGGCCGCACCCGCTCCGGCGAGCCGCTGCCGGTGCCCGCCGACGCCGCCGCGGCCAAGGAGAAGGCCCGATGAGCGACGTGCTTAACCCCAGTTACCGCGAGCGCATCGGCTACCAGGCCGGTCTGCTCGGCGGCTTCTCGCTGCTGGCCGCGGCCCTGCTGGTGATGGGTGACATCGCCACCCGCGACACCATCGCCCAGCGCCAGGCCGAGGACCTGCTCGACTCCCTGGCCCAGGTCATCCCGCCGGAGCGCCACGACAACGACCTGCTCGCGGCCACGCTGGCGCTGACCGATGCCGACGGCGAGCCGATCACCGTCTACCGGGCGCTGCGGGGGGTCGACGTCACCGCCGTCGCCTACCAGGTCACGGGCCAGGGCTACTCCGGGGCGATCGACATCCTGCTCGGCATCGACCCGGCCGGTCGCGTGCTCGGCGCCCGGGTGCTGGCCCACACCGAGACGCCGGGCCTCGGCGACAAGATCGAGGTCGCCCGCGACGACTGGATTCTCGCCTTCGACGGCCGCTCCCTCGGCGATCCGCCCCCCGAGCGCTGGGCGGTGAAGAAGGACGACGGCGACTTCGATCAGTTCAGCGGCGCCACCATCACCCCGCGGGCCGTCGTCGGCGCCATCAAGGGCGGCCTGGAGCTGTTCGCCGCCAACCGCGACGCGCTGACCACCTCCGCCGTACTCACCGAGCCGGTGGACTCCGAACGGTCCGAAGACTGAACCGCAAAGACGCAAAGACGCAGAGATTCCGCAGGGCCATCCCAGCGCCGGTTTCACGGAGCGAGACCAGTGGATTGCGGATATCTCTCTCACCTCTGCGTCTGCCTTAGCGCCTCTGCGGCTACCCCCAGCAAGCCACTGCAACGAAATCTACGCAAGAGCTACCCATGACTGACGAGACAGAGGCCAAGCCGAAGACCGACTGGGGGCGGATCAGCCGCGACGGGGTCTGGGACAACAACGTGGTGCTGGCCCAGTCGCTGGCGCTGTGCCCGCTGCTGGCGGTGACCGGCACCGCCACCAACGGCCTGGGGCTGGGGCTCGCGAGCACCTTCGTCATGGTGTTCTCGGCCCTGGCGGTATCGCTGGCGCGCGGGATCATCACCACCCAGGTGCGCATCCCGGTGTTCGTCTTGATCATCGCCACCATCGTCACCCTGGTGGACCTTGGGATGAACGCCTGGATGCACGAGCTGCACAAGGTCCTCGGGCTGTTTATCCCGCTGATCGTCACCAACTGCGCCATCCTCGGTCGCGCCGAGTCCTTCGCCTCGCGCCAGCCGGTGCTGCCGGCGGTGCTCGACGGCCTGATGATGGGCGTCGGCTTCACGCTGGTGTTGGTGGTCCTCGGCGCGACCCGCGAGATCATCGGCTCCGGCACCCTGTTCGCCAACGCCTCGATGCTGCTCGGCGAGGGCATGCGCTTCTTGGAGACCACGCTGATCCCGGACTACCGCGGCTTCCTGCTGATGATCCTGCCCCCCGGCGGCTTCCTGGCCCTCGGCTTCCTGCTCGCCGGCAAGCGCGTGCTCGACCTGCGCGCCGCCGACCGGCGGGCGCGTGCCGCCCGCCGGAGTCAAGCCGCCCCCGCCCAAGGCTGACCTTTAGGGCCTCCATAGACACCGCCCACGGTACCGATTGAAGACAGAGGATAACGAGATGCACATCGGCGTCGCCTACGCAGACAAGTTCAAGCGCACCTGGCTCCAGCTCGACGTCCCCGACGGCAGCAACGTGCGCGAGGCCATCGAGCACTCCGGCCTGCTCAACCAATATCCCGACATCGATCTGGACACCCAGCGCGTCGGCATCTTCGGCAAGCTCACCAAGCTGGAGGCCAAGATCAACGACGGCGACCGGGTCGAGATCTACCGGCCCATCACCGCCGATCCGGAGACCGTGCCGCGGCGCGATGATCAATAGCGGCTTCGTGGGCTGCGCCCGGTCGTTCCGGCAACCGTGCGTGCCACACAGCGGCTGGAGACCTTTGTCGATGCCGAGCGCGAGCCCCGACATCACCGAACGGCAGACCCGGATACCGCAAGGCGCTCCACCTCAAACCCCGCCAAGCTGCGCCGTTCACGGCTGAACTCCACCCCGATCAGATAAATCGGCCGGCCCTCGGCGGCGTATTTATCGGCATAGCCCCGGTCCTTGATCTGTTGCAGGGCGCGCCCGTCCGGGTTCAGCTCCACCACCTTGAACTCGAACAGATAGATCTGGCCGTTGAAGCGCAGCGCCATGTCCAGACGCCCGGCGTTGCTGCTCTCCTCGACGACCATGTCGAGCCCCAGGGAGGCAAAGTAGGCGTAGAAGACGCTGGCGTAATAGCCCTCGTAGCGGGCGATGGCGTTCTTGGTGAACCACTCCCCCGGGATGCCGTCGAACAGCGCCCCGATCAGCGTCTCCATGCCGGCGAAGTCGTTGGCCAGCAACAGGTCGTAGAGGCGTCCAGGGCTGGGGGTTGCGACGGTCCCGGACGGTGGTGTGAAGCGCCGCAGCAGGGCATCGTTGAGGCTGGCGTAGACTTCAAGATTCGGCCAGCCGAGCTGATACTCGATCAACGCACCGCGCCGACGCGTTGATTCGATGGTGAGATAGCCGGTCTGAAACAGCAACGCCTCGGTGGCGATATGTTCCACATCGAAGGCCGAAAGCAGGGCCTCGTTGGCGACGAGTTTTCCGAGCCGCGGGGCAAAGACCTCGCGCTCCAGCAGGAGAGCGATCAGAAAGCTCGGTGTCGCGGTCTCGAACCACCAAGGGCGGAACTCGCGCTTCTGAAACAGCAGCAGCACATCGAAGGGATTGTAGACCGCCTCGCCGGTCCAGTTGTAGCCGTTGTACCAGCGGCGGATCTCGTCGCGGTCCAGGCCGTCAAGCTCGGGGGCAAAGACCTCGTCGAGGTCTGCCTCCGTGTAGCCGCAGATAGCGGAATATGGGGCATCCACGGTGATGTCATTGAGGTTGTTCAAACCGGAAAACAGGCTGACCTTGCTGAACTTGCTCACCCCCGTCAGCATGGCGAAGCGGATGTGGGCATCGGCGTCCTTGATGACGGAATAGAGGTTGCGCAGCCCGTCGCGGATGCCTGTTGCGATCTCGGGCCGGGTCAGGTTGTCGAGGATGGGCTTGTCGTATTCGTCCACCAGCACCACGACGCGCCGGCCGGTGGCGGCGTGGGCCTTGCGGATCAGTTCGGCGAAGCAGCCCTCGATATCGGGCTCGCTGCAGGTCACACCCAGGTTGGCCTGATTGATGCGCAGTTGTTCGCCGATCTTGCGTGCCAGGTTGTCGGGGTCTTGCACCACCCCACCGCCGAAGCTGATGCGGATCACCGGGTAGCGGATGTCCCAGTCCCAGCGGTCATGGGCATACAGCCCTTGAAACAGGGCCTGATTGCCCGCGAACAACTCCGCCAAGGTATCCAGCAGCAGCGACTTGCCGAAGCGCCGCGGGCGGGACAGAAAGTAGTATTTGCCCTGTTCGATCAGGCGCAACGCGAAGGCGGTCTTGTCGACGTAGTAGCAGCCATCCTCGCGAATCTCGCGGAAGGTCTGGATGCCGATGGGGAGTTTCAGGCGAGTCATCTGCGTGGTGCGATCTGACGGGCGGGTTGGTGAGCGATGATCCGAGCCACGAATACTAGCCGCGTTGCGCGGGGGACAACAGCCCGCGGGATCGATGCCGCGGTCACCGCGCCGAGCATGCTTGCCGGTGGATCGGCCCGGCCCGGCCGAGCATGCGCGCCGGCTTGACAGTCGCCCCACCTCCGGAGCGCATCGACCTTGCCATCCCGCCGGCGATGCGGTTGGACGACGATCTGCTCCGAGATCATGCAGCTGGAACCCAGCCGCTCCAGTTTGTCGCGGGTGTAGCGCGCCTCCACCAGGTCCTCGATAACATCCAGGGCCAGGTTGTCGATGCGGTTGGCGAGCGTGAAGCGGGCGCGCTTGGGGAACTTCTCCGTGGTCGGCAGCAGCCATTCGAGGAACTGCATCCAGGCGCTGAAGATGGGCAGCTCCTCGCGCTTCGGCCGGGTCATTGTCGTTCCTGCCCCTCGGCAGACCCATCGCTGTCCTGAGCTGGAGCTTCTTCAGGCGACTTCGCCTCCTTTTCCCCAGGACCATCGACCTGGTTGAGCATGGCCAGCAGCTCCTTGCCGTACTTCTTCAGCTTCGCGTCGCCGAATCCATGGATCTCGGCGAGCGCCGCCAGCGTTTGCGGACGACGTTTCACGATCTCCGCGAGCTGACGGTTGTTGCAGATGACATAGCTCGGAACACCCTCTGCCCGCGTCCGGTCACCGCGCCACTCGCGCATACGCTCGAACAGCGGCCAATCCTTCGGATCGAGCAGATCGCGCCAGGACTCGTCGCGGCGCCGGCGCGAGCCGCCTTCGGCGTCGCCCGATGCCGCCGCCGGGCGTACCCCACGACAACGCACGATCACCGCGAGGTAGGCACGGCCTTCCTGCATCAGCAGCTCGTGATCGATGCTCAGAACATCCTTGTCCGACAGGTAATCACGCACCGGTGTGTCGTCGAACCGCTCGGTGCCCGGGTCGAACGGGAGGGTGAAGACGCGGAAGAGCATTGATGTGATAGTGACTCAGTCCAGGCGCCGAGCTACCGCCGGCAAAGGGTAAAAGGGTAAGAGGGCCGAGCTATACGGTCCTCGAAAGACGGAAACCGAGGTCGTCGTTCCGGTACGACGGGTGCGTCCCCGTTGCGGCACGCCGAACGGCAGAAGTCGGCGTCGACGTACCAGGAGCCGCCGCGGAAGACCCGGAACGAGCCCGTGCTGGGTCCAGTAGGGGCGACCACTGCTGCAGCCGCTTTGCCCCCACTGTCGCCCCTACTCGCTGCAGCATCTGCTGCGGCAGTACCAATAGGCACTGCGCGCTTGCTGTAGGCATCTTCGGCATACCAATCCGCACACCACTCCCAGACGTTGCCGTGCATATCCAGCAGGCCCCAGGGGTTCGGCCGTTTTTGGCCGACTGGGTGCAGCTTGCTGTCAGCATTCTTGGCGTACCAGCCGTAGTCGCCGAGCGCCTTTTCGTCGTCCCCAAAGCTCCAGCGGGTCTCGGTGCCGGCCCGGCAGGCATATTCCCATTCTGCCTCGGTGGGCAGACGATAGGGGCGATCGGTGCGCTCGGCGAGCCAGGCGCAGTAGGCGACGGCATCCTCCCAGGAGACGCCTACCACGGGCAGGTCGAGGGCATCGCGGGCGACGCCGCGCTTGGTGTAGTAGTCGTCGCTGCCCTTGTCGAGATGGTACTGGCTGCCTTCTTCCAGCCACTCGGGCCAGTGGCTGTCGGTGTCCTCGCAGAACTGCCGGTACTCGCCCCAGGTGACAGGGGTGCGGCCCATGGCGAAGGCATCGCAAGGTCTGGCGGGGTCGGACCATTTTAACCAATTATTTTTGAGGGAGTAATGCTTCAGCAGAGGCCCATTCCAGCCCTTAGAGCGGCAATTTTGGCCCCAAAATCGCTGTCTTGATCGCGGGGCCGGCCCATGGCGAGAGCGAATCGGCATCACATCCCAGGGCAGGTTTGGCATATCACACACCGCTGCCACAAGCGGGCGTACCTGCTGAAGTTCGCACGCGACCGCGAGCGCTGGCTGCGCCGGCTGTTCGAGGCCAAGAAGCGCTTTGGGCTGATCGTCTTGGGCTACACCGTCAACTCCAATCATATACCTCTTGGTGCAGGATCGCGAAGAGGGCGTCATTGCGATCACCGCGACTGGGTCGACGACGCCATCAACGGTGCGACCGGGTTGCGCCAACCGGAATGGCCAGAGGCCCTTGCCGTCGGCTCTGAAGGATTCGTGACCGGCGTTCTGGCGCAGCTTGGGGCCTTGATCATCGTTCCGGCCACCTGGGCGGGCTCGGCCGCGTAGTCAGGCCATCCTGGCCTGACACAGTCAGGGCTGGAAGCCCTGGCTACGCAGGGGTTGCGGCTGCCTGGCCGGAACGATGATCGAGGCGCAGCTTGGCGTGCGCGCGCGGTTGGCGGGTCCGGCAAGCCCCCGAGCATTCGATGCTGCGGGAACCGGAAGCCCCTTACGGACCCGTTTTTCACGCTGAAAATGACCTGCTAAGGGTCGAAAACCGCTTCTATTGGGAAAACCTTTCAGATAAACCAGAGGGTTGGCGTGGTCCGACCCTGAGGTACTGTGGTCAACTGCTCCATCGTAGGATCATCTGCCCCGGCGTTCAGTGGACAACAGCGCGTTTCTTGGCACGGCTGGCCAGCACGCCGATACCCAGCAGCAGCAGGCCGAGCGTTGCCGGGGCGGGAACGGTGCCGGCGGTCGCGTTGACCGCGAACATTGTCGGCCCCCCGGTCGGCGGTTGCCATGAGCCGCCGCCGTTCGACGAGCTGGTGTAGGCCGGATTCGGGATGCTCCAGCCCGGCTCGGCGCTGCTGGCTCCGTTCGTAAGGGTCACGCTCCAGCCATAGCTGGCGGTTCCGCTGCGGATCGCGGCGACGATCCAGTACTCGGTGTCGGCCTGCAGAGCAACCGCGCCGATAAAGCTATTCAGTCCCGCTGCGGGGTCCGTCGAGCCGCTCAGTGTCCCAAGCAGCGCATCCGGCCTGCCGTTGCTGGACCAGATCTCGACGCCGAAACCCGCCGGCCGCCGGCCGCCGGCCGCCGGCCGCCGGGGATGGTCGCGTCGTCTTCGGACAGGCGCTCGGCGAGCGGGGGGATGTCGGTGCGGCGGTCGAAGATGATCAGCCAGCCGGTGTCGAGGCCGAGGCCGGCCAGGTAGCTGTCGAGCTGGGTCAGGCCGTCGGCGAGGGGGTCGGGCTGGGTGTCGCGCCAGACCTTCAGCTCGATGCCGAGGATCAGCGGGCCGTAGCGCAGGCACAGGTCCATGCGTCCGCGGCCGATGGCGTATTCGCGCTCCAGCGTGCCGTTGCCGTTGATGACCCGCTGCAGAAAGGCCATCAGGACCAGGTGCGGGGCGATCTCGTGGTAGGGGGCGGCGGCCAGCAGCGGCTCGCCGTGGCGGCGCCAGAAGGCGATGAAGGCGGCGAACAGGCGCTCGGGGTTGAGACTGGCGTCGGGGTTGAGCCAAGTCGGCTGGATCGACGGCAGCGAGTCCAACGGCCCGCTGGCCAGCGCCCGGGGCAGGACCTCGCGATAGATCGGGTTGGCGACCACCAGGCCGCCGTTGTCGGCGCGGCGCAGCAGGCCCAGGTCCACCAAATATTGGCGGTCGTCTTCGGAAGTGCCCACCAGTGTCCCGCCGGCCAACATCGGCTCGATGATCCGGCGCACCCGCGGCTCGCACAGCTTGTCGGCGAGTTGGTCGAGGTGGGTGACCCGTTGCCGGATCAGACGCTCCTTGGCCGCATCGATCAGGTTGCGATCGATCGGCCGGGCGCGATCCCGACCGGCGGGCATCTCGAAGCAGGTCTCGTAGGCCAGGGCGTTGACCAGCCAGGGCTGGCCGCGGGTGAGTTGCCAGATGCGCTCAATGGCATCAAAGGTGAACGCCTGGCCGGTCTCGGCGCGGTGCTGATCGAGCAGTTCGAGGACGTCATCATGGTCGAAGTCGCCGAGGCGCAACGACTTGGCCTTGATGTTGAAAGCGCTGCCGCCGGTGATGATGGCGTCCTGGCTCTCGGAGTGGATGCGGTAGTCGCGCAGATCCCGCACACCGCAGAGCATGACCGTCTGCGGGAAATGCGCCGGGCGCTGGGTGTAGCCGGCGCGCAGCGCGCGCAGCAACGCGATCAGGGTGTCGCCGATCAGGGCGTCGACCTCATCGAGGAGCAGAATGGCGGGGCGGGGGTCTTGCTGCGTCCAGTGCGTCAGTAGGCGTTTGATGCGCTGCTCTGGCGTGATGGTCTGGCCGTGTGCCTGCCACCAGATCTCCAGGCGCGGGTCGTCCAGGAACAGACCGACCGCTTCGGCAATCGCCCCGCAGATGGCCGCCGTCCCGCGATCTGCATCGCCGCGCGCGGTCTGGGCGGTCTCCAGATTGGCATAGACGGCACGGCAGCGACCGTCCTGCATCAGCCGCTGCATCAGCGCCAGCAGGCAACTGGTCTTGCCGGTCTGCCTGGGGGCATGCAGCAGGAAGTATTTCTGTCGCTCGATCAGCGTCAGGATGTCGTCCAGGTCCCAGCGCTCCAGCGGCGGTAGATAGTAGTGCAGCTCGGGGCGGACCGGACCTTCGGTGTTGAAGAAGCGCATCGGGACCTCGCACGGGCTGTGGCAATGACACGGCCTGACGGTAGCAGATTCACCGCTCGGGCGTTCGCTCGACACCTTGATCGGCGAGCGCGGCGGGCGGTGGCTCTGCATCAACCACCTCAAGCGGATGTTCCCGGCCGCAGCGAATAGCTGCCGGGCAACAAGACCATCGCCCGGCTGGAGCACGCCGCCTCTGAAACCATTAGGATATGACCGGCGACGCGGAACCTGCGGTCCATCGGCCATCCCACCGATGATGCCGCAAGCAGCGGCCCCCAGGTCTTCGCGCTGCGCGTCACGCCTTTCTGCTCAATTCAACGCGGAGAACACGCTAAACCATGTCTAAACACGACGGCAATCGGCAACCTGGCGAGTTGGTGAACCCCTTCGACGAGACCTATGGCTCCAGCGAACTCGCCGCGGCATTGCCCGAGGCGGGCTTCCCCGCCAACGAGAAGGACCCGCGTCGGATCTTCGCCGAGGTCCGCGACGAGCTGATGCTCGACGGCAACGCGCGCCAGAACCTGGCGACCTTCTGCCAGACCTGGGAGGAGCCCGAGATCCATGAGTTGATGGACAGCTGCATCGACAAGAACATGGTCGACAAGGACGAATACCCGCAGACGGCGGAGCTCGAGGCCCGCTGCGTGCGCATGCTCGGCGACCTCTGGCATGCCCCGGCCGCCGAGCACACCGCCGGCTGCTCCACCACCGGCTCCAGCGAGGCGGCGATGCTGGCGGGGCTGGCCATGAAGCGCCGCTGGGAGGCCCGCCGCAAGGCCGATGGCAAGCCCATCGACCGGCCCAACCTGATCACCGGCCCGGTGCAGATCTGTTGGCACAAGCTGACCCGCTACTGGGACATCGAGCATCGCGAGATCCCGATGGAGCAGGGGCGGCTGTTGATGACCCCGGAGGAGGTGATCAGCCGCTGCGATGAGAACACCATCGGCGTGGTGCCGACGCTGGGCGTGACCTTCACCGGCGAGTACGAGCCGGTGAAGGCGGTCAGCGATGCCCTGGACCAGCTTCAGGCCGAGACCGGGCTGGACATCCCGCTGCACGTCGACGGCGCCAGCGGCGGCTTTCTCGCCCCGTTCTGCGCCCCCGAGCTGGAATGGGATTTTCGCCTGCCGCGGGTGCGCTCGATCAACGCCTCGGGCCACAAATTCGGGCTCGCCCCCCTGGGCGTCGGCTGGGTGCTCTGGCGCGAGGAGACCGACCTGCCCGAGAACATGGTGTTCTGGGTCAACTACCTGGGCGGCAACATGCGCGACATTGCGCTCAATTTCTCCCGGCCCGGCGGCCAGATCGTCTGTCAGTACTACAACTTCCTGCGCTTGGGGCGCGAGGGCTACGGCAAGGTGCACGGCGCCTGCTACCGCAGCGCCCGCTACCTCGCCGAGCAGATCGCCGCCATGGGCCCGTTCGAGATCGTCTATGACGGCGACATGGCCCGCGGCATCCCGGCGGTCTCCTGGAAGCTCAAACACGGCGCCGACCCCGGCTTCAGCCTGTTCGATCTGGCCGACCGGCTGCGGGTGCGCGGCTGGCAGGTGCCGGCCTACACCTTGCCGGCCAACTGTCAGGGCCAGGCAATCCAGCGCATCCTGGTGCGCAACGGCGTCAGTCTCGACCTGTGCAAGCTGCTGATCGACGATATGACGGCCGCCTTGAGCCACATCGAGACGCATCCGATCCAGGCGCCGCTGACCAGCAAGGAGGCGTCGGGCTTCCATCACTAGTCCAGTCCGGCGACGGGCTTGATCCTAAGGATCGGTTCAGAAACAAGTGGCGCAGACGCCCGCTCGCTGAACCTTTTGATTGGCCGTTTTGTGGTTGCGTCTGCACCACTTGTTTCTGAACCTTGACTAAGTCAATCGCTCCTCGGCTTGGTCATGAGCCAATGGGGCACGGTCAGGTGCCAATGGATCACGGCCGCGCGAAAGCCGAAGATCACGGCGATGCAGACGATGCCGGAGATGGCGTGATGCTCGGGCAGCCAGATCAGGGCGAGCACATAGAGCACGCAGCCGAGCAGCACCGGGATCGCGTACAGATCGCGGTTCATCAGCAGCGTCGGGTGCCCGGACAGCACATCCCGGAGCAGTCCGCCGCCGATCGCCGTGACGACCCCGAGCATGACCGGACCGGCAGGGAGGCCGAAGCCCAGGTCCCAGACCTTGTTCGCCGCCTGGATGGCGAACAGGGCGGCGCCGAAGCCGTCCAGGTAGAGCATCAGGCGAAACAGGTGCCGACGATCGAGCAGCGGTCGGCCGACAAATGCCAGCACGCTCGCCGCCAGCGCCACCCAGATGTAGTTCAGGTCGATCGACCAGAACACCGGCACCCCGAGGATCAGGTCGCGCACCGTCCCGCCGCCCAGCGCGGTGAGGGTGCCGAGCACGCAGGCACTGAACAGGTCGATGCCGCGCGACGAGACCGCGATGACGCCGGTCATCGCAAACGCCATGATCGCCAGCATCTGAACCGCCATCGCGCTATTCATAGGGTGCACGCTCTCATCGATTGCTTGCTGCGGCTCAGCTGCCGGGCGCCGGGATCATGCCGCATCCGCAGCGCCCTTGGCCGCGCCGTTTGGCACGTCGATCGCCGCCCCGGCCGGCTCGGGGATCATGCGGGGACTGAGGTGATTTCTGTCAACTTGCATACCATCTGACTTGTCTTGACGCCCGCCTTCGGCGTCGGGCTGGCGGTCACATAGCGCGCTCAGCTCCCGCCAGCCCTTTGAAGGCGAACGTCAATCCTGCGTCATCTGGTAGGAAAGTTTCCGGCAATCGCCCAAGGGCTCATCGCTATCGCCGGACGCCGGCGCGATATCTTAGCCTCTGGCCCAATGCCTTGTCCCGTCGGCGGTCCTGGTCTCAATCCGCGGGCGCCCCGCGTGGTCGAAGAGCTGGCGCCGCGGCCTATTGCGCCCGGATGCGCGCCACGGCGGCAACGATCGCGTCAACGGCCGCGCCGATGTCCCCAAGGCTATGGCCGCGGTCGAAGCTGATGCGCACGGCCCCGTGCAGCCCGTCGTCATCGACGCCCATCGCTTGCAGCACGTGGGACGGGGCGATGGTGTCGGAGGCGCAGGCGGAGGTGGCGGCGATGGAGATGTCGCCGGCGACCTGGTTGATGAGGGCGTCGGCGCGGATGCCGGGGATGGCGAGGTTGACGATGTAGGGGGAGGTCTTGGTCGGGTCGCCATGGACGTGGATGGGCAGGGCGGCGCCGAGCTGCTCGAGGAACGCAGCCTTGAGGTTGGTGACCCGGGCGAGGTCGGCATCGCGGCCCTCGGCGGCGAGGCTGAGGGCGCGGGCGAGGCCGAGGATCTGGTGGGTGGGCTGGGTGCCGGGGCGCAGGCCGTATTCATGGCCGCCGCCCACCAGCACGGGGTCGATGGGGAGGCTGCGGCGATTGCGCATGAGCAGGCAGCCGATGCCTTTGGGGCCGTGAAACTTGTGGGCGGACAGCGACAGCAGGTCGATCGGGGTCTCGCGCAGGTCGATGCCGAGCTTGCCGGCGGCCTGGGCGGCGTCGACGTGCAGCAGGATGCCCTGCTCGGCGGCGATCTGGGCGATGGTGTCGATGGGCTGGATGACGCCGGTCTCGTTGTTGGTGTGCAGCAGCGAGATCAGCAGGGTGTCGGAGCGGATGGCGAAGCCGAGGCGCCCGGGGTCGATGGCGCCGTCGGGCTCGGGGGCGATGTAGGTGACGTCGATGCCGTTGCGCTCGAGCAGGGCGGCGCAGGCGAGCGTGGCCTTGTGCTCGATGGCGGTGGTGACCAGGTGCCGGCTGGCGCGTTCTTTCGCCGCCGGGCCCAGCAGCAGGCCGCGCAGGGCGAGGTTGATGCTCTCGGTGGCGCCGCTCGTGAAGATGACCTCGTCGGCCTCGCAGCCGAATTCGGCGGCGATGGCCTCGCGGGCGGTGCGCAGCTTGACCGCGGCGGCGCGACCATGCTGGTGGATGGTGGAGGCCGGGTTGGCAAAGGCCCCATCCTCACCGAGGGCGGTGAGCATGGCTTCGATGACCTCGGGGGCAGCGGCGGTGGTGGCGGCGGTGTCGAAATAGCGGGGCTGAGTGGGCATCGGGTTGACCGGGATTGCTTGGGCGAGAATGGCATCCTCGCCCGCAACCAACGCTTGGCGCAAGGGAAAGCGACCTTCGGGACTGCCGCGCAGCGACGCGCCCACCAAGCCCCCCCGGCCCGGCGCCGGTCTCCGGCTCCCGGAACAATCGCCTTCAATGCCCCGCTTGTGGGTCCGGATGGTCAATGGCGCCAGCCGGCGCAGCGTTCCCGGGAGGTAGCGCGGGACCAAGGTGTCGAAGCACGCCCTATTCGCGCCCATGGACTTCGAGCCGCCGTTTCTTTATTCGACCGCGTCGATTTCTATGGCGAGGGGCTGCCGATGCATGGGAGCCATGGACCGAATGCGGCGCCCCAGGTGGTGCTGATGTGGCCGACGCGCGATGGTCGGCCGGTGTCCCGGATGGTTGGGCTGGAGGCGTTTCTTGAGGCCGGAAAGCGCGCTTAGTGGGCATGGCGTTAAGCGCCAAGGCCGCTGTTCAGATCCTCCACTCATTTATTCGCTTCATCCTTGCGCCCGAGTCGTCTTCCGCGCCGTCGGGCGGTTTGCGCCCTGCTTGTCGACGCAAGCGCCCCGAACAACAAAATTTTCGCTTTGCACTGCGGTTCTTTTCGCGTATGGTGCGCGGCAACTAAGCGCCATCCGGTCGGCGCATACCCGTCTCTCGGTTGCACTAGCCCGCTCTAGGCTGACCCGGAACGTCCCTTTTTCTACGCCTAGACCGGCCCAGTCTGACCCTGGGTAGGCCGACCCAGGAGCTTACATGTCCTTCGATACCCTCGGCCTCTCGGCCGAGCTGCTGCGCGCAGTTGCCGCGCAGGGTTACACACGTCCGACGCCGATCCAGACCCGCGCCATCCCCGCCGTCCTCGACGGCCGCGATGTCCTCGCAGGGGCCCAGACCGGCACCGGAAAGACCGCCGCCTTCACATTGCCAATGCTGCAGATGCTGAGCCAGCGTCGGCCCCGCCGCCGCGAGCCGCGTGCGCTGGTGCTGACGCCGACCCGCGAGCTGGCCGCCCAGGTGGCCGAGAGCGTGCGCACCTACGGCCAAAACCTGCCCCTGCGTTCGGTACAGATCTTCGGCGGCGTCGGCATGGGGCCGCAGATCGATCAGCTACGCCGCGGCGTCGACATCGTCGTCGCCACGCCGGGTCGTCTGCTCGATCATGCAGGCCAAGGCACCCTCGATCTCTCTAATGTTGAGCTGCTGGTCCTCGATGAGGCCGACCGCATGCTCGACATGGGCTTCATCCACGACATCCGCCGCGTCCTGCGTCTGATGCCGGAGGTGCGCCAGAACCTGCTGTTCTCCGCGACCTACTCCCGCGAGATCGAGCAGCTGGCCAATGGCCTCCTGAACAAGCCCGAGCGCATCGACGTCGCGCCGCGCAATACCGCCGCCGAGACCGTCGACCAGCTCGTGCACCCGGTGCCGCGCACGCAAAAGCGCGCGCTGCTCTCCCAGCTGATCCGCTCCGGCGGCTGGAGCCAGGTGCTGGTCTTCACCCGCACCAAGCATGGCGCCAATCGCCTGGCCCAGCAGTTGGAGCAGGACGGCGTCACCGCCGCCGCCATCCACGGCAACAAGAGCCAGGGTGCCCGCACCCGGGCGCTGGCCAGCTTCAAGGACGGCAGCGTGCGTGCCCTGGTGGCCACCGACATCGCCGCCCGCGGCCTGGACATCGACCGTCTACCCCATGTGGTGAACTTCGATCTGCCCCATGTGCCCGAGGACTACGTGCATCGCATTGGTCGCACCGGCCGTGCCGGCGCCGACGGCAGCGCGATCTCGCTGGTCGCCGCCGACGAGCGCCCGCTGCTCGCCGCCATCGAGCGCGTCCTCGGCCGGCGCATCGCGAGCCAGGCAGTGGACGGCTTCGACTGCGTCGACCCCGCCGCCGAGGCGGCCGAGGTCGCCAAGGCCCAGCAGCGCCGCGGCGGTCAATCGGCGGCAAAGCACCATCCACGCCCGCGCGGCAACGGCCGCGATGGGGTCAAAAAACATGCTCGCGAGCGCGCCGTTGGTGGTCGCGCCCGCGCCTCGGCCGGTTCTTCCGGCCGGCGGCGACCGTCGGCCTGAGCCGGCGTTTGAGCCCTGAGCCCGAACGGGGGCCTTACCCCCGCTCCTACGTGTCCGGCGTGTGCATCGGCCGGTCGCATGGCAATTTTCCATCGATGCACGGTTCTATACGAGACTGAGACTGATGAATATCTATGTTGGCAACCTGGCCTACAGCGTAACCCAAGACGAGCTGCGCGACGCCTTTGCGCCCTACGGTCAGGTGGAAAGCGCCAATCTGATCACCGACAAGTTCACCGGAGAATCCAAGGGCTTCGGCTTTGTGGAGATGCCCAACAACTCCGAGGCCGATGCGGCCATCAAGGCACTGAACGAGACCCAGCTCAAGGGCCGTGCAATGCGCGTTAACCAGGCCAAGCCCCGCAGCGATCGTCCCCGTGGCGGTGGCGGTGGCGGCGGTGGTGGTGGCGGTCGCTGGTAAGCGACCGATAGCGACGGCGGGGTGCAGGCGCGGGAGACCGTGCCATCCCGCCGCCGGGGCCGAGTCGAAAGGCTGCTCAATGCAGCCCTCGACTCGGCCTTTTTTTTGTGCGCTTCGGATCCGATGCCGCAGATGTCGGTATCCGAGATCCTCAGCCTCGACCCAGCATGCCCTCGAAGTAGGCGATAGTCGGCCTCAACCCATCGGCGAGGCTGGTCCGCGGCTCCCAACCGAGGTGCTCACGGGCGCGACCGATGTCCGGTTGGCGCTGCTTGGGGTCATCCGCCGGCAGTGGCTGGTGGACGATCGCCGACGCCGAGCCGGTCAAGTCCTTTACCAACTCCGCAAGCTCGACCATGGTGAATTCCCCGGGGTTGCCCAGGTTCACCGGCAGCGGGGTGTCGTCCTGCGCATCCATCAAGCGCACCAGTCCGTCGATCAGGTCATCGACATAGCAGAATGATCGCGTCTGAAGGCCGTCGCCATACAGGGTGATCGGCGCATCGCGCAGGGCCTGGACGATGAAGTTGGAGACCACGCGGCCGTCATTGGGATGCATCTTCGGGCCGTAGGTGTTGAAGATGCGCGCGACGCGGATGTTCAGATTGCGCCGGCGACGGTAGTCGAAGAACAGGGTCTCCGCACAGCGCTTGCCCTCGTCGTAACAGGCACGCGGGCCGATGGGGTTGACATGGCCCCAATAGTCCTCGCGCTGCGGGTGCTGCCGCGGGTCGCCGTAGACCTCGCTGGTGGAGGCCTGCAGGATCTTGGCCTTGGTCCGAGCCGCCAAGCCGAGCATGTTGATGGCGCCGTGGACGCTGGTCTTGGTGGTCTGTACCGGGTCGTGCTGGTAGTGGATCGGCGAGGCCGGGCAAGCCAGGTTGTAGACCTCGTCGACCTCGACATAGAGCGGAAAGGTCACATCGTGGCGCATCAGCTCGAAATGCGGGTGCTCCAGCAGGTCGACGATGTTCTCCTTGGCGCCAGTGAAGAGGTTGTCGACACAGAGCACGTCGTAACCGTCCGCCAACAGGCGCGCACAGAGGTGGGAGCCGAGAAAACCGGCGCCGCCGGTGACGAGAATGCGTTTGCGATAGGCGTAGGGCATGGCGGTCGTTCGTTGCAGGTGACGGCACCGGGTTCGGCGCGTGGGTGAGCGGCACGCAGGGATCGCGCCGATGCGTCGCAGTATAGGGGCTCCCCGATCACGAGACACGCTGGCGTCCTGCGCAGCAACAAAACCATGCGCAATGGTAAGTATTGACGCGCCGCACAAGACCTTATGGCCCTATCAGCAGTATATTGCAGGGTTTTTCGTAGGGCCATTTCCCGAGGCCCGCGAGCAAGCCCTTCGGAGATGACCTGTGATGACCGAGTATGTGCGTTGGCTCAATGAGCTGGGGATGGACGATGTAGGCGTCGTCGGTGGCAAGAACGCCTCGCTGGGGGAGATGATCCAGCACCTGACGGCGGTGGGCGTCCAGGTACCCGGCGGCTTCGCCACCACATCCCAAGCCTATCGGGATTTTCTGGCCGAGAGCGGGCTCGACGCGCGCATCGCCGCCGAACTCAAGGGGCTGGACGTGGACGACGTGGCCACCCTGGCCGAGGCCGGTCCGCGTATCCGCGGCTGGATCATCGAGCAACCGTTCCAGCCGGCGCTGGATCAGGCCATCGAGCAGGCCTACGCGGCCCTGGTGGAGCAGACCACCGGCGAGCCGTCCTGGGCCGTGCGCTCGTCGGCCACCGCCGAGGACCTGCCCGATGCCTCCTTTGCCGGTCAGCAGGAGACCTTCCTCAACGTCCAGGGCGTCGACAACATCAAGCACGCCATCAAGGAGGTCTTCGCGTCGCTGTACAACGACCGCGCCATTGCCTACCGGGTGCACCAGGGCTTCGAGCATGCCGAGGTGGCCCTGTCCGCCGGCGTGCAGCGTATGGTGCGCAGCGACCTGGCCGCCAGCGGCGTCATGTTCACGCTGGACACCGAGACCGGCTTTCGCGATGCGGTCTTCATCACCGCCAGCTACGGTCTGGGCGAGATGGTGGTCCAGGGCGCCGTCAACCCCGATGAGATGTACGTCCACAAGCCCACGCTGGCCGCGGGCCGCCCGGCCATCCTGCGCCGCGGGCTCGGCGACAAGGCCATTCGCATGGTCTATGCCGATGCGGGCGCCGACGCCCCGGTGCGCACCGAGGAGGTGCCCGAGGTCGACCGCCAACGCTTCAGCATCACCGACGCCGAGGCCGAGGCCCTGGCCCGCCAAGCCGTGCTGATCGAGCAGCACTACGGCCGCCCGATGGACATCGAATGGGCCAAGGACGGCATCGACGGCGCGCTCTACGTGGTCCAGGCCCGGCCGGAGACGGTGCAGAGCCGCTCCGGTCAGGTCATCGAGCGTTATCAGCTGCAGGGCAAGGGCGATGTGATGGCCAGCGGACGCAGCATCGGCCACCGCATCGGCAGCGGCCGGGCACGAGTCGTCGACTCCATCCGCGACATGGACCAGGTCCAGCCCGGCGACGTACTGGTCACCGACATGACCGACCCGGACTGGGAGCCGATCATGAAGCGCGCCGCGGCGATCGTCACCAACCGCGGTGGTAGGACATGCCATGCGGCGATCATTGCCCGCGAGCTGGGCGTGCCGGCGGTGGTCGGCTGCAACGACGCCACCGACCACATCGCCGACGGGGCCGAGGTGACGGTGTCCTGCGCCGAGGGCGACACCGGTTACATCTACCAGGGCCTGATCCCGTTCGAGCACAAGACCATCGAGCTCTCGCACATGCCCGAGGTGCCGGTGAAGGTGATGATGAACGTCGGCAACCCGGAGCGTGCGTTCACCTTCGCGGCGACACCCAACGCCGGCATCGGCTTGGCGCGGCTGGAGTTCATCATCAACAACACCATCGGCATCCATCCGAAGGCCCTGCTGGAGTACGACAACCTGCCGGCGGACCTGAAGGCGGAGATCGCCCCGCGCATCGCCGCCTACCCCAGCCCGCGCGCGTTCTACGTCATGCGCCTCGCCGAGGGCATCGCCACGCTGGCGGCGGCCTTCGCGCCGAATCCGGTCATCGTGCGCATGTCCGACTTCAAGTCCAACGAATACGCCAACCTCATCGCCGGTCCGCGCTACGAGCCCGACGAAGAAAACCCGATGCTCGGCTTCCGCGGCGCCGGCCGCTACGTCGCCCCGGACTTCCAGGCCTGCTTCGAGCTGGAATGCGAGGCCTTGGCCTACGTCCGCGACACCATGGGCCTGACCAACCTGCAGATCATGATCCCGTTCGTGCGCACCGTCGAACAGGCCAAGGCCGTCACCGAGGCCCTGGCCGCCCAGGGCCTGGAGCGGGGCAAGAACGGCCTGAAGCTCATCATGATGTGCGAGATCCCGTCCAACGCCCTGCTGGCGGATCAGTTCCTGGAGTATTTCGACGGCTTCTCCATCGGCTCCAACGACATGACTCAGATGACGCTCGGCATCGACCGCGACTCGGCCCTGGTCGCCGCCGACTTCGACGAGCGCAACCCTGCCGTCAAGCGCCTGTTGGCCATGGCCATCTCCGCCTGCCGCGAACAGGGCAAATACGTCGGCATCTGCGGCCAAGGCCCGTCGGACCACGCCGACTTCGCCGACTGGCTGGTGGAGCAGGGGATCGAGAGCATCTCGTTGAACCCCGACACCGTCATCGACACCTGGCTGTATCTCGCCGAGGCAGCCAGCAAGCGGGGCGCGGCCGGCTAAGGCCGCATTGGGGCGCCGGGCCCGGACCCCGCGAGGCATCAGTCGGGGTAGGCTCGGGGCTGCGCGCGTAAGCTATACCCATGGACGGGTTTCGCCACACGCCGTAAACGACAGCAGCGCATCAAAGCACGTTCATCGGCGACTTCACCGGCACCAACCCCGGCCGATTCATTACCTCACACTGGTGTTCCAGCACGTATTGCCGAATCAGCAGCCCGGCCATGGTCTGGCGGCTCAGCGCGATGCCCTCGCGCGCGAACATCTTTTCCTGGCGGTACAGGGGCAGTCCGTCGATGAATTTGCCGGTGACGATGGCGGCCAACAGCGAGCTGTGGGCGATGGATTTGGGAATGATCTGCGCCGCCCGCGGGGCGATGCGCACGCCGAGCTCGGCATCGGGCACGTCGTCGTTGACGGGGACGTACTTGGCGCGCTTGGTCACGACCACATAGCACTGGCGCGGGATCACCGCCAACTGCTCGGCGCTGTCGTAGCCGATGAAGGCCCAGTCATCACCCATCGCGGCCTTGAGCGCCGTGCACAGGTCGATGACGCGCCCCACGCGCGGCAGGTGTGCGGGCAAGGGGCGGCGCACCGGCTTGCGCTTCGGCATCTCGGTGTCGGCGCTCTTCGATGCCGGCGCCTCGCTCGGTGCAGGCAGCGCGGCCTCGAATTCGCCGATCAGGGCTTCGAGCTCGGCCTCGTCGAATAGCGAAAATTGGCCCTCTGGAATACGATCGGCACGCGTGCCGAAGCGTTTGTGGCGCAACAGCTCGATGGCTTCGAGCAATTGCTCGATGCGGCGGGTATGCTCGACAATGGCGGTGTTGGTCTGCGTTTCAATGCGCTCGGCTTGCGCGGTTCGTTCGCGCGCAGATTCACTGCACTCGCGCACGATTGATGCGATCACAAAAGGTCGAATCCAGCCCGTTTGTGGCCTTGCACGCGCTTGGGATCAAAGCCTTCCAGCGTCTTGCCGACCCCGCACCCTACTGACTGCCGGCGTTACTGCGCCGGCAGCCAGTAGGGCATCGGAGGTTCCGCAATTTTTGGGCAACTTCACTTATGGTCGGTTATTAGCCGAGCGCCTTCATGTGATCTATTTCATTTAAAAGGGATCTGACCCTGAGGTATCCCCAGATAAAAGCATTATAAGACAAACGCTTAGGAGCGAGCCCTAGAGGAGAAATGAACATGCATGGGGTTTGACTGTCCACAACGGGCGACCAAACCTGTGGAGGACCCCCCATGCATGCCCTGACGATTCTACAACGCCGCGTCGGCCCGGTGCTTACCGGCATCCACCGTCGGCGCTTGGCCGGACTGTTCGAAGCGGTGGCCGCCACGGTGAGCGGCCCGCGGCTGACCTTAACCGAGATCGGCCGGCGCTTCGGCGGCGATGCGGCGGTTCGCCACCGCATCAAGCGAGCGGATCGGCTGCTGGGCAACCACCACCTCCAGCACGACAGCCGACACATCTACGGGGCCTTGGCCCGGATGCTGCTCGCCGGCGTGGACGAGCCGCTGATCGTGATCGACTGGAGCGATCTGAAGAAGGATCAATCCATGCATCTGCTGCGCGCCTCGGTGCCGGTGGGCGGGCGCAGCCTGACGCTATACGAGGAGGTGCATCCGCAGGGCAGTCTGGGCAATCGGCAGGTGCAGCATCGGTTCCTTCGCCGCCTCGCGCAGATGATACCGAGGACGGGCGATCCGATCATTGTGGCCGACTCCGGCTTCAAGGTGCCGTTCTATCGCGAGGTCGAGCGTCTGGGCTGGCGTTGGGTGGGGCGCGTGCGCGGGCGCGACTACGTCAAGCCCAAGCACCGTTGGCCAGCAATTCCCGCCGACCCAGCGAAGGCCGCGGAGTGCGGAGGTTCGGCGAGGCGAGGTATTTTCCGAGCAAGGGAGATCGTCGCCACCGCGTCGTAGGCGATGAAGTTGTCGGCTTTGACCTCTCCCTCAAGAACCCCGCGCCGAGCATGCTCGTTCACGACGGTTGCGTTCATGAGGTATCCGGGTTGAGCGGCAACGCCGGTGGCTCGGCGATGGAGCGGTAGAGGGTCTGCCAGCGGTCGATCAAGCACAGATCGAAGCGATTGCGCAGTTTCTGCCAGAGCCGGTTCTTGGCTTCGGCCGCTTGCAGTGCCGCTTGAAACAAGCGGCAGCAGCGTTGCTGGATCTGATCGATCAGAAACGCCAGCATCATCAGATGCATCAATACGGTGCTGAGGTGTTGGTAGCCGTGACCGAAGTTGTGCTCGAAATGGTAGCCTTGGTTCTTGAGGGTGTTGAAGGTTTCGTTTTCGATCTTCCAGCGGGCGCGCGCGGCGCGCATGACCCGCATGAGGTTGTCCGGGTTCAGTTCGATATCGGTGACCCATGAGAAGTGCTGCACCTTCCCTTTGGGCGAAGTCTCCCAGTACTCCAGAAAACCGACTTCGAGATCGAAGTTGCTCTCGTTGAGCGGCGCGCCGTTGAGGTAGCGAAAGCGGTGGTGCACGCCGCGCTCGTCGGTCGTCTCCCACTCGGCGGTCTGTGCGGTGTGCTCGACCCAGTCGAACAGAAACGCGTGATCGCTCTGCTTCGCGCCGAGAATAAATCGCAGATTCAGTGCTTTGAGCTGGCGGATATGGGGCGCGTTGGAGGCCAGGGCATCTTCGACGACGATCAGTTTCAGATGCGGATGTTCGCGGCGCAGGTCTTCGAGCAGACGCTTCGCCGCGTTGCGCTCGCAATCGTTCTTCTTCGCGCCGTCCTGCTTGAGGATCGGCTCGGGCGCCAGCGGGATCACCTCCTTGCACTCGGGATGCACCAGCACCGCGCCCAGCATCTGGTGGTAGTAGGTGACGGTGCCGTTGCGATGATGCTTCTCCCCGCACTGCGCGCAATGGACCTTCTGCGAGGAGAAGTATCCGCTGCCGTCGAGCGAGAGCAGATAGTGGCCGTCGAGCCAGGCGAACCCGTCCAGGCCCTTGCCGCGCTGCAGCAGCGACAGCAAACGCGTGTACAGCGGACGCAACCGGCTCGGCTCGACCTCGTCGAGGCGCTCGCGAAAGCAGGTGTCGCTGGGCGCGCGCTCGATCCCGTAGAGCGTGCGCAGATTCGCCGCCGTGGTGGTGCCCTCGCGCGCATCGCGCTGGAACTGCAACAGCGAGGGATATTTCAGCCCGAACACGGCGAGCCCCGACATCAGATGGTCGACCAAAGGGATCTCGCATCCGGGCTTGTCGGCAATCTCAGAGAAGCATCGACGAGCCTCCTTCAGCAGCCCTTCGGCGCAGAGTTGCTTGCGGGGGACAGGAGCACGCATACGACTTGCCTCACGACTTGAAGTATGTGCGCTATTTTACTGATCCCGCTGGAGACTTTGCGAAGAACTTTTTGCCGAGAGAGGAGTCGGCATTGGCGAATGGGGCGCGCCCCGGGGGGGACAAGACCCCGGGCAGGCGCGCCGAAGAGAGAGAGAGGAGGGGCGGTGGCCTCGACACGGCTGGCCGACTGGTCGGCGAAGCGGCTGGTCAAGGTCTATCGGCAAAGAATGCAGATCGAATTGAGCTTCCGAGACATGAAGAGCCAGCACTTCGGCACCGGCCTCGAATGCAGCGCCTCGCGCGGTACTGGGCGCTTCACCGTGCTGGTGCTCATCGCCTCGCTGGCCGCGATCCTGCTCTGGCTGATTGGCACCGCCGCAGAGTGCTGCGGATTGCATGAGCAGCTACGCCCCGGCAGCCGCAAGCGCCGCGCCTACTCGCGGGTGTTCCTGGCCCGCCTGCTGCTCACGCTGGAGGACGGCAAGACAGCGATCGCCGTGCTGGCCGACGTCATCGGGCCACTGGATCAATGGGTCGCGAGTGACCACGACGCACTGCTTGCAGAGTGAAACCGGCGAGGTGGAAATTTTCTGGGGATACCTCAGGATCTGACCCCTTTTCCGTGCCTTTTCCGTGACCCCTTTTCCGGAATCTTGTGTCGACGAGTCATCGCGTTGTGTCGCGCACCGACGCCGGTGGCCGGCCAGAGGCCATATTGTTTGACAGGGCGAGGACTTTTGTCCGCCAACGTCAACCGCAGCCCGCGCCAAACTGCGGCCACGCGCGACGCGCAGGCCGCAGTTTGGCGTCGGGCTTGCGGACTTGTTGGGCATCTTGAATCGGCCAACAGAGGCAAAAGTCAAGACCTGATTTCATCTAGCCGGCCCCGCCCCGGAGGCTACAGTTGGGTTGAACGATCCAACAACCGCAGCCCCGAAGGGGAGGAGTCGACCATGACACTTTACGGCGGAATCGACCTACATTCAAACAACAGCGTCGTGGCCTTGTCGGACGAGACCGACCGCCTCGTCTACCGCAAGCGCTTGCCCAACGACGTGCAGACGATCGTCGATGCGCTGGCACCGTATCGCGACGGGATCAGCGGCTTGGTGGTGGAATCGACCTACAACTGGTACTGGCTGGTCGATGCCTTGATGGAGTCCGGCTACCGGGTGCACCTGGCGAACACGGCGGCCATCGTGCAGTACAGCGGCCTGAAGTATGCCGACGACGACACCGACGCGGCCTGGCTGGCGAAGCTGCTGCGCCTGGGGGTGCTGCCCGAGGGGTACATCTACCCCAAGGCCGAGCGGGCGGTACGCGATCTGCTGCGCCGGCGCCATTCTCTGGTGCAGCAGCACACGGCCAACATCCTGGCGGTGCAGAACCTGTTCTCGCGCAACCGCGGGCGCTCGATCAGCGCCAACGCGGCACGGCGCCTGACCCCGGAGTCGGTCGCCGAGCTGGTCACCGACGCCAACTTGGCGCTGGCGATCCAGAGCACGGTCCTGGCCATGCAAGGCCAACAGGCGGCCGTCGACCTGCTCGAGCGCGAAGCCTGGCGCCAGAGCAAGGAGACGCAGCGCTTGCGGGCACTGCTCAGCGTCAGCGGCATCGGGCGCATTCTCGGGTTGACCATCGTACTGGAGACCGGCCCCATCGAGCGCTTCGCGGGGGTCGGAAACTACGCCTCCTACTGCCGCTGCGTCGGCAGCACGCATGTCTCCAACGGCAAGCAGAAGGGCAAGGGCAACACCAAGAACGGCAACAAGTATCTGGCTTGGGCCTACGTCGAGGCGGCCAACTGCGCCGTGCGCTACAACCCGCAGATCAAGCGCTACTATCAACGCAAGCGCGCCAAGACCAAGAACGTCATCGCCACCAAGGCGGTGGCGCACAAACTGGCTCGTGCCTGCTACTACATTCTGCGCGACGGCAGCGAATTCGACGTGAACCGCGCCTGCGCGTGAACCGAATCGGGCATGCCTCGGTGAGCTTCGACATGGGGTTGGCGACCAGCCACCAGATCTGATTGAGCCCCGAGGCATTCCCGCCCAAGATTGCAACCACCACGGAGCGACAGCGTATGTGACCGAGACGCCCCCGCCATCGAGCCATATCGGGTTGGCTGCGCCCTACCGGGGTGCAAGCCACAGTATCTGTGAACGCACGGCCCGCCCTCCGGGCACTGCCGTGCACCACTTGGACCTTGGCGGGGCACCGATGATTTTCCGGGGCTCGAATGAGCAACGGGCCGGGTGTCTTCTCCCCACCGGGAGCAGCCCCATGCCTAGAACCTGAAGGGTGACTGGTGCGGATCGGCTCCGCAACCAACACATAGAGAACTGACGGCGCGTCACAGGCTCAACGCAACGCTTCGCGGAAATTGACCCAGATCATCGTGCTCAGCCGCGAGAGTTTTTTGCCGCCTCTTGATCGGGGTGCGGTGCGTCCAGGCTGCGCCCGCCCACCGGCACCGAGGCGCGCAGCCAAATGCATGGATTGATCCTTCTTCAGATCGCTCCAGTCGATCACGATCAGCGGCTCGTCCACGCCGGCGAGCAGCATCCGGGCCAAGGCCCCGTAGATGTGTCGGCTGTCGTGCTGGAGGCGGTGGTTGCCCAGCGGCCCGCTCGCTTGATGCGGTGGCGAACCGCCGCATCGCCGCCGAAGCGCCGGCCGATCTCGGTCAAGGTCAGCCGCGGGCCGCTCACCGTGGCGGCCACCGCTTCGAACAGTCCGGCCAAGCGCCGACGGTGGATGCCGGTAAGCACCGGGCCGACGCAGCGTTGTAGAATCGTCAGGGCATGCATGGGGGGTCCTCCACAGGTTTGGTCGCCCGTTGTGGACCGTCAAACCCCATGCATGTTCATTTCTCCTCTAGGGCTCGCTCCTAAGCGTTTGTCTTATAATGTTTTTATCTGGGGATACCTCAGGATCTGACCCCTTTTCCTGACCCCTTTTCCTGTGAAACCTGAAGCGAGCGCCTTAGTAAAACGCAAGGCCGCTATGGCGCAGGCGATACCGACTGTCCGACCGCGGTGTCGACCTTCCAGTCCTCCGGGGCCAAGACCTGGAATGGAGATCCGCTGTTCACGCCGGCAGCGGTCGCAGCCCCCGTAGCGGCCCCGCGAAACATGCCATTCTGGTCCGTGAAGGTGGTCACCGTGGCGGTTGCGTTCGCCCCGGACGCCGCCGACAGACTGAAGGCGCGGACCTCGAACTCGCCCGGGGCGGTCTCGATCAGGTGCTGAAAGAGGGCAAGACTGGCCTGTGGATCAGCAGCCGTGCATATCGGGGCAACAAGGCTGAACAGGGTCAGCGACAGGCCGAACAGCGCCGAGCGCGCGCCGCGCTGGCGCGGGGGTCGCTGAGCGCCTGGATGGCCCCGGCGCGGCAGTGGCCCGTCCTTTACCCGAGAAGGTGCCGTCCAGGATGTCGTGGTGAGGCGGATAACAGTTCCTTGACGGTACGTCTTCCGGTACCGGGACGGCTGCAACGCGATCTCGACGCTGCGCCGAATCGGCGTCCGATCGGTGACTGAATGGCTTGATGACATGGTTTGATCCGCCTTTGATTGTTTTCGGTTACGCTCGGTTAGATCAGGGCTAAGTGGCGCGCATCGCCGGGGACCGACTGCGGCAACTGGGCAGGCGGCGCGGTCGTCGTCAGCCAGGGGGTGCATCGAATCGCATTTGGAACGTTAGCGAGAAGACATCCTCCGTCGCGCCGAGAGGGTCGCCGAATCCGTCCTCTCCATAGTCATATTGAATACGCGACCACTGCAAGCCCAGGGTCGGCTTGAACTTGTTCTCGGACAGGCTCCACGTCAAGCCAAGCTGCCCGGCCAGGTAGCTTGTCTGTTCCGAGTACGGAGTCAGCAGAGCCGAGAGCTTGATCTGCGGGCTCAATTGATAGCTGGCTCGCAGCGTTGTGCTCGGTGCCCGCGAATCCGGCAGCACCTGATTGATGCCTTGCGTCACCGACAGGTTCAACTTGCCGCGCTGTGCCTCGACGCTGAGATCCAGTCGGCTTGCATCGTAGTCCAAGACGAAATCCTGGAAGTCGCCGGGTCGGTCGAACGAGTAGGCGGCCGAGACGCCGAGTGCGACCTTGGTGTCCAGTGGGGCCTGGAAGATACGGTGTACGCGACCAGAGGCCTCGCTGAAGTAATCATAGTTGGGTTTGCTGTAGCCGATACCCGCGAGATAGATCCGCCAGCCGCTTGTCGAGTTGTAGCTCCAATCCAGCCCCGCATAGGCATTGATGTCGGCATCCTCGCCTTCCATCAGGCCCGCGTAATAGCGCAACACATGCTCGGTGCTGGTGCGGTTTCCGGTGAGCGTCAGGTTGGGGACGTAGCGCGTGGTCTCCACGAGCTGACTCGAGCGCACCAAATCGGCTGCTTGCTCGCTGACCCTGAGGCCGAACTGGATGAACGGGTCCTGGAGCGTGCCAAAATCGGTCGTGTAGCGCTCGCCATCACGCCCCTCGATCAGCGAAAGGATTGCGATGTCTGCCACATCCCCGCTGCCTCCGCCTTGCTCGAAGGTCGATGCGAGCGTCTCCTGGGGCCCCAATGGCTGGAGGAAGACGAGATTGGTCTGAACCCGATCGATGATGGGTGACAGGCCGAGCCAGAAACCGAAGAAGTGTGCGGCGGGCACGTCCTCCAGCCGTTTGATCTGACCTTTCGGGTGCAGCACCCGGGAGACACCGGAGTGGAACAGCGTGAAGCTGTCACGCGGCAGGCGCGCATTGTTCGCGGCGAGGAAGAGGTTGTTGTTGAGGCTCAAGCTGGGCGCCCCCGGACCGCCCGTCAGGCCGGGCTTCAGTGCAGGCATGAGCAACGCAAGCACCTGCCAGGCCACTGCCCGGTCGGACCAGTCGTGCTCCGCCGGTACCACCAGGCCCCGAACGGTGCGCCCGAGTGCGGCACGCGTGTCGTTGGTCACAATTTCCTGTTGCACCCGTGACAGCGCCAAGACCTGGCCGAGTTCGACCTCCTCGCGACGGGTCACCCCGCTGTCGCCACGCCTTGTCTCATCAAGGAAGTAACCGGAGTTCGGAAAATCCAGGTCGAGCCCGATCACCTGCCCGCCAGGGGCGCCTCGCTGCCAGCCAGGTTTGCGCATGGCCGCGAGGGTCTCAGGGGTCAGGACAGTGCCGAAGCTCGAGTCGTTGTTGAAGCGGGTGGGGACGAGAAAATCCGGGTCGATTGAGCTCGGGTCGACGCTGAAGCCAGGTGTGTAGGTGCAGTAGGCCTCGGGCGGTGTCCCCGGCAGAGCACAGGTACCGGTGATGCTCAACTGGATATGTGCGCCGATGATCGAAACGGGGTCTGTCCGCGTGAGGGTGACGTCGCGGATCCGGTTGAAGGTCCTGGCCTGCGCGTACCACCCCGTCTGTTTGCGCACATAGCGCCGACCCTCGATCTTCTCGGTCAGCGCCTGGTCGAGCCGGACGATGCCGCGCAGGCTCGGTGTTGTGTTTCGGTTATTGCCCGCGACCGCCCCCACCGACAGGTCCCAACGGGTGCGATGGTCGATGCGGGTACTGTTGAGGGTCAGGCCGGTGGTGAGCGGCGCGAACTGCTTCGCTTCCGGCTGCGCTGGGGCAGGGGTGGCAATCCGCGCGGCGGGGTCATTCGGATCGACCGGCGGTGTTTCCGCGACCACGCATGGTGAAAGGAAGAACGCGAGAATGGCGATTCGCAGACGCATGGGCTGCTGGCAGTGGAGCCGACCGAGCGACCGTGATGATCGACCCAAGCGAAGCCTGGTGCTGCATCTTGGGACTGGACCTGAAACCACGCCGTCAAGGCTAGCACGGATGGCTACAGGCGCGCAGTGGGCAGAGTTCCCTCAAGGGTTAGGTTTGGGCTCGTTCGCGGCGATGGTGTCGCGGTGATCGCCGGGAACCGCCTGTGAGCTGGCGGGCGCCTGACCTCAGGCACCCGCCGATTCCGGCTATGCGATGCTCTTCATGCAGTCATGCGTTGACGCATGAGCGGGGCAACGTTAGTTACCGGTCAACGTCGCACCAGAGGAATCAAGCACACCAGTCGTGATCCCGGCGCCCGCGATCGACGATGCGCTGCTCGCATCGGTGAAGCCACCGGCCATTGCGTTGGTCGTACCAACAGCCGCGGACACAGACAGGTTGTCGATTGTCGCGGGCGTGCTCAGCACGCCGGTCGCATCGTTGACGGCGTGGCCACCGGCATAGGTTGTGCCCGCATTCATCATCGCGGACATCGAAACCGCGACCTCGGCCGCAGACACCGGTGCCGTCACCACAAACCCCAGGCTCGCCACGAGGAGGGAAGCACTAAAGGTTGTCAGAGTTTTCATGAGAGTAACCTCAGCTGATTGTCGATCATCGAGTCGCTTTACAGTCGTGCGTTGATGCCTTGCCGGAGCAACGTTAGTTACCCGTCAACGTCGCGCCAGAGGTATCAAGCACACCAGTCGTGATCCCGGCGCCCGCGATCGACGATGCACTGCTCGCGTCGGTGAAGCCTCCTGCCATCGCGTTCGTTGAGCCAACAGCCGCGGACACGGACAGGTTATCGATTGTCGCGGGCGTGCTCAGCACGCCAGTCGCATCGTTGACGGCATCGCCAGCGACATAGCCTGTGCCGTCATTCATCATCGCGGACATCGAAACCGCGACCTCCGCCGCGGACACCGGTGCCGTCACCACAAACCCCATGCTCGCCACGAGGAGAGAAGCACTGAGCGTCGTGAGAGTTTTCATGAAAATCACCTCAGCTGTTTGTCGATCATCGCGTCGCCCTTAGGCCCCGGAGACGAACTCTGAAGCTGCTGCCCCGTCATTCGGGGCGGTGGGCGGTCTTTGCAGGGTCGGCCCCGACCGGTGTGGCGCGGTGGCTGATTCCCTGTGCCCCCAGTATTGGTCAGGGCCAGGGTTAAGGAAAATAATTTGCGGATATACTTATATTCCGAAAAGTGATCACCCGCTGCGTTAGACCCCTCACGGATGCAGCACCGCCCGGCGTCGATCAAGATCATTGGGAGGCCCGCCATCACACTCCGACAGCTCCTACTCTTACAGCAGGTCGTCGAGCACGGCTTCAGCGTCACCGCGGCCGCGGAGGCGCTCTACACGGCCCAATCCGGCGTCAGCAAACAGCTCAAAGCTTTGGCCGACGAGCTCGGTGTCGAGCTGTTCCAACACGAGGGTAGGCGCCTGGTTGGGCTCACCCCGATCGGTGAGCAGGTTGCCGCGATCGCCGAGCGCATGCTGCGCGATGCCGATGCGATCCGCGCCGTCGGGCAATGCGCCCGGCAGGAGGCCAAGGGCCGGCTCACCGTGGTGGCGACCCGACACACGGCCAATGTGGAGGTTCGCAGCGCCGTGCTGCGGTTTCAGCGCATGCATGCGAACGTCGCGCTCCAGGTCTCGGAGCAACAACCGGAGATCGCCTGCAAGATGGTGAACGCGGGCGAGGTGGAGGTCGGGGTGGTGCCGGATTGGCACGTCCACGCGGAGCGGCTACGGGTGATCCCGTTGGTGTATTGGCGGTTGGTGATCGTGGCGCCGGCGGGGCATTGGCTGCTGGAGACCCCTGAGCTGACCTTGCGGGACTTGGCGGGGATGCCGGTGGCTTGCTACGAGAACAGCTCGGCATCGCGACGGGTGGTCGAGGATGCCTTCGCGCGCGCAGGTCTGCGATCGCCGGTGGCCTTCGAACTGGCGAGCAGTGAGGACATTCTGGATTACGCCGCGAGCGGCGCCAGCGTGGGCATCGTGGCCAAGAGCGCGGCATCCTGGGCGCGGCATCCGGGACTGGACTTTCGTGATGCCGATGGGCTGTTTCCGCCCATGATGACGTCCATCATCGTGCGGCGCGATGCAACCTTGAGCTGGGTCGCGCGGGACTTTATTGAGCTGCTGCGGGAGGAATCGGCATCGCCGATGCCTGCGCCAGAGCCTGCTCCGGCGGACCTATAAGTGCGTGCAGGAGTCGCGGTGAGCGGCCCGCGGCAGGCCGTTTGCCGGACGCTGTGACGCGCGTCGGCGTCACGGTCCGCTGGATCAGGGACGGTTGCCCTTGCCGCGGCCGCCGGCCGAGGAAAAGGGGCCGCGGAGGAAAAGCAGCCAGGTTCAGTCTAGAGGGAAGACAAGGGGGACAGACCCTGAGGCAGCCATTCTAAAATGCGATCTGGAACAGCCAGGGAGATGCTGATGCGCCTTGACCAACCCTCCGGCCCTCGCTAGCCTCTGGTCATAGCATCGCCTTAAGTTCGCAGAGGCGGTCGAATTTCCTATCCGTCGTCCGCCGACAGTCTCTACCCGGCGCCCCGCAGCCATCTCTTCTGGCAAGCACACGCGACGGGTGCGGCACTGCGGCGATCACTGGAGAATGCACCGGGGACAGCGCGAATCACCAACCAGCGCTTCAGAGCCGATCAGAGGACCTCAACATGCAACCATTGACATCAACGCGTCTCGGCCTGGCGGTCGGGCTGCTGCTCCTTGCCAGCGCCGCGCAGGCAGCGCTCGCGCCCTACACCGCTAAGGGCGTGGATCTGGTTTACGACGACGACTACACCCCGGTCGGGGCGGCGCAGCCCGGGTTGACCTGGGTGGCCGACGCCAACCTGTTCAAGACACAATACGACGACGACCCTTCGGTAGTGAGCCAGATCATCGCCGCCGTGCCGACAATCAGCAGCAGCGGCGGCGCACACACAGTCGTGGCGGGCGACTTCAACACCACCAACGGTCGCATGACTTGGTTCGGCGCGATGGCCTGGGTGGAGTGGCTTGGCAGCATCGCCTACGGCGGCGCTGATGATTGGCGGCTTTGGTCGGCGCTGGACAGCGACGGGACTGGTCCGTGCAACGGTTTGAACTGCACCGACAGTGAGCTGGGGGACCTGTTCTACACGGAGGGCGACCGGGATGCGAACGAGGCCATCACCTCCAGCCCCGTTCTGGATGACGTCTTCACGAACATGGAGGACTTCGCTTACTGGTCCGACACGGAGTTCAACCTCATTTCCGGCTATGTGTGGATCTTCGTCGCCGATGTTGGCAACCAGAGCTTCCTCGGCCAATCCAGCGAGTTCTACGGATGGGCCGTTCGCCCCGGAAAAATCGCCGCTGCGCCGCTGCCGAGCACGGCGATGCTGCTGGCGCTGGGCGTGCTGGGGCTCGGCGCTGGCCGGTGGCAGCGGCGCAGGCAGAAGGAGACGGCGAGGTTTCCCTTGTAACCTGCTGTGCGCCTCGAAAGCCCTGCCACAGCCCCGAAACGGCGACGAGTACAGCTGCGCCTAAGTTTTCAACACGCGTTCTGGTCGTGCTCGTTGCATTGACTTTGGTGCAGTGGTAGGCGGTTCAGGGAATGTGCAACGTGAGACGTGACCCGAGCCGTCCTGAGACCTGATTTCATCTAGCCGGCCCCGCCCCGGAGGCTACAGTTGGGTTGAACGATCCAACAACCGCAGCCCCGAAGGGGAGGAGTCGACCATGACACTTTACGGCGGAATCGACCTACATTCAAACAACAGCGTCGTGGCCTTGTCGGACGAGACCGACCGCCTCGTCTACCGCAAGCGCTTGCCCAACGACGTGCAGACGATCGTCGATGCGCTGGCACCGTATCGCGACGGGATCAGCGGCTTGGTGGTGGAATCGACCTACAACTGGTACTGGCTGGTCGATGCCTTGATGGAGTCCGGCTACCGGGTGCACCTGGCGAACACGGCGGCCATCGTGCAGTACAGCGGCCTGAAGTATGCCGACGACGACACCGACGCGGCCTGGCTGGCGAAGCTGCTGCGCCTGGGGGTACTGCCCGAGGGGTACATCTACCCCAAGGCCGAGCGGGCGGTACGCGACCTGCTGCGGCGGCGCCAGCGCCTGGTCCAGCAGCGCACATCCTGGCGGTGCAGAACCTGTTCTCGCGCAACCGCGGGCGCTCGATCAGCGCCAACGCGGCACGGCGCCTGACCCCGGAGTCGATCGCCGAGCTGGTCACCGACGCCAACTTGGCGCTGGCGATCCAGAGCACGGTCCTGGCCATGCAAGGCCAACAGGCGGCCGTCGACCTGCTCGAGCGCGAAGCCTGGCGCCAGAGCAAGGAGACGCAGCGCTTGCGGGCACTGCTCAGCGTCAGCGGCATCGGGCGCATTCTCGGGTTGACCATCGTGCTGGAGACCGGCCCCATCGAGCGCTTCGCGGGGGTCGGAAACTACGCCTCCTACTGCCGCTGCGTCGGCACCACGCATGTCTCCAACGGCAAGCAGAAGGGCAAGGGCAACACCAAGAACGGCAACAAGTATCTGGCTTGGGCCTACGTCGAGGCGGCCAACTTCGCCGTGCGCTACAACCCGCAGATCAAGCGCTACTATCAACGCAAGCACGCCAAGACCAAGAACGTCATCGCCACCAAGGCGGTGGCGCACAAACTGGCTCGTGCCTGCTACTACATTCTTCGCGACGGCAGCGAATTCGACGTGAACCGCGCCTTCGCGTGAACCGAATCGGGCATGCCTCGGTGAGCTTCGACATGGGGTTGGCGACCAGCCACCAGATCTGATTGAGCCCCGAGGCATTCCCGCCCAAGATTGCAACCACCACGGAGCGACAGCGTATGTGACCGAGACGCCCCCGCCATCGAGCCATATCGGGTTGGCTGCGCCCTACCGGGGTGCAAGCCACAGTATCTGTGAACGCACGGCCCGCCCTCCGGGCACTGCCGTGCACCACTTGGACCTTGGCGGGGCACCGATGATTTTCTGGGGCTCGAATGAGCAACGGGCCGGGTGTCTTCTCCCCACTGGGAGCAGCCCCATGCCTAGAACCTGAAGGGTGACCGGTAGCGGATCGGCTCCGCAACCAACACATAGAGAACTGACGGCGCGTCACAGGCTCAACGCAACGCTTCGCGGAAAATTGATCCAGATCATCGTGCTCAGCCGCGAGAGTTTTTTGCCGCCTCTTGATCGGGGTCAGCTAAATGGTGATTTCCGAGCAAGGGGCGGCGCACCGGCTTGCGCTTCGGCATCTCGGTGTCGGCGCTCTTCGATGCCGGCGTCTCGCTCGGTGCAGGCAGCGCGGCCTCGAATTCGCCGATCAGGGCTTCGAGCTCGGCCTCGTCGAACAGCGACAATTGGCCCTCGGGAATACGATCGGCACGGCGCGGGCCGAAGCGTCTGTGGCGCAACAGCTCGATGGCTTCGAGCAATTGCTCGATGCGGCGGGTATGCTCGACAATGGCGGTGTTGGTCTGCGTTTCAATGCGCTCGGCTTGCGCGGTTCGTTCGCGCGCCGATTCACTGCACTCGCGCACGATTGATGCGATCACAAAAGGTCGAATCCAGCCCGTTTTTGGCCTTGCACGCGCTTGGGATCAAGACCTTCCAGCGTCTTGCCGACCTCGCACCCTACTGACTGCCGGCGTTACTGCGCCGGCAGCCAGTAGGGCATCGGAGGTTCCGCAATTTTTGGGCAACTTCACTCATGGCCGGTTATTAGCCGAGCGCCTTCATGTGATCTATTTAATTTAAAAGGGATCTGACCCCTTTTCCGTAGTCAAAATGCTGGAATACGATTTTTCTAATCTCTCTCGTAGAACGAGGCGACATGTTGAAAGCGTACGCGAGGGATACAATCAAATGTTTCGATATAAAGCCAGAGAGAGAGAGAGAGAGAGAGAGAGAGAGAGAGAGAGAGAGAGAAACGCATTCCATGTCGCCCTTTTTGCAATGAATGTGGATCGGTTCGTTTCCTTCGTTTGCATGAAAAAGTCGCCATCCAAGCAAAAGCAGAATTGTAGGCATGCTGTTACCGGGCTGAGTGTCGGAGGAATGCTCGACGCCTAACGTTAAGCCTGGCCCGCCGCATGCTGCGGAGCCGCCCGCGTCAGCGGCGGCTCGGCAGCATGCGGTCGGGCCGAGCCACTTTGGCATCCTTATTCGCCAAGAGAGGCAAAAGGCAAGACTTGACCCCGTTCTTTGCTTTGACCCCGTTCTTTGCTTTTCCTTCGTAGCGAAGCGGAGGCTGCTCCAAGGCGTCGGGCTTGCGCGCTAGTTAGCGCTGCGCGTTGGTTATGAAGACGCGACGCATTCCAAGGGGGATTAGGCCGAGTGCAATCAGTGCTATTGAAGCAGGAATCGGCACTGTGCTTGTTGTGAGGGATAATGCGTCGAAGTAGCCGTCATTGTTGGAGCCATCATTCCGGTCGCTGATAAGTCGGATGTTGATGGAGCGGGTAAGAACTGGCGCGAATCGGGAGTCGGAAACTAGATCCCAAGATGATGTATTGGACATCTGCCCAGAATCAAAGGAGTCCAATGCGACGCTTGAGATGTCAAGAAACTCGACGATAATTTGCGTTGTGTCGACCGGGTTTTGGTTGAAGCTCCGCACATAGCCTTCGAAGGAGAAGTTCTGCAATCCGGAATCGATGCCGGCGCTATATGCAGAAACATCGATGGACTGCGCAAGTTCGCCTAGCGCACCGACGCCAGCGAAGAAATAGTTGTTGCCTTCGAACGGAGCCGGGTTTGAGGAGCGCTGTGTCCAGTTGTTACCAATCACCTCCGTCCATCCGGGGATTTCGCCGCCGACCAGAGGATCTTCGTTGCCAGAGTTGATTATCAGGTTTGCAACGGCGCTAGTCGACGTGGTGACGGTGCCAAGTACCACGAGGGCTGCGAACGGAGCTGATGCGTAACGAACCACAGCTTGGATCTCCTATGCTTCGAGATTTAGATTGTTCCGGTGC
>CALOBA010000070.1:0-23543 GCA_942491465.1 uncultured Gammaproteobacteria bacterium
TCCCGCCCCTGCTAGCGTCCTGTTCCGAGCCCACCTGGAGGCTCAGGGTGGCTTGGATTTCCTATCCGTAACCATGCAATCCACATGCGCCGCATGCAGGCGCGACCATCCCGGCATCCGCAACGTCAGATGGAACGCGGTGCTAGGGCCGCCTCGCGCATCCGCGTCTTCATGTCCCGAACGGTCTCGATCGAGACCCGAGAAGATGGCGCGGGCGATGATGGCGTGGCCGATGTTGAGCTCTTCGAATCTCCGGAATGGCCGCCACGGGCATCACATTCTGGTAAGTGAGGCCGTGTCCGGCGTGCACGAACAGACCCATGTCGGCGGCACATGGCGCGCGGCGCGCAAAAAACGGGCTTCCTCGAGCGCCGCGTCGCCCGCTAGGCCAGGTGTGAGCATAGCGCCCCGTGTGGAGCTCGATCGCGGGGACGCCGAGATCCTTGGCGGCGTCGAGGGGCGGCGGGGTCGAGGTCGATGAACAGACTGACCCGGGGCGCCGGCCTCATCGAGCCGGCGAATGGTCTCGCGCAGGCGCGGGTTGGGGCGCCGAGTGTCAGAGGCCGCGACCCTTCGTGACTTCCTCCCGTCGCTCAGGCACGATCGTCTGCTTGATAGGGCCGCAGGCGGCAGGCGAGGGGCGAGCGTTTTCCAGGCTTCCCGTGGCCGCCATCTCCAGGTTCATCCAGGTCCTCACCACGTGAGCCAGCGCCTCGACATCGTGCGTCCTGGATGTGGCATCGGTCTTCGCGCAGGTGCACGCGTGATGGGGTCGGCCCCCGCGCCCTCCGCAGGCGCGCAGCCCGCGTCGATCGGCTCGGGATAACGTTTCCAGCGGGCCTGCCTCACCGTCGCGACGTGATCGATGTTGATGCCTAGCAGGGTGCGCGTCATGGCGTTTTTTTCTCCGGGCTTTTTAGTACTCTCGATGCAGTCTTTCGGGGTCTGCAGCGGACGTCCGTCTCCAGCTGCCGTATCGATCAATTCTCGCATGGGGGGTCTGTCGCCTGAGCTGCCACGGCACATCGGCTTTTTTTTTTTTTTAAGGGACTGCAATTCGCGCCCGGCAGCCAGCGCCCGCAGTGCACATGCTCCTCCGACACGGCGCAGATCGTACATCCCACGACGCCGGCTCGGTGCCCTCGATCAGGGTCGATGCAAGATAGGCGGTCTCGGGGTCGACGTAAGCAAAGATTCGGGTCTCGCCGACCACATCGATTTCCGGCGCGACCCCGAGCGCCGACAGCAGGGTCCATTCGAAGCGCCGAAGCGCCGCGCCCTGCCGCTCGGCTTCGCGCAGCCGCGGCAGCAGTTCGGCGTAGGCCAGGAAGACTTCGGGCTCCTCCAGATCGCGCGGCAGCAAGCGCAACGCCAACTCGTTGGCGTACAGGCCACACCACATGGGGCTTGCCCGGTCAGCGTGGGTGCCGATCGGCTCGGCGGCGATCAGCGTGGGCCCGTTTCCCCCCCCCCACCGCGCCGGGTCCCACCGCTTCCAGCTTCCGGGTCGGAACAGTTCGCCGAAGCTGCGCAGCCGCCGGCGCGATTGGGCTTGCACCGCGGGCGACCACCGGCGATAAATCAACGCCCGAAGCGAGCGATGAGGAGTTCGACGATCAGGCTGGTTTCACGGTACGGGCGGCGATGCAGTACGAACGCCGGCTCGCGATCGACTCGGCTCACGGTCGATCAGCGTCCCGAGGCCGGTCATCGTTTCGCCGGCGCTCAGCCGCCCTTGAGAACGATCGGGCTCCCGGTCCATCAGCAGCCTTCCATGACGGCGACGTTCAAAGGTCGAGGCGCACCAGGCTGGTCGAACAGGGTCTGCATGGCCTGGCGGGCACGCGAGCCGATCCGCTTCAGCGTCTGTCCGCCCTTGCCGATCACCATGCCCTTGTGACGCTTTTCCGCGACCAGGATCCGGGCCGCGATCTCGAGCACCGTCCGCCAACTGCTCTTCGAAGGACTCAACCACGACGGTCGTGCTCGTAGAGTTTCTTCGGGTACAGATTCTCCAGCGGCTGTTCCCGCACCAGCTCCGCGGCCAGGAACCGCATCGGCTCGCGGGTGAACAGGTCCGCCGGATACAGCGGCGGCTGCTTGCGGCGAGCCGGTCTTCAGGTGATGTGCCTCCATCAGGCCCTCGATCCCCGTCATCGACGCAAGCGCTGAAATGTACAGCACGGCTTCGGGATGAGCGTCTGCGGTCCATTCCCGGGCCAGCGGCAGCAGGTCGGAGCGGTGCTTGACCTGGTCGACCTTGTTGAAGACCAGCAGATAGGGTTGACCGGATTGTTCCGCCGCGACAGCCAGCGCCAGATCGTCTTCATCGGTCTGATGACTGGCATCCAGCACCAGACCGAGCACGTCAACGCCCCGGCTGGAATCGGCAGCAATCCGGTTCAGCCGTCGGTTCAGCGCGTGGTCACGACGTCGGTGCAGGCCTGGCGTATCGACAAACACGGCCTGACCGCGTTCATCACTATGTATTCCCATTATCCGATGGCGCGTGGTCTGGGGTTTGTGGGTCACAATGGCGACCGGGGCGTCCACGATCCGATTGAGCAAGGTTGACTTGCCGACGTTTGGACGACCAATCAATGCAACATGACCGAATCGCGTACTCATTTTGAAACACTCTCACTTGATGAATTGGGGCGCCGATTCCCCCGCTGCTCGTGGATCGCCTTGAAGTGATCGATCAACTGCAGGTGCATCAATCGGGCCGCGGCCTGTTCCGCCTTGCGCCGACTGCCGGCCTCGGCTCGCACCGCTTCTGCCAGGCCATCGACTCGGCATTCCACCTCGAAGCGTTTGATATGGTCCGCACCTGTTTCTGCCATGACCTCATAGACCGGTAGATCGTGACCTCGACCTTGCAGCAGTTCCTGCAAGCGAGTCTTGGGATCTTTCAATGCATCGGCATCAGGTAGCGCGCGCTCTCTGTCATCGAGCAGCGCCCGAACGACGCGGCGGGCTTCATGGAAACCGCCGTCCAGAAAAACGGCGCCAATCACGGCCTCGATCACATCAGCCAGAATGGATTCGCGCAGGTAGCCCCCGCTCTTTTTTTCCCCCTGCCCCAGCCGCAGGAACTGACTGAGCTCGAGTTCCTGCGCGATCTGTGCCAGCGTACGGTCGCGCACCAGTCTCGAACGTAGACGACTCAAATCCCCTTCGGACGCATGGGGGCGGCGTTCGAACAACAGTTCCGCCGCCACCAGATTGAGTAAGCCGTCGCCAAGAAACTCCAGCCGCTCGTAGTGACCCGGTCCATGACTGCGATGGGTCAAAGCGCGCTGGAGAAGCTCTGGGTCCTGGAACGCGTAGTCGAAGCCGGGGATTCTGTTTCGGTTGATCATGTTCTCAGATCTTGGGCACCCGGACCATCACCGGTCTAGCGCAGCGTACTCAGATGCTTCCCAGATTTCGAATTTCAATCCTGCAGAGGCTTGAAGTCTTTGAACCATTAGTTAGTAAGCTGCGCTTCAGTTCTGAATGAAAGAACTGCGTCAATATTCGCGATCAGGTGTGTTTCGACCTGATAATCCACAACCAGCATGGTCGTTTGTCCACGCTCCACTTTGATATTTTCTGGTGTCACGTGTTCGACGTAGCTGACCTGCAAGCGGGTCATAAGATTTCTGCGCAAGGTATTGGGAGGAACATTGGCAGATCCGGATTCACCAGCAACCGAGTTGACTTCTGAGGCCACTGACATATGGTTGAGGTAGATCGGAACAAGCTTGATCCCGATGTAGACAAAGAACAGCACGAAAACCAGAACGAAGATGAAGCCGATCAGCGTCATTCCCTTCTGGAGCTGGCGGCAGCTCGAAACCCCTGAATTCATCATTTTTTAAAAACTCCATGGACCAAAAATTGACCGGCGAAAAGCAGCCAAATGACCTTGATTTCGCTCGCTTAATCGATCTTATCACCGATTCTATCGAACACCACACATCGCCGCGACGCGCAGTCCCAGTGCATCCAGATACGAGACGCGCGGCCGACCAGATTCTCTTCCGGCACGAATCCCCAGGCGCGGGAATCCTGCGACATGTCGCGATTGTCGCCCATCACGAAGTATTGGCCTTCAGGAACAATCCAGCTCTGGGATCGACGCTGAGCGCTGTTGGCGTTGATCAGAATTTCGTGTTCCGTCCCCTCGAGGTCTTCGATTCGACGCAGCAGCGCGTCCCTGGTGGCCGATGTACGATTGATGCCCTCGCCTATCCACAGTCCGTCACTCTCCTGAACCATGGGCTCGCCGTTGACGTACAGCGACCTTGTCACGATACGTCACCGAATCGCCCGGCAGCCGATCACGCGCTTGATGTAGTTGGTGCGGCCATCCACGGGATACCGGAACACGACCACATCGCCGCGCTCGGGGTCACCGACCGCCAGGAATCGATTATTCAGTACCGGCAGGCGCAGGCCATAGGCAAACTTGTTGACCACGATGAAATCACCGATCAACAGGGTCGGCACCATTGATGATGAAGGAATCTTGAACGGCTCGAAAAGAAAGGACCGAAACACCAGCACCAGCAGCAAGATCACCGGAAAGAACGATCTCGATCATATTCGACCGGACGCGAGGGGCTTTGTTCCCGCCGGCACGAACCCGCGCCCGCGCGCCGGGGGCTCGGCGCCGACCGCTTGTGAGCAACCAGACGACGCCTTGGCGGAAGCCGGCGTCGCTTGCGTCCGAAGACCAGGCAAATCTTCAGGTCGTCCGCTCGGTCAGCGGCCGTAGCGCCGATGCGAGCGGCCAGGTCAGTCGATTCTTGGAACTCAGAGCGTCAGTCGCCCGGGTCTACGTCAGGCAAATTCGCAGGCCCGGAGAGGAGCGGGTCCGGCAGACGGTGTCGAGTCCCCTAGTTATCCTTGCCGGTACCTCCGAAGTACGGCGCAAGGAAGGCCTCCTGCGGAATCTCGACCCTGCCGACCTGCTTCATGCGCCGTTTGCCGGCCTTCTGCTTTTCCAGCAGTTTCCGCTTGCGGGTCACGTCACCGCCGTAGCACTTGGCGGTCACGTTCTTGCGCAAGGCCTTGACCGTCGTACGGGCGATGACCTTGGTGCCGATGGCCGCCTGGATGGCGATCTCGAACATCTGCCGCGGAATCAGCTCCCGCATCCGTTCGGCGAGTTCGCGCCCGCGGCACTGCACGTTGTCGCGGTGGACGATGAGCGACAGGGCATCGACGCGCTCACCGTTGATCATCAGGTCGAGCTTGACCGAGCTCCGCCGCTTGATAGCGCTCAAGGCTGTACTCGAACGAGGCGTAGCCGCGGCTGACGGATTTCAGCCGGTCGAAGAAGTCGATCACGACCTCGTTCAGCGGCAGCTCGTAGGTCACCTGCACCTGCCCGCCCAGGTATCGCATCTCCTTCTGCACGCCGCGCTTCTCGATACACAGCCCGATCACGGCGCCGAGCAGGTCCTGCGGAACCAGGATGTGGGCCGCGATGATGGGCTCGCGAATTTCGGCGATCTTCGCGGGCTCCGGCAGCTCGGCCGGGTTGTCGACCTCGATCAGCTCGCCGTCGGTCATTGCAGGACCTCGTAGACCACGGTTGGCGCGGTGGTGATCAGATCCAGATCGTACTCGCGCTCCAGGCGCTCCTGGATGATCTCCATGTGCAGCATGCCGAGGAAGCCGCAGCGGAAGCCGAAGCCCAGCGCGTCCGACGTCTCCGGCAGGTACGAGAAGGCCGAGTCGTTGAGCTGCAGCTTGTCCAGGGCTTCGCGAAGATCCTCGTAGTCGTCCGAGGACAACCGGGAAGAGCCCGGCAAAGACCCGCGGCTGCATCTGGCTGGAAGCCCGGCAGGCGCACGTCGGCCGGGCGATCGGCGCCGGTGATGGTGTCGCCCACCGGGGCGCCGTCGATCTCCTTGATGCCGGCCACGACGAAAGCCCACCTCGCCCGGACCGAGCACGGTCCGCTCGGTCTTTTTCGGCGTGAACACGCCGATGCTGTCGGCCTGGTAGGTCCGGCCGGTGGACATGACCTTGATCTTCTCGCGCCGCTGCAGCGTGCCCTCCTTGATGCGGATCAGCGAGACGACGCCGAGGTAGTTGTCGAACCAGGAGTCGACGATCAGCGCCTGCAGGGGTGCCTCCCGATCACCCTCGGGCGGTGGCACGTTCTCCACCAGGTACTCGAGGGCATCTTCGATACCCATGCCCGACTTCGCGCTGACCAGACAGGCCTTGCTGGCGTCGATGCCGATGATCTCCTCGATCTCGGTGTTCACCCGCTCGGGATCGGCGGAGGGCAGGTCGATCTTGTTCAGCACCGGCAGGACTTCCAGGCCCTGCTCGACGGCGGTGTAGCAGTTGGCGACGCTTTGCGCCTCGACGCCCTGCGCCGCGTCCACGACCAGCAGCGCACCTTCACAGGCGGCCAGAGAACGCGAGACTTCATAGGAAAAGTCAACGTGCCCCGGCGTGTCGATGAAATTGAGCTGGTAGGTTTCACCGTCGTCGGCCGTGTAGTTGAGCGTGACGCTCTGGGCCTTGATGGTGATCCCGCGCTCGCGCTCGAAGTCCATGGAGTCGAGCACCTGGGCCGACATCTCGCGGGCGGTCAGGCTGCCGCAGTGCTGGATGAACCGATCGGCAATGGTGGACTTGCCGTGATCGATGTGGGCGATGATGGAGAAGTTGCGAATGCGGCTGGTTTCGGCCATCGGGGCTCGGGGGAAGGATTGGGGTGCTCGCGGCCAAGCATGGCCTCGGATGAGGTGAAGACCCTCGACGGACGGGGAACCGCAGGTGAAGCAATGCCCGTTAAGGATGTGGAGCGGCTAGTGTTACACAGACCTCAATCTCGGGGCACACGAATCGCGTAGAACATGCGACCGTCGCCGCGCTGCACCAGCATGGGGACGACCTTACCCGGCTCGGTGGCCTCCAGCAGCTCGCGGAACTGCCGGGCGTCCTCCACCGAGTGGCGGTCGAAGCGCAGGATGACATCACCGGCACGAATACCGCCCTGCTCCGCCGGCCCCTCTTCCACGCTGTCGACCAGCACGCCACCGGCGAGCTCGGCAATCCCGAGCTGATCGCGCACGTCGCCGGTCAGATCCTTGACCACCAGCCCGAGGCGGTTTGCCGACGAAGGCTCGGCGATGACGCCTTGGGTGACCATCATCGCCTCATCATCGGGCAGCTCGGCGAGCAGCACCGATAGGGTCAGGATCTCGCCCTCGCGCAGCAGTTCGATGCGCGCCTCGGTGCCGACCTTGGCGGCCCCGACCAGCGGCGGCAGGTTGCCGGAGGTCTGAATGTCGATGCCGTTGAACTTCAGGATCACGTCGCCGGGGCGCAGGTCCGCGGCCTCCGACGGGCTGTGCGGCAGCACTTGCGAGACCAGGGCACCCCGCGGCTGCGTCATGCCGAAGGCGGGCGCGAGCTCGCGGGTCACGTCTTGAATCAGCACCCCGAGCCAGCCGCGGCTGACCCGGCCCTTGGTCTTGAGCTGGGCGACCACGTCCATGGCGACGTCGATGGGGATGGCGAACGACAGGCCCATGAAGCCGCCGGTGCGGCTGTAGATCTGGGAGTTGACCCCGATGACGCGCCCGTCCAGATCGAACAGCGGTCCACCGGAGTTGCCCGGATTGATCGCCACATCGGTCTGGATGAACGGGACATAGTTCTCGCTCGGCAGATTGCGGCCCTTGGCGCTGACGATGCCGGCGGTGGCCGAGTGCTCGAAACCGAACGGCGAGCCGATCGCCAGCACCCATTCGCCGACCTTGAGATCGGCCGCGGAGCCGATATGGACGCTGGGCAGCTCGGTGCCCTCGACCTTGAGCAGCGCGATATCGCTGCGCTCGTCGGCACCGATCACCTGCGCCAGGAACTCGCGCCGATCGCTGGTGCGGACGATGATCTCATCGGCGGCCTCCACCACATGGGCATTGGTGAGCACATAGCCGTCGTCGGAGACAAAGAAGCCCGAGCCCAGAGAGCGCCCCGGATCGACGTCTTGGGGCAAGTCCCCGTCGTTGCCGAAGAAGCGGCGAAAGAAGTCATACAGCGGGCTATCCTCGGGAATGCCCTCATCGCCACCGAAATCCTGCGGCGCGTAATAGACGCTCTGCTGGGTGCTGATGTTGACGACCGCCGGACCACAGCGCTCGACCAGGCGGGAGAAGTCCGGCAGCGCCGCGGGCATCGCGGCATCGAGCGGCGACTCCGCAACCGGCTGCGCGCTCACCGCGTACGTGACCAGCAGCAGCGCGAGGGCACAGCCGCGCGCGACGAGAAGATGGATTGACGTTGGCATGCTTGGCCGACCGGGTGGAGGGGAAGTGGCCCAGCGTACGGCGCGCGGGCCGGGTGAGTGGGGCGATCCCTAAACCATACCAGAACCGGCAGTCACCGCGCCCGCGGGATCGGCGCCGTTGGGCATGCGCTCAGCGCAGCTCGACGGTCAGCGGCGGCGAGGACACGGCGAGCGTTCGCCGCAACAGCCTGGTGCGCCAGCGCGGGTCGGCCCCCAGGCGACGGCTGCGGGCACGCACCCAGAGCAGGCTCAGGGCCAGACCAACGATGCCGAACACCAGCCCCCAACCCTCCACCGACGCCGGGGCGAGGCGCTCGGCAAGCGCGGTGCCGAGCAAGGCCGCGCCGATCAGCCCCAGCAGCGGGACCATGTAGGCGACGAACGCGGAGATGACCAATGCCTCCTCCGGGACACCGACGACCACCTCGTCACCGGCGCGCAGACCGATGGTATCCTCCATCTCCAGCTCCAGCGGCCGGCGGCCGAGCACGCGATCGAGCAGCGAGGTGCCGCAGGCACCTTTTGCCGAGCAGGCACCACAGGCACTGCGGCGGACGGCCTGGACGCGGGCGACCCCCGCGACCGAGGACAGGACAACGGCGTGTTCTTCGATCATCGAATCTCCAACTCTTGCTGAGGGGTGTCGCCGCCGGCGGGGCGAACGCCGCGCAACACCGCTTCGACCGTGCCCGCCGGGACCTCCCCCACCACCGTCACCTGATGCCCGCCGACGCGGGCACCCGCCGCATGCACGGCGCCCATCTGCGCCGGGCCGTCGAGGCCGCCGACGTCGCCGCCCTCGATGTAGATGGATATCGACGCCAGGCCGTCGCTCAGCAGCAGATGGTCGACCGGCGCGGCGGCATCGGTGCCGACCTCCCGATCGTACATCACCAGATCGAATCCGGCAGGCATCCGGCGCAGCGCCCAATCCCGAGGCGGACTGACCGCGCTGGCGGGTGCCGGGCTCGACGCCGGCTCGACAGTGCCCGCGGCATCGCCGAGGATGGCGATATCGGTAAACATCATCTGTTCCACGGGCCGAGCAGCGCCGTCCATCAGGTCGATCTTCAGCGGCAGCCGGGTGAGGCGATCGAGATAGAAGCGGTAGCCGTAGCGTAGCTGGTCGCGGGGGATGATGCCGATGACGGAGGCCTCGCGCCCGGCGACCCGCGAGCCGCCCAGCGGGTGCACCAGATAGTGCCGATCGATCCGCCCCGGGGCGCCGTTGACGGTGCGCAGCAGCGAGCCGGACATACCCTTGCGGTCCACCAGGATCGGGTGGGCATCGGGGAACACGCAGGTCACGCCGTGCTCGGTCCTGGCCACGGCGCGAATCGGGCCGTTCAACGCCAGCAGGCTCTCGCGCGACACGCCGTTGTCGATCCGATGGGCAAGGCGCATCGCCGCCAGCTGGTCGCCGTGCAGGTAGACCAGCGTGCCCTCGTACTCCAGACGGTTCAGGGCCTCGCTCATCTGCCGCAGCTGCGCGATCGCAGCGGCGGCATCCGCGGGATGCGCGGTCGACATCGCAGGCGCCTCGCCGGGGGGAGCGGCGACGGCGGCACCGGCGAGGGAGAGCAACGCGATGAGCGAGATCGGCCCCGCCCAGTGCGGCAGCTTGGGGGCGCGCGGCCGCCGCACCTCAGCGCGCGCCATTGCCGACCACGGCCGCATAGGGGATGAAGCCCTTGATGCCGGAGGCGGAGGCACTCTCGCGATGCCCCACCAGCATCCGATCGAGCTTCGAGGACAGCGCCGGTGAGGCCGCCTGCCAGCGCGGCGGCGGCATCATGCTCGATGCCGCGGCCAGCCCCGGATCGCCGGCCGATGCGTCGTCGACCGCGGCAAGCTGCGCCCTGCCCGGGCCGGCGCGATCGTCCGACGGGAGCAGCCCGAGGACCACAACACCCAGCGCGAGCACCACCGCCGCCGCACCGCCGTACGCGGGCAGCAGCAGGCCCGGGCGCTGCTGCATCGAGGCCAGCCGCCGACGCAGCCGCCCGAGGAGCGAGACGGGCTCGGGGCGACGCTCATTCGCCACCGCGGCGCGGACCCGATCGGCGATCGCGCAGTAGTCCCGAGCGAGGGGCTCACCCCGCAGCAGCTGACCGATGAGATGGTAGCGCTGCCAGCACCCGCGCAGGTCCGGCGAGTGCTCGACCGCGGACAGCATCGCAGCCGCCTGACCCGGCCCGGCGGCATCATCGACCATAGCCGAGAGGCGTTGTCGTTGCTCGTTGTTCATGACACAAACCTGGTTCGATCGACGTTGTTAGTCAGTGAAAACGGATGATCCACGGGCAGCCGGTCAATCCGGCACCACGATCGGGATCGTCGCGGGACATCATGGTGCCAGCAAGGGTCGCAGCCGCTTGTCGATGGCCTCCCGTGCCCGAAAGATGCGCGAGCGGACGGTCCCGATCGGACACTCCATCGCGGTGGCGATCTCCTCATAACTCATCCCCTCCAGCTCGCGCAGGACGATGGCGGTGCGCAGCTCCTCGGGCAGATCATCCAGCGCCGCCTGGACCGTGTTCGCGATCTCGTCGCTGAGCAGCTCCCGCTCCGGGGTCGCCTGCTCGCGCAGGCGCGCCCCGGCGTCGATCTGCTCGGCCAGCTCGGCATCCACGTCCTCGCCGGGAGGACGCCGGCCCTGGGCCACCAGATGATTCTTGACCGTATTCACCGCAATCCGGTAGATCCAGGTGTAGAACGCACTCTCGCCGCGGAAGCCCGGGAGTGCGCGATAGGCCTTCAGGAACGCATCCTGACAGACGTCCATCACCTCGCTGGGATCACGGATGTAGCGGCCTACCAGGTTGGCGATCTTCTGCTGATACTTGAGCACCAGCAGGTCGAAGGCGCGCTTGTCGCCCGCTTGCGCCCGCAGCACCAGCTCGTGATCGATCCGACGCTCAGACATACGACGACGCTCGCCGCTGCTCTCGCGCTACCGTTGCCATTGACAGTCACCCGTTCTATAAAGTTCGTTCGCGCCCGCGCTCGGGCTGATCTCGATCACGCCGATCGACATCTACACCCTTGCCGGGGCCGCATCGCCGGCTAGGGTCGCCGGACGCGCTGATCTCGATCCTTAAGATGCGGCCAAGTGCCCGCCGATGGAACCGTCGGAGGCGGCCGGCGCGCCGAACATCGCAAGATGACGATTTTGCGGCATACTGCAACGGCCAGCGCATGACAACGCCGCACCCGGCGGCGGTTGCGCACAGCGCAAGAGGTACCCGAATCATGACCAACGCCGTCGACCACGATGTCCTCATCATCGGTAGCGGTGCCGCCGGACTGAGCTTGGCACTGCGTCTGCCCACGTCGCTGTCGATCGCCGTGATCGCCAAGCGCGCCCTGAGCGAGGGCAACACGATGTATGCGCAAGGGGGCATCTCCGCCGTGTTTGCGGACACGGATTCCATCGACTCCCACGTGCAGGATACGCTGCAGGCCGGCGCCGATCTCTGCGACCCCGAGATCGTCCGCCTGGTGGTGGAGCGCGGTCCCGACAACATCCGCTGGCTGTTCGGCGAAGGGGTGCGCTTTACCCGCGACGAGGCCGCGACCAATGCGGACGGCTGGCACCTCACCCGCGAGGGCGGACACAGCCACCGGCGTGTGGTGCACGCGGCCGACGCCACCGGCAAGGCGGTGGAGACCACGCTCGAATCGCGCATCCGCAACCGCGCGAACGTCACCCTGTATGAGCATCACAGCGCGATCGATCTGCTCACGGCGCGCAAGCTCGGACAAGACGACAACCGCTGCCTGGGCGCCTACATCCTCGACTGCCGGGAAGCCAAGGTGCGTACCTTCCACGCCCGCTTCACCGTGCTCGCCACCGGCGGCGCGAGCAAGGTCTACCTCTACACCAGCAACCCCGATGTCTCCACCGGCGACGGCATCGCCATGAGCTGGCGCGCCGGGGCCAGGGTGGCGAACATGGAGTTCATGCAGTTCCATCCGACCTGCCTGTATCACCCGCAGGCGAAGTCGTTCCTGGTCACCGAGGCCCTGCGCGGCGAGGGTGCGCGACTGATGCTGCCCGACGGCTCGCGCTTCATGCCGCGCTTCGATCGGCGCGCCGAGCTGGCCCCGCGCGACATCGTGGCCCGCGCCATCGACCACGAGATGAAACGGGTGGGCAGCAAATTCGTGCTGCTCGACATCTCCCACCGCCCGGCGGATCTCGTGCGCACCCACTTCCCGACGATCCATGCGCGCTGCCTGGAGTTGGGCATCGACATCACCCGCGAGCCGATCCCGGTGGTCCCGGCAGCCCACTACACCTGCGGCGGCGTGCTCACCGATCGCCGCGGTCGCACCGACGTCCCCGGGCTCTACGCCATCGGCGAGACCGCCTACACCGGGCTGCACGGCGCCAACCGCATGGCCAGCAACTCGCTGTTGGAATGCCTGGTGTTCGCCGAGCTGGCCGCCGCCGACATCGATGTCCTGGCCGGCGACTGGCCGCCGCCACCGCGCTGCCCGGACTGGGACGCGAGCCGCGTGTCCGAGCCGGACGAAGAGGTGGTGATCTCCCACAACTGGGAGGAGCTGCGGCGGTTCATGTGGGACTATGTCGGCATCGTGCGCACCAACAAGCGCCTGCAGCGTGCGAAACGGCGCATCGATCTGTTGCGCCAAGAGATCATCGAGAACTACAGCCACTTCCTGGTGGACAACGACCTGTTGGAGCTGCGCAACTTGGTGGAGGTCGCGGACCTGATCGTCCAATCCGCCCAGCGCCGACGCGAGAGCCGCGGCCTTCATTACACCCTCGATTTCCCGCGTACCGACCCGCTGCAGCTCGCACCCACCGTCCTTTTCCCCGACCGCTATCGGCCCCGTCCCGCCGTGTGGAGCCGGTGAGCGCCATCGCCGTCGCGCCCACTCGGCCAGCAAGCGTAGCGAAGGTGTTGGCAGTTGCCACCTCGGATACAACCCCCTAAACTTCGGCGAGCACTCGGGAGTCGGGCGGCAACCTGCGGCCGTCCGCCTCAGCCTTCGGGGGCATCCGCAGATGCCGTCGGCGCACACACACCCAGAGACGCCCTCGATGCACCGGCAAGACCTGCGCTATGCTGCGGTCGCGAACCAACCTGGAATCCCGCATTCGATGAAGTCTCCAAGCTCGTGAAAAACCGGAACCTGTTCATCGTGCAGGCCGTATTGCGTTTCTGAGTCCGGGCGTTGGCCAGCCAGGATCAAGTCGAGACCAGACAGCGATCTCTCAGCCTGCGCTGGAAGACGCTGATTGTGCTCAGCCTCGTCCTGGTCCTAGTCAACACCTCGCTGGCCCTGCTCTCCTACCAGCAGCTGGCGGGGCAGTTCGAGAACGCCCAAGCCGAGGTCCGCGACCGCCAGGTCCGCCAGCTGCAAGCGCTGATCGAGGACCGGTTCCGCCAGATGTCGCGGCTCGCCAACGCCGTTCCACTGCTCGCCCCGATCCGACCCGGGCAGGATCTCGCAGGCCACCTGGCAGAAGCCCTCGACACCAACGGGTCCATGCTCGACCTGGAATGGGACATCCGCTCGGTCCATTGGCTCTCCCCGGCCGAGACCTCGCACCTACTGTGGCCGGCGGAGGCCGCACCGCTGCCAGCCTTCCTGATGCCGTTGATCGAGCAGTCCGCCGATCAGACCGCTGCCCTGCTTACCTGCGGCGACGACTGCCGCCAGTACCTCGCCGCACCGATACTCTGGCAGGGTGCCGATGCAGGAACCCTGGTCCTCGGCCGCTATGTTGCCGATGCCCTGCTGACGTTCCGATCGCTGACCGACGCCGAAGTGGCCCTACTGCCGCAGGCCGAGACCGAGGCAGGCACGGCGCCGACCTTCCCCGCCATGACCCACCCCGAGCGAACCCGGCCGATCCTCGCCGCGCTGGGCTCGAACTTCTGGCGCGATAGCGACACCGACGCGGCCACGCTGGAGCAGGACGGCGAGACCTACGACGTCTTTCTGCACCGGGACCTGGCCCCCGGGATCGATGCCGTCCTGGTCAACCGCATCACCCGCCAGCGCCAGGCCATTGCCGCGGCCACCCGCGACACCGTGCTGATCGCGATCCTGGGACTGGTCCTCTCCGAAGGGCTGCTGCTGCTGGTCATGCAAACGCCGCTGGCGCGGCTGCGGCGCATCGCACACCTGCTGCCGCTGCTGGCGGACGCGCGCTTCGCGGAGCTGCGGCAGGGACTGCCGATCCGCAAGGACCGCCTGGCGGTGCGCGATGAGATGGACCTGATGATCGACACCGTGGGCACATTGTCCCAACGCATGGAGGGCATGGAGCGGGATCGCGCCGAGGCCCAACGCGAGCTGGTCTGGCTCGCCGAGCACGATCCGCTGACCAGGCTGTGCAACCGCCGCCGCTTCCTGCTCGACCTGGCGACCGCCGTGGATCGTGCCCGTCGGGGCAGCTACAACGGCGCGCTGATGTTCTTCGACCTGGACCAGTTCAAGGACGTCAACGACATCAGCGGACATCACATGGGAGACCAGCTGCTGCAGCGCGTGGCCGACCAGCTCGCGGCGATTGTCCCCGACGGCGGCGTGCTGTCGCGACTCGGTGGCGACGAGTTCGGCCTGATCCTGCCCCGGGCGGACGCCGACGAGGCCTTGACGCTGGCCGCCTATCTGCAGAACCAGGTCCGCTCGGTGGTCATCCACACCCGTCACTGGCGCCATCAGGTCTCGGCCAGCATCGGCATCGTCTTGTTCCCCGAGCACGGCAGCGAGTCGCACCAGCTGATGGCGGACGCGGACCTGGCGATGTACCAGGCCAAGGAGAAGGGCCGTGGGCGCTGGCACCTGTTCTCGTCCGAAGACGAGGGCCGCGAGCGGGCCAATGCCAGGGTGATCTGGTCCGAACGCATCGCCGGCGCCCTGCGCGACGAACGCTTCGAGCTGCATTTCCAACCGCTCATGGAGATCGCCTCCGGCAAGGTCTGGCGCGCCGAGGCGCTGCTGCGCATGCGCGACCCCCAGGGCGAGCTGGTGATGCCGGACAGCTTCATCCCCATCGCCGAAGAGAACGGCCAGATCGAGGCCATCGACCATTGGGTGCTGGCCAACGCCATCGCCCTGATGCAGAAGTACCCGGAGATCAGTCTGTCGGTCAACCTGTCCGCCAACGCGCTGCAGGACCCGTCGCTGCCGCCGGATGTGAAGCGCATGCTCAAGCGCTACGCCGTCGACCCCAAACGACTCACCTTCGAGATCACCGAGACCATCGCCATCAACCGGCTCAGCAACGCCATCCACCTGATGGGCGAGATCCAGCAGCTCGGCTGCCGATTCGCCCTCGACGACTTCGGCAGCGGTTACGCCTCCTACGCCTATCTGCGCCAGCTGCCGGTCAACGACGTCAAGATCGACGGCGCCTTCATCCGCGATATCGCCCACAGCCAGGAAGACCAGATCTTCGTGCGCGCGGTCACCGACATGGCCCACGGCATGGGCAAGCGGGTCGTGGCCGAGTTTGTCGAGAACGAAGAGATCGTCGACGTGCTGCGCGAACTCGGCGTCGACTTTGCCCAGGGCTACTTCATCGGCCGGCCGTTCCTCTATACCGGCGGCGGCCTCGCCCGCTGGGGCAAGCCGCCAGGAAAAAGCCGGACGCAGCCCGAGCCGAGCTCAACCGATACCCCGACCCCCGGCTAGCATTCGGCAGGCCGCCACCACCGCCTGACCCAAGGCGATGCCGCCGTCGTTCGCCGGCACCCTTCGGTGCGTCAGCACCGTCACCCCATGCCCCCGCAGCCGTCCGACCACGGCCTCGAACAGGGTCCGGTTTTGAAACACCCCGCCGGACAGGGCGACCGCGCTCAGGCCATGCTCGGTGGCGATCCGCACCGCCAAGTCCGCCACCGCCACCGCCAGGCCGAGATGGAAGCGCGCGGCAATGCACTCCGTCTCAACCCCCGCCGCCAAGTCGTCGAGCAGCGCCGCCCACATGGTTGCCGGGTCGAGCAGCCAGACGCCGGCGTCAGGCTCGCGCGCAACAGCAAACGGATAGCCCACGGCGGCGGCGTCGAGGCCCCGCCGCGCCGCCGCCTCCAGCTCCACCGCCGCCTGTCCCTCGTAGGCGATCGCGTCGGCGCAGATGTCCAAGGCCGCGGCCACGGCATCGAACAGACGCCCGCAGGAACTGCTCAGCGGCGCGTTGACCCCGCCGGCGATCATCCGCCGCAGCAGGCCGATCGGTCGTTGCGACCATCGCCCCGTCAGCGCCAGGCACGGCCAGCGCCGAGCCACCTCATCCCAGCCGAAGGCGGCCTCCAGCTGCGCGACCAGGTTGCGCCAGGGCTCGCGGATCGCCCGCGCGCCGCCGGGGAGCCGGACCTCGCGCAGATGCCCGACGCGGCGGAAGTCCCGATAGTCCGCAATCAGCAGCTCGCCGCCCCAGACCCGGCCGTCGGTCCCGGCGCCGAGTCCGTCCAGGGCCACCCCGAGCACCGGCCCGGCATCCAGCGGCCAAGCATTGTCGGCGAGCACGGCGGCAATGTGCGCGAAGTGGTGCTGAACGGCGACAACCGGTATCCCCGCCGCGTCGGCGAGGACGCGACCGCGCTGGCTGGAGCGATAGTCCGGATGCAGGTCCACGGCAATGGCCTGCGGCGCCAACTCAAACAGCTGTCGATACAGATCCACCGCCGCCTCGAAGGCGCGGGCCGTGCGCGCGTCCTCCAGGTCGCCCAAGTGCTGAGACAGGATCAGCTGGCCGTGCTGGGCAAGACAGATCGTACTCTTGAGCTCGGCGCCTAGGGCGAGCACGGGCGGCGCCGCATCGAGCCCGGGCGGCAGCGGCAACGGCGCCGGGGCATAGCCGCGGGCCCGGCGCAACAGCCTGGGCTCGCCGTCGATGATCCGCGCAACCGAGTCATCGACGCGGTTGACGATGGCCCGGTCGTGAATCAGCCAGGCGTCGGCGAGCCCCGCGAGCCGCTCCACGGCCTCGGCGTTGTCGGTGCACTGCGGCTCGTCGCTGAGGTTGCCGCTGGTCATGACCAACGGACGCTCCCAATCCGCCAACAGCAGCAGATGCAGGGGACTGTAGGGCAACATGCAGCCGAGGCTGTCTTGGCCGGGGGCCACCGCATCCGCCACCAGCGCGTCGGCGCCGGGGTGGCGGTCGAGCAAGACGATCGGGGCGGCGGCGGTGGCGAGCAGCTCGGCCTCGGCCTCGGCAAGCCGACAGCAGCGGCGGACGACCTCCGGGTCCCGGGCCATCAGCGCAAACGGCTTCACGTCGCGCCGCTTGCGTCGACGAAGCTCCACCACCGCCTCGGCGCACGCCGCATCGCAGGCCAGGTGAAAGCCGCCGATGCCCTTGATGGCGATGATCCGTCCTTGGCGCAGCAGCAGCCCGGCCGCGGCAATGGCATCCGCCGCCCCGAGCCCGGCGGGATCGATTGCCTGCCCCGCCCCATCTTCGAGCCATAGCCGGGGCCCGCAGACCGCACAGGCATTGGGCTGGGCATGAAAGCGCCGATCCGCCGGGTCGGCGTACTCGCCGGCACAGTCCGCGCACAGCGCAAATGGGGCCATGCTGGTGTTGGCACGATCGTAGGGGATCGCGCGCAGGATGCTCAGCCTAGGACCGCAATGGGTACAGTTTGTGAACGGATAGCGATAGCGGCGATTGGCGGGGTCCTGCACCTCTTGCGCGCAGGCCGGGCAGGTGGCGGCATCGGGGACGACGGCCGTCTGTACGGCCGTGGCGGCACTGGCAACGATCGCGAACGGCCCCAGGGCCTCGACGCCTACCAATGCGCCGCGCTCAAGCCCATGGATGCGGGCCAGCGGCGGGCACTCCGCCCGCAGCCGGGCACACAGCGCATCGCGCATCTGTGCCGGGCCCTGGACTCGGATCAGCACCCCGTCGCCGTCGTTGCGCACGTCGCCGCGCAGCCCAAGCTCGCGACAGATACGCCAGACGGTGGGGCGAAAACCGACACCTTGGACCAGACCGCGGGCGCGGATCTGCTCGCCATCCGCCAATTGCGGGTCGCCACAGGTGCTCATGCGGGAATTGGCGGACTGGGGAGGGGTGAGGGGGGGGAAGAGGATGCCCCCGACGGATGCGGCGCTGCGTGCGCTAGGGCACCGCTGCGGAAGTCCCAAGACCGCCGGCATGCCCGCTCGGTGCTGTGGGAGCGCTGCAGTCGCGACTTCCGCGTCGCGGCAGTCGCGATTGCAAATCGCTCCCACAGCTACGGGTGGTCTCGGAATTTTCGCGGCAAGGCACTCGGCATCGGGACGGCGGCGGTGCCGGATGCCCCAAGAGGGGAGCGCTCCAGCGCCCTGCCGTATCGGTGATTTGGTCCGGGCGGCAGGATTCGAACCTGCGACCCCCACAACCCCATTGTGGTGCGCTACCAGACTGCGCTACGCCCGGAAAGCGCAGCAGAATATCGGCTCCTCCGGCTCCTGTCAAACGCGTCGACGAGCATCGCGGGGCCTGGAGGCGCAGATGCGGCGTTCACATCCCGGCGCCGCCGCCAATAGGCCGTCATCGAGCGCTGCGAACGGCGAAGATCATGGCAGGCATCCGCCGAGGCTGGCAGCATACCCCATGGTTTCCGTCCGGTTTCCTTCCCGATCGGGGCCCTGGCCCAGGCCGGCAACGGTCGCGACGGCTCCGGTACGCTCAGTCCACCCACGTCTCCTGACCTCCAAGCACCCGATGAACGACTATCAGCCCCCGAAAGACCTCCTCGCCAACCGCATCATCCTCGTCACCGGCGCTGCCGTCGGCGTCGGCCGCGCGGTCGCCCTCGCCTGTGCCGAGCACGGCGCAACGGTGATCCTCTGCGACTTCAAGGAGGACGCCCTCGAGCCCGTCTATGACCGGATCACCGCCACCGGCGCCCCGGAGCCCGCCAGCCTGCCGCTGGACCTCGAGCATGCCGACGAGGGCTTGTGCCTCGGCGTCGCCAGCACCCTCGGCGACGAATTCGGCCGGCTCGACGGGCTGGTGCATTGCGCCGAATTCGCGCCGTTTCTCAGCCGCATCGACGACTACGACGCCAACGAGTGGGAGCGCGTCCTCAAGGTCAACCTGACCACCCCCTTCCTGCTCACCCAGGCGCTGCTGCCGCTGCTGCGCGCCGCCGACGATGCCGCGGTCGTGTTCACCAGCGACCGCGTCGGTCGCCGCGGCCTCGCCTACTGGGGCGCGTTCGCGGCGGCGAAATTCGCCATCGAGGGCCTGATGCAGGTGCTGGCGGAAGAGACCTCGACCAGCAGCATCCGCGTCAACAGCATCGATCCGGGGATCGTTCGGACCCCATTGCGGGCCGCGCTGTACCCGGCCGAAGATCCGCGGGAGCTCCCCGGACCGGAAACCGCGGTCGGCGAGTACCTGCGCCTCCTCGGTCCCGACGGCCGCGCCATCACCGGCCAGGCGCGTTAGCGCGCAGCCGCGGTTTGCATGCCCGCTTGGGCTCTGGCAGACTGCGGGATTGTTCTCCCTCTATACTGATCCCAGCGCCCACCGGGCGCCAAGCATCGCCGAGATTGCCCCATGTCCGAGCTCATCGATATGTCCATGATCGACCAGATGGCGGAGGATCTCGGGCCGGAGATGTTCGCGGACATCCTGCAGGTGTTCGAGGAGCAGCTTCTCGAGCAGGAGACGTTCTTCACCAACTGCCGCATGCCGGACCAGGTCGCCGAGATCCAAGACATCTCCCACCAGCTCAAGAGTTCGGCCGGGTCCTGCGGCGCCGCCCTCCAGGCCCACGCCGCGGCCCTGAACGATGCCTCGCGCGGCAGCTCACCCGACCTGGCGCTGGTCGATGCCGAGCTTGCAAAGGTCCGCGAGCTGCTGCCCGGGACCCGCGCGGCCCTGGAGCAGATTCGCCTGACGCTTCAGGGCTGACCACCCCGAAGCCCCGCGCAACCGCCTGATGAACAACCCGCAGCCCACCGACGAAGCCGCCGCCGGCCCGGACGCGCCGACGCCGCGCCAACGCCGCGTGCTCGTCATCGACGATGCCCCGGACATGCGCGCCTACCTGCGCGCCCTGCTGCACCGCTGGGGATACGAGGTCGAGCTGGCCGCCGACGGCATCAGCGGGCTGGAGAAGGTGCGCGAGGGCAACCTGCGGCTCGTGGTCTGCGATTGGATGATGCCGGGGATGTCCGGCCCGGAGGTCTGCGCGGCCGTCCGCCGGGAGGCGCTCAAGCACTATGTGTACATCCTGCTGCTGACCGGCCGCTCGGACAATGCCGACCTGGTGCGCGGCCTCGACGCCGGCGCCGACGACTTCGTCGGCAAGCCCTTCGACACCCAAGTCCTGCGCGCCCGACTGACCGTGGCCGAGCGCATCCTCGCCCTGGAGGACCAGCTCGCCGACCAGAACCGGCGCCTGCGTCATCAGCGCGACGAGCTGGAGCAGGCCTATGCGCGGATTCAAAGCGATCTCGGGGTGGCCGCCAAGGTCCAGCACCAGCTGCTGCCGGTCTCCGACCGCCAGATCCTCCCCTGGCGGGCGGGCTTTCTGTTCCTGCCGGCGGCCACCGTGTCCGGCGACAACTTCAATTTCTTCCCGGTCTCCGAGCAGACCATCGGCTTCTACCATCTGGATGTCTCCGGACACGGCATCCCGGCGGCGCTGATGTCGGCCAGCCTGAGCCGATCGCTGGTCCCGGGCTCGCTGTTCGATGCCGGCGCCCACGCCGAGCGCTTCGAGCCGGCGGCGGTGCTCGCGGCCCTGAACGAGCAGCTGCAACAGCCCGACGACGATGTGATCAGCTATGCCACCATCGCCTGCGGTCGCGTCGACATGGCCACCGGCGAGGGCGAGATCGCCATCGCCGCGCACCCGCGTCCGCTGCTGCTGCGGGTCGACGGACGCATCGAGGTCCTCGACTCCGGCGGCCTGCCGGTGGGCATGTTCCCGGGCACCGACTACGACGCGCAGCCCTTCGTCCTGTCCCCCGGAGACCGACTCCTGCTCTACAGCGACGGCGTCACCGATTGCACCAACCCCGACGGCGAGGCCTTCGACACCGAGCACCTCTATCGGGCGCTGCGCAGCCTCAGCGACGGCTCGTCGACGCTGATGGCCGATACCTTGGCAGAGACCCTGAAGTGCTGGCGCGGCAATCGCGACCTCGAAGACGACATCAGCATCCTCATCATCGAGCGGCCATCGCAACAGGCGGCGGCAAGCAGCGACGCCGCGCCGGTGCGCATCGATCTGCACAGCGACCCCGACGACCCGGAGCTGATCGCCGACCTGGAGGCACGGCTGCGACCGCTGATCGACAGCGCGGGCCTCGACCTGCCGGTAACCAACAACCTGTTGACGGCGGTCGTCGAAGCGTTCAACAACATCATCGAGCATGCCTACGACAGCCAACGCGGCATGCCCATCTCGATCCTGGTCGAGATCGACACCGAGGAGATCCGCATCGCGCTGCACGATCAAGGGCGTCCGATGCCGCAGCCGCTGCCCCCCGGCCATCTTCCCGACCCGTTGGCCGAAGGCGGTCGCGGCTGGCTCATCATCCGGACCTCCTACGATGCGCTCGACTACCCATCCGCCGGCGAGACCAACATCCTAACCCTGATCAAACGGCGGCTTGACTGACCCCCGCGGCACCGTCAAGGCGCCCAACCCAGCACGCACAACGTGAGCGCGGACCCAACGATGAGCAAACAGGCGTCGATCGTCAAGATGCCGCAACGATTGGTCATGGCCAACTCCGGCACCGCTCGGAGACGAACTCAAAGGCGTCGTCGGCAATGGCAGCGGCAACCTGATGATCGATCTGCGAGAGACCGATTCATGGATTCCAGCGGGCTCGCCGTCTTGGTGACCGGCCTGCAGGCCGCTCCCGCAAGCGCGGTGGCGACGTCCACCTCATGGGTATGAACGACACCATCCGCGCCCGTTCCAGCTCACCCGGCTGCAATACGGTGTTCCAGATCTTCGACACCTTGGATGCCGCGCAGCAGGCGTCCGGAGAAAGGCGGCAGCGACTGATCCCGGCCCGCACGGGGCTCACCACCGTCTGGCTCCCTCCGGGGGAGCAGTGGCTGCGATGGCCGCGGTGACAATGCCGTAGCCCCCGAGCACCAGCGACAGTCCCAGCCCAACCGCAGCCCACGGCAAGCGCGCCGTATGCCCGATGCGCATCCTCCACGTCCAACGCACGCGCCGGATTTACCACCGGCGGCATCGAGCAGATCCCCCACGATATCGCCGGCGGTGGCTTCGTGCCCTCGGCACCCGCAGGCACTGCTGCATACCGACCCGCACCCCCGCGCGGACTTCCTCCAGACCTTCGACGACAGCGCCTCGGGCCTGCTGCAGATCGACGACCTGATCGCCGCCTTCCGCCCCGACGTCATGCTCATCCATCGCCTGGCCGATGCCGGATGCGGTGGAGCGTCTGGCCGCCCGCGCCCCGGCGGCGCGCAATGATCCACGATCACAGCCTGGTCTGCCACCGGGGCAACAAATACTTTCCCCTCAGCAACGGCTGCTGCGACCAGCCGGCCGGCATCGCCTGCTGGCGACATCTGTGCGTGCTGCAACGCCGCCGCCCTGGTCTGCGGCTGCGCGCCGTGGTGGAGCGCAAGCGCGCTGCTGCGCCCCACCAGGGGGTGCGCCGATTCATCGTCGGCAGCCGCTGGATGCAGCGCGAACTGGTCGGCAACGGGTTCGCCCCGGAGCGGAGTGCATGTCCTGCCGCCGAGTGCCAAGCTCACTGGCCAGGTCCAGGGCGGTGCGGCCGCCGTCGGACCGCCCGGAGATCCTCTTCGTCGGACCGGTGATCGCCACCAAGGGCGTCGAGCTGCTGCTGTCGCGGGCGCTGACCGAGGTCCGCGGCCCCTGGCACGCGAACATCATCGGCACCGGAGACCACCCTCGAAGTCTGCAAGGCCCTGGCCAAGACGCTCGACATCGCCCACTGCGTCACCCTCACCGGCTGGGTGCACCATCGGGGACCTTGACGACAGCCTACGCCCGCGCCGCGCCGGCGTCGTCCCCTCGCGCTGGCCGAACCCTTCGACATGGTCGGCATCGAGGCCTGGCCCGCGGCTCGCCCCGTGTGTCGGCTTCGCCGTCGGCGGCATCCCCGACTGGCTCGAGCACGGCGTCACCGGCCTGCTCGCCCCGGAGGGCGGTTACCGACGCCCTCGGCGCCCACATCCAGACGTTGCTGCAGGACAAGCCCCTCGCCTCGCCGGCTGGGCGAGCAGGCC
>CALOBA010000071.1:0-258080 GCA_942491465.1 uncultured Gammaproteobacteria bacterium
CCAGTCGTTGTATGCCTACGACTCGGTGCCGACCATGGTGCGACGCATCAACAACACCTTCAAGCGCGCTGACGAGATCCAGTGGTCAAAGGAGATCGGGCCGGGTTCCCGGGGCAATTACATCGACTACTTCTTGCCGATCGTGGCCGATGCCGAGGCCGGTTTCGGCGGCGTGCTGAACGCCCTTCCAACTGATGAAGAATATGATCGCCGCTGGCGCCTCCGGCGTGCATTTCGAAGACCAGCTTGCTGCCGTCAAAAAGTGCGGCCACATGGGCGGCAAGGTGCTGGTGCCTAGCACCGAGGCGGTCCAGAAGCTGGTCGCCGCGCGTCTGGCCTCCGATGTCATGGGCGTGCCGACCCTGCTGCTGGCCCGTACCGATGCCGAGGCGGCCAATTTGCTGACCTCTGACGTCGACCCCAATGATCAGCCGTTCTTGACTGGGAACGCGCACCGCCGAGGGTTCCTATCAGGTCAAGAACGGTCTGGAGCGGGCCATCAGCCGCGGCCTGGCCTATGCCCCCGTTGCCGACCTGGTCTGGTGCGAGACCGGCACGCCGGACCTGGGCTTCGCTCGCGGATTTGCCGAGGCGTTGCTGGAGAAGAACCCGAACAAGCTGCTGGCCTACAACTGCTCGCCGTCGTTCAACTGGAAGAAGAACCTTGACGACGCCACTATCGCCAAGTTCCAGGATGAGCTGGCCGCAATGGGCTATAAGTACCAATTCATCACCCTCGCGGGTATCCACAACATGTGGTGACACATGTTCGACTTGGCCTACAGCTACGCCCGCGGTGAGGGCATGAAACACTATGTCGAGAAGGTGCAGCAGCCGGAGTTCGAGTCGCGCGACCGCGGCTACACCTTCGTCTCCCATCAGCAAGAGGTGGGTGCCGGCTACTTCGACGATGTGACCACCACCATCCAGGGCGGTGTCTCCTCCGTCACCGCACTGACTGGCTCTACCGAAGAAGAGCAGTTCTAATCCGGTCGGCCGGGGCGTTTGTCTCGGCCAATATGATCGACCGATCTGATCGGATTTCAACGATGCGGCGATGTTGAGTCCGCGCAACCATCCCCAAGCAGAGCAAACCAGCCATGACCTTCAGCACGGCCGATCTCTACGATCAGTTCGAGGAGCAACTCGCCCGTCTGTGAGCCGATCTTCTCGGGCTTTCGGTGGCAGAGAGACCTTTTGCGGACCAGCGGTCACGGTCAAGTGTTTTGAGGACAACTCGCGCATCAAAGAGGTGCTGGTGGAGCCTGGAGAGGGTAGGGTGCTGGTCGTCGATGCCGGCGGCTCCGCGCGCTGCGCGATGCTCGGTGACCTGATTGCCGAGAGTGCCGTCGCCAACGGCTGGGCCGGTGTCATCATCGACGGTTGCGTGCGTGATACCGCTCGGCTGGCTGAGATGGACCTCGGGGTCAAGGCGCTTGGGGCGATCCCGCGCAAGAGTACGCGACGCGGCGAAGGCCAACGCGATCTGCCTATCGTCATAGGCGGCGTGCATGTACGCCCCGGCGACTGGGTCTACAGTGACGCGGACGGCGTTGTTGTCGCGCCGCCTGGCCTGATTGACCCAGAGCCTGATCCAGAGCCTGACCCAGAGCCCTGAACAGAGTAATGAGCCCCAGAACGCCATCCGACGCGGCCAATGCCTACTCTCTGTCCTGCGGCGTCCCGATGACCTCGACACTGACGCCTCACCAAGACCGACCCGCGCCCGTCGGCCTCGGCCCTCGGCCCTCGGCCCTGCGCCGGTCGAGCGCATCAAGCTCGCTGAACCCCGCTGAGCTCGGCCCACAACGACAGACTGGCGACCAGCCTCGAACGGCGCATCCAATGGCCTGGATTGAAGCCAAGCAACTCGCCGAGGCCATCCTTGATGGCTTCGACCGTCACTATCGCCTGTTTCGTGAGATTACCGGCGGTGCCCGCCAGAGTTTCGAGCAGGCCGACTGGAGCACATTGCAGCGCGCTGCCCGCGAGCGCATTGGTTTCTACGACCGACGCGTCATCGAGACCACGGCGATGCTGCGCCGCGAAGTTTCATTTGCGCGGCCCGGAGCACCGGCTCTGGAAACGTGTCAAGATCAAGTACTCTCGTCTACTGCCGCTGCATCATCAACCGGAACTGGCCGAGACCTTCTATAACTCCGTGTTCTGCCGGTTGTTCGATTGGCGCTACTACAACAACGCCTACATCTTCGTCTGGCCGATGCTGTCCACCGAGCATCTCGGGCGGAGGTGCCCATCTTCCGGCCCTACTATCCGGCACGCGACGGTTTCGCGCGGGTGCTTTCGAATCTGCTGGAGGACCTGAACTTCGTGTGCCGTTCCGCGATCGTCGGCGCGATATCCTGTTCCTGATGCGAGCCGTTCGCGAGCGCTTTCCGGCCAATCGGGCGCGACACCAGAACTTCCAACTTGCCGTGCTCTCCGAGCCGTTCTTTCGCAACAAGGCGGCCTATGTGATCGGTAAGGTCATCAACGGTGCGGAACAGATTCCGTTCGTGATCCCGATCCTGAACGACGCAAATGAACCTGGCGATGGGGGTAGGCTTTACGTCCGATACGCTGCTGAGCGGCGAAGATGAAATCTCCAACATCTTTTTCTTCCCGCGCCTACTTCATGCTCGATACCGAGGTGCCGGCGGCCATCGTCGAGTTCTTGCGTCCGCTCATGCGGCATAAGGGCAAGGCCGAGCTATACCTGGCAATTAGCCTGAAGAAATTCGGTAAGGCGGAGTTCTATCGGGATTTTCTCAAGCATCTGCGCTTCTTCATTGATCCAGTTCGTCATCGCAGCAGGCATCCGCAGCATGGTCATGTGCGTGTTTACGCTCCCGTGCTTTCCCTATGTGTTCAAGGTGATCACGGATCGCTTCCTCCACCTATTGGGAGTGACTTCCGGCTCGGGTCATGGACGACCATCAGTTGGTCAAGATGCACGACCGTGTTGGGCACATGGCCGTGAATTCAGAGAGTATTCGCATGTCGCGTTTCCGCGGGCGCGCATCTCCGACGAACTGATCACCATGTTGCGCGAAGAATGTGCCGGCAGCATTGAGCAGATGGAGGGCCAAGTGGTCGTTAAGCATCTCTATATCGAGCGGCGTCTGTCGCCGTTGAACATGTACTTGGCCAGCGCCGACGACGACGATATCGCCCACGCCGCCGCGGAGTACGGCGACGCGATCAAGCAGCTCGCCGCCGCCAACATCTTTCCCGGTGAAAAGTTTTCTGTTCAAGAATTTCGGTGTCACACGCCAGGGTCGTGTCGTGTTCTACGACTACGACGAGCTGTGCTATCTGACCGAGTGCCGGTTCCGCGATATCCCGCCAGCACCGCCGTTTCCCGAGATGGAGATTCTCGGGGTGTCTGGTACACGGCTTCCCCGGGGGATATCTTTCCGGAAGAGTTCGAGTTCTTTCTGCTCACCGATCCCCCTTCCTGCAAGGCATTCCGGCCCTTGCACCGGGAGTTCTTGTTGATCCTGCCTGGTGGCGGGAGCGTCGAATGCGATCTAGAGGGGAAGGTCGTGGGCGTGTTTCCTTATCCCGTGGGGCAACTCGCTTGGGCTGCCGCTATTGGGGGCTGATGTCAAACACGTCAGGATACACCAGCTCCTCGTAAGGCATGCTGATGAAATGTCCCTGAATGGCGTTGACGCCGACGACATCGAGGGTCGGGAGATGTCGGCGCTTTCGACGGCAAAGGCGATCACTGTGAGGCCATGGTCGCGAGCGATACTGATCAATTCGGCCACGTCCGATTCGTTGACGGCTCCGGCGGCCAGGGCATGGATCAGCGCCGGATTGGCGAAGCTAGATGTGGGTGAGCGCTTGGGCATGTTCCTGCAACAGCGCCGCATCGGCGAGCCCGACCTGTTCCAGCAGCAGGCCATTTCCGTGTTGTTGGAGCGCAGCCTTTAGGCGATCGAGCGCGGAAGACTGCTTGATTAGCAGTTCGCGCTTGATCTCGATGCAGATGCTGCCGTTTTTGAACCTGCGCCTTGTCGATCGTCTCGATAATGGAGTCGATCGTTGCCGGAAACGCGAGTGTCTCGGTGGACAGGTTGACGAACAAACGGGTTGTCATTGATGCCGCTCCCGATACCAGGATGCGCGACAACATTGCTAGTGCCTGCCGAAACACCCACAGATCGAACCGACCCAGCCAGTCGTGTCGTACGGCCGCTGGGAAAGCAGGGGCTCGGCGGCAGCGGCGCGCCATGTTCGTCGCGCAGCCGCAACAAGACCTCAAACATCGCGCCCGCCGATTCTTCGTCACGCTGCAAGAACACGATCGGCTGGTACTCCAGCGTCAGTCCGCCTCCATCGATCAGTTGTTTGATTTGCCGATCGTCCAGTTGCGTCGAGTCGCCGTTGGGGCGCGTCAGTTGCATGTCGCGATCGCGCGATAAGGCGTCCGTAGGGGGCGCTCGTGGGACGCGGGCAGGTCGGACGATCGCGGGCGAAAGTCGTTGATCTTCGGTAGCGTCACGGCCCCGGCGTGAGGCGTATCGGCGGAGCCCAGCGCGGCCAGGCGTTTGCGCATGGCCGTGGTTGCGAGTTCCCGCGCCATGGCCATTTCCAGATGCTCTCTATCGCCGTTCATTACGCTGTCCGCGGCACCACGATGGGCCGCCTCGGCTGGAGACAGGGTGCTGGCGGGTGGACAGACCAGAATCAACGACGCGGCAAGCGCTCCTTCGGCTTCGATCAAAAAACGGTCGACGCCAAGGTCATAGAAGGCAGAGCTGCGACAGATCACGAGGTCCCACTGGTTCAGATGATTCAGCGCTTTGGCGCACGCCCTGGCGATCCATCCAGACCGTAAACTCCATCTGGACGTTGTCCAATCTCAGGCGCTCGCCCACCCCGAGTCCTGACGGGTCGATGCCGATACAGAGCACTTGGACGGACGATTTCATTGTGGGTCTCTTCGCGGTCGGCGGAGCCGTTGTTCCCGATGACGTAGGACGGTTAGCGGGCATCTAGCAAGCGATGTAACTGGCTCGACCGCGACAGGCGGCGGGCATCTGGACCAGTCGGATTAGGGCAAGATCTAGCGGAAACGGGTTTGGGCAGGTCACTCCGTTAGAGTGTCGCACGATCGGGGTCGAAACACGAGCATCGCGAGGGAGTACAAGTGTTCCACCCATCGTTGCTGACCCTAGTGCAGCACGGCAGAGATCGTGAGGGCGTTTTCGGTCGTTGTCGTTGTCGTAATCGGCTATCCGATCGATTACGACAACGACGCTTGTGCTGACAACGACAACGACAACGACAACGACAATGATGATCACTGCCAAGTTGGAGGGCAGCGGTCTGCATCCCTGTGCGACCAATACGCATTTGGTATACGATGCGGACCCGTCAACAGCCGCCGGAAGCGCGTTTTGAAGACAGCCAGCATTGCCTATCGCGTCACGCGGATTTCCTGCGCCGCTATCCGCCGTTTCAGTATCTGACCGATAGCGAACTGCTTGAGTTGGTTGCTGGCGGGCGCGTGAGCTTCCACGAGAATGCCGAGTTGGTGTTCGAGCAGGGACGTAAGCGCTCGCGCTACGTCCACGTGATTCAACAGGGCGTGGTGAGGCTGGTGGACGTGCAGCCCGATAGCGAGGTTTTATGCGATGTCCGCGGTGAAGGCGATCTTTTGGGGATTGGACGTTATCTAGGGGGCATCGACGAACACACCTACACCGCGCGCACCGAGACCGATGTGATCCTGTATGCGCTGCCGGCGGACCTGTTTTGGACCCAGATCAAGAGACATCCGCGGGCGAGCCGATTTCTCGCGGCCTATTTCACCGCGGCGATCACGCAGTCCGACCTAGAGACGGAGCGACCGCGCAGTGACGAACTGCGACTCGGTCGCCGCCCGGTGGACTGGATGGCCCGCCAGGTCGAGCCCTCTCCCGTACTGGTCCTCTGTCCGGCGGATACGTCATTGCGCGCGGTTGCCGAGCAGGTCGCGGCGCAGGGGGCAGAAGCGAAAAGCCGCCGTGACCAGTGGTGACGGCGCGCTCGAACTGATCACGCCACGCATGCTGAGCGACCATGTCGCCGCTGGTCACCTGTCCGCGGACGCACCGGCGCGCGCGCTGATGCGCACCGTAAACGCGGTCGCCAAACCGGGGCAGGAGGCCGGCAGCTAGCTGACGCAGATGCTCGAATTTCAAACCGAGCATCTGCTGCTGACCAGCGATGGCAAACTCGACGGGCCGCTTCTTGTGGGCCTCGTCTCCCGTCGGGACCTGACGCGCGTCGAGCGGCGGCCCGGCGACCGGCAGCAGCGCGAGGGCGGCGCCGATGAGCAGGATCAGGGGGCGGGTGGCGATCGGCCGATTAGACATCTGCGGTCTCCTCATGGCATGGCCCGGTCCGGCGTTGTCTCCCCATCGATGCCGCGTCGACGTTGACGTTGAGCAGGACTGGGGCACCGTTTTGCTATTTGCCCGCGGCATCCAGGTCGGCGAGGGCGTCGGCGGCCCGCGGATGGCCGCCGGCGCGGGCCAGTTGAAAGTAGTGGCGTGCCCTTGCGTCGGACGGCTCGACGGCGCGCCCATCGCGATACATGACGCCGAGATTATAGGCGGCATAGGCATGGCCGTCGGCGGCGGCCAGCTCGAACAGGCGCAGGGCTTCGGTGTCGTCCTGCACGATGCCGATGCCTTCGGCGGCCATCATTGCGAAGGTGTTGCGGCTTCCGGCGTGACCGGCCTCCGCGGCCTCTCGGATCAGGGCGACGATCTCCTTGGGCCTGAGCTCGCCGGTCTGATCGGCGTCGCCGGCCTGCCGCCAGCGACGGATGGCCGCACGCGTGCCTGGCCCGGGGATGCCGTCGACGACGCCGGTATAGAAGCCCAGATCCTTCAGCGCCTGCTGGATCAGCCGGGGCGGGATCTCTCGCGCGCGGGCCAGGGCCGCGGTCTTGGCTGCGGGCGTCGCCGGCTCTGGCGCCGATTCCTGCGGCGTTGCGCTCGGGGCTTCGACCACCGGCGCGGGTGTCGGATCACGGCGGGTGTTGAGTTCCCGCAGACGCACCCGCGCCAAGATGCCCAGGACGGGGTCGTCGAAGCGCTCCAGGAACGCCTCGAAGATTGCCGGATCGCGCTCGTCCTTGATCAGTTGCCAGTACGCCAGCGCATCGGCCTGGTCGGCGTCGTTGCCCGGCGCGGTGTCTTGCCCGGAATGAAGAGTGTCCGGTTTCTCGGGGGTCGGAGCGGGGGCCGGAGCCGGCTCGGGCGCGGGCTGCCGGGGCGGCGCCTCGGCCGCGCGCGCTTCGACGGCGGCCGGCTTCTCTGCCGGATCGATGGTGCCGGGTCGCGGCGGCGATGGCTCGACGCTCGCCGAAGGATCATCCGGGGGCGACTTGGCGCTGCCGGTGGTCGCGGGCGCCGGGGCACTGTCGGCGGGGAGGACGGCGCCGGTCTCCATCACGGCGCTCGCTGGGGCATCCATGCCCGCCTGGTGATCCGACGCTGTCATCCTCGGTCGATCGGCGGTCGAGCCGGATCCGGGGCCAACCAGCAGGGCCAGGGCGCCGGCCAGAACGGCGAGTCCGGCCAGGCTCGCTGCCACCAGCGGCCAGGCGGGTCGGAACGCTCGAGGGCGCAGGGCATCGAGTAGCTGTTGCGCGCTCGGGCAGCGCTCGCCCCGGTGCAGGGAAAGACCACTGGCGAGGCCTTGCCATTGGCGCCTTGTCAGTGCGCGGATGCGCTCGGGTCGACGACCTGTCGCCAGGGCCTGCAGCGCGGTGCCGCGGCGCCCGAAGGGCCTGCCCCCGCCAAGCAACTCGTAGGCAATGACGGCCAGGGCGAAGATGTCGTCGCGTGGGTCCGGATCTTCGCCGGCGAGCATTTCCGTGCTCGCATACCCCGGGGTCAGTGCCTTGAGGACGCCGGCATCGAATTGGGTCGCCTGCTGCCCGTCGTCTTCCATCGGTCGCACGGCGCGGGCGATACCGAAGTCGAAGATCTTGACCCGTCCATCGCGGCTGACAAAGACGTTGCCGGGCTTCAGATCGCAGTGCACGATCGGCGGTGAGACACCATGGGCCGCCGTCAGGCCCAGGCCGATCTGCTCGATCAGCGGCCAGGCCCGGCCGGGCTCCATGCCGTTCGGCCGACAGTCCCGGATGATCCTGTCGAGGGTGATGCCGACGAGCAGCTCCATGGAGATGAACCAGCGGCCCTGCTCATCGCGGTCGAAGTCGTAGACGTCGATGATGTTCGGATGCCTGAGCCGCTGCGCCTTGGCCGCCTCGCGCTGCAGGGCCATCAGTGACTGGGGGTGGCGTCGAAAGCCCTCGTTCAACAGCTTCAAGGCCACATAGGGCTGCCGGTCCTTGGCGTCGAGCCGGCGGCGATCGAGCGCCTTGAAGACCACGCTCATGCCGCCGCGCCCCAAGACCTCGACCAACTCGAAGCGATCCTTCAGCACGTCGCCGGGCTGCGGCTCGTTCGGCAGCGGGGCATGGTCGCCGGACGTCCCGGTCGTCGACCAGCAGCTGTCAGCGTCGGTGGTGGCCGCTGTGCCGGCGGCGGCATTCGGCATCAGGGTGGTTCTGGCGCCGGCGTCCACCGACGATGCCGGCGCTTGTGCTGCCACACCGCTGCTACCCGCCGATGCTGCGTCCGTCGCCCGCACCGCGCAATCTTCCAGGGCCGCAAGGACCTGCGCCGGCACCCGGCCCTGTCCATCGAGCCCCGCCAGCGCCGCCAACAGAAGCGATGGACCCTGCGGTGTCAGCGCCAGCAGTCGCTCCAGGGTCCGCAAGGTGGCCTCCAAGGATTGGGACCCTTGGACAAAGCGCGCCAGGGCGGTGTGAATCTCCTGCTCGGTTGACATCTGTGGGGCGATCCGGTGACGCAAAGCGGCTCAGCCCGACCTGCTCCGTCTCGCAGGGAAACAGGGCGGTCGGCCGGCCGCGGCAACAAGGTTGGTGACGGTGCCGGCGGCCATCGACTGCCGACTTCGCCAAGTTTAGGACGTTTTCCCGCCATGATGCAGCGCCATCGAGGCGCCTGAGCGCGTTGGATCGCCAAGACGGCGCGAGCGTAGCGACGATGGCTGCGCGGGGGTGGTCCCGGTCGTCCGATAACCGTCACTACATGTCGAGACGGCCTATGCGATAATGCACGGCTGATTTTCGACCCACGCCCCTTCCAATACGAGGTCCCCTATGAGCTTCTTCATCTCTGACGCCATGGCCCAAGGCGCCGCCGGCGATCCCGCGGGCGGCTGGTTCGGCCTGCTGTTCCCGCTTGGGCTGATCGTTATCCTCTACTTCCTGATGATTCGTCCGCAGATCAAGCGCCAGAAACAGCACAAGGCCCTGGTGGACGGCCTGACCAAGGGCGACGAGGTGGTGACCATGGGTGGCGTGGCCGGTCGCATCGCCAACATGAGCGACGACTTCGCCCAACTGGAGGTCGCCGACAACGTCGTCATCAAGATCCGCCGCGCCTCCGTTGAGGCGGTGCTGCCCAAGGGCACACTGAAGGAGGTCTAAGGCGCCGCCGAACGGACGCTGGCCCATCATGATCCAGAATCGCTATCCCCTCTGGCAAAACCTGCTGATCCTGGCCGTGATCCTGGCCGGTCTGTTCTTGGCGCTGCCCAACCTCTTCTCCCAAGACCCGTCGATCCAGGTCTCGCCCGAACGGGGCGTGACCATCGACGACGGCAGCGTCGTCGAGATCAAGGCGGCGCTTGAAAACGCCGATGTACCGCTGAAGGGCGTCGACACCCTCGAAGACGGCAACCTGCTGCTCCGCTTCAAGACCTCCGGCGAGCAGCTGCGCGGGCAGCAGGTGCTGGAGCAGACCCTGGCGGACCGCTACGCCGGCGCGCTGACCCTCTCCCCGGACCTGCCCGGCTGGATGGCGGGCCTGGGCCTGCAGCCGATGTTCCTCGGTCTTGACCTGCGCGGCGGCATCCATGTGCTGATCGACGTCGACATGGAAGCGGCCCTGGACAAGTCCTTGGAGCGCTACACCGGTGAGATCCGCACCGCGCTGCGCAATAAGAAGATCCGCTATCTGACCGTCACCCGCGAGCCCGGGCAGATCGAGATTCGCTTCCGCGACGCCGACGACCGCGACGCCGGCCTCGATGCGCTCCAGGAAGACCTGGAAGGCCTGCTGCTGAGCACCGAGGATCGTGGTGCCAATGCCTTCATCGTCGGCAAGCTGCCGGCGGCGCTGCAGGAAGAGGTCAAGGGTCAGGCCCTGGCGCAGAACGTCACCACGCTGCGCAACCGCGTCAATGCGTTGGGCGTGGCCGAGCCGATCATCCAGCGTCAGGGCGAGCGGCGCATCGTCGTGCAGCTGCCCGGCGCTCAGGACCCGGGCCGACTGAAGGAGATCCTCGGCGCCACCGCCACGCTGGAGTATCGGCTGGTGGATACCGAGCACAGCGTCCAGGACGCCGTCGAGGGCCGGGTGCCGGTGGGCGCCAAGCTCTACCGCGAGCGCGACGGGCGGCCGGTCCTGCTCAAGCGCCGCGTCATCGTCACCGGCGACCAGATCACCGATGCCTCCGCCGGCTTCGATCAGCGCTCCGGCTCGCCCGCGGTGTTCGTCAATCTCGACGGCCAGGGCGCCCGGCAGATGCGTCGGGTGACCACCGAGAACGTGGGCAAGCCCATGGCCGTGGTCTTTATCGAGAGCCGAACGGTCACGCGCATGGTCGACGGCGAGCCGGTGAAGAATCGGGTGCGCACCGAGGAGGTGATCAGCGTCGCCAACATCCTCGAGCCCTTCGGTCGGCGCTTCCAGACCACCGGCCTCGACAGCTCCGAGGAGGCCCACAACCTGGCCCTGTTCCTGCGCGCCGGCGCCCTGGCCGCGCCCATCGAGATCATCGAAGAGCGCACCATCGGCCCGAGCCTGGGTCAGGACAACATCGACCAGGGCTTTACCTCGGTGGTTATCGGCCTGGCGTTGGTGATCATCTTCATGGCCCTGTACTACCGCGTCTTCGGCCTGGTCGCCGATCTGGTGCTGGTGGTCAACCTGGTCATGATCGTCGCCGTGCTCTCGCTGTTGCAGGCGACCCTGACCATGCCCGGTATCGCCGGTATCGTGCTTACCGTGGGCATGGCCGTGGATGCCAACGTGCTGATCTTCGAGCGTATCCGCGAGGAGATCCGCAACGGCAACTCGCCCCAGGCGGCCATCCACAACGGCTTTGACAAGGCCTTCTCGACCATCATCGATGCCAACATCACCACGCTGATAGCCGCCGTCGTGCTGTTCAGCTTCGGCACCGGGCCGGTCAAGGGCTTCGCGGTCACGCTGTTCATCGGCATCCTGACCTCGATGTTCACGGCAATCTTGGGGTCGCGCGCCCTGATCAACCTGATCTACGGCGGTCGCCGCATCAAGCGGCTGGCCATCTGACGGAGACGCCCCATGACCGACATGTCCCACGTCCAGCTGCTTAAGGAGTCGAATGTCGACTTTCTGAGCAAGCGCCGCTATGCCGCCATCGCCTCCATCGTCGTGCTCCTGATCTGCCTCGGCTCGATGTTCGTGCGCGGGTTCAACCTCGGGCTCGACTTCACCGGCGGCACCGTCATCGAGCTCGGCTATGCCGAGCCGGTGGAGGTCGCCGAGGTCGGCAACATGCTGTCCACGATGGGCTACACCGACGCCCTGGTGCAGCACTTCGGCTCCAACCGCGACGTGCTCATCCGGCTCGCGCCGCAGGAGGGCGAGCAGGCCAGCGCCGCGGTCAGCGACCGCGTCTACGCCGAGCTGAGTGCCGCCCGCAACGGCGGGGTGGAGCTGCGCCGGGTCGAGTTTGTCGGCCCGCAGGTCGGCGAGGAGCTGCGCGAGCAGGGCGGCCTTGCCGTGCTGTTCGCGCTGATCGGCATCCTGATCTACGTCGCCCTGCGCTTCGAGTGGCGCTTCGCCGTCGGTGCCGTGGCCGCGCTGATGCACGACGTGCTGTTCACGGTCGGGATGTTCTCGATCTTCTCCATCCCGTTCGACCTCACCGTGCTTGCCGCCGTGCTTGCCGTCATCGGCTACTCGCTGAACGACACCATCGTCATCTTCGACCGGGTGCGCGAGAACTTCCGCAAGATGCGCAAGGGGACGGTCATCGAGATCACCAACCGTTCCATCAACCAGACCCTGTCGCGGACCATCATCACCTCCGGCACGACGCTGCTGGTGCTGCTGGCGCTGTTCTTCCTCGGCGGCGAGGCCATCTCCGGCTTCTCCCTGGCGCTGATCATCGGTGTGCTGATCGGTACCTACTCGACCATCTACATCGCCACCGCCATCGCCATCTGGCTCGGTATCAGCAAGACCGACCTGCTGCCGACGCCGACCACCAAGGAAGGGGAGATGTTGGACGACCGGCCCTGATCCGGCCGCAGCGATCGCGCCGGGACGCATCACGAGACCGCTGGTACGCAGAGACCCGGGGCATTCGCAGAGCAGAGGCCGGGCCCCAACCGCTCGGTCCCTCAGCGTGCCCTCGGGGTCTTTGGGTCGCCGCGGTTCCACCGCCATTGATTGTCTTCACACCCTGGTGAGGGGGGCTCAATCATGAACAAGACCGAATCCGTCAGCCACTCGCCGCTGGGTGCCGAACTCAGCGAGGCCGAATGTCAGGTCCTGGCCGAGCGCATGCATGTGCTGGCCCTGGCCGACGGCGACATCCTGGTGCACGAGGGCGAGCCCCGGCGCACCCTGTTCATCCTTGCCGAGGGTCGGATCGACGTGACCCGCATCATCGGCGACGACGAGGTCGGCATCTACCAGATGCAGCGCGGGGAGTGCGCCGGCACCCGCGCCTTTGTGGACGGCTCCCCGCGGGCCGCCGGCCTGCGCGCCGTCGGACACGGCACGGTGCTGACGCTGGAGCCGACGCCCTTCGAGGCCCTGTTGGAATCGCATCCGCACATCGTCCTCAAGGTGATGCGGGCGCTGTTTCGGATCACCCACACCAACCTGATGCGGATGAACCAGGAATCGGCCCAGCTGCGCAACTACGTCACCCGCAGTCAGGGCCGCTACTGAGCCGGTGAGGCCCCGCGGCAGGGATTGCCGCCCGCCCGCCCTCCATGCCCCATCCAACAGGAGCGCCAGCGCTTGACTCACCGCATCCGCCCAACGGGCATCACCGTACTTGTCCTTCTGTCCCTGCTCTGGCCCTTGGCCGCGGCGGCAGAGACCTCGGCACCCGGGCGATCGGTGGCCGCCGCGGCCGACGGGCTGCGCCCGCAGCCGACGCGGCTGATCGAACATGCGCGCGATTGTGCGCGGGCTGCTGCGACCGAGACCGCAGCCGCGCCGGAGCTTGCCGTCGCCGGCGATTGGCAGGTCTCCGTCGACCTGTACCGCGACGGCGCGTCGATCGCCGCGGGTGAGGCCGAGGGCGCGATGCTCGACGAGGTGGTCTGCGCCGCGGTGGCCGAGGCCTTGCCGGATCGTTCGCCGGCCGCGTCGGCGGCGGATGCCCGCTTCTTGATCCGCGTGCGCCGCGACGACGCCGACCTGATCGCGGTCATCGAGCACAACGGCGAGGGACATGAACTGGTGGGCGATCTGGTGGCCGTCGAGCGCATCACGCGCGACGACGTGCGCCAGGCCATCGAGGCGTCGAAGCAGTACCTGCTGCGCATCAAGCACCCCGAGCTGCACGGCTTCTCGAAGAAATTCGACCTGGCGCGGGGCGGCTTCGATGACCGCCTGCGCACCATCTATACCTCCTCCAGCCTCTACACCCTGCTGCGGCTGAACGGCTTCGAGCCCGACCCCGAGGTGCAGCGCCAGATCGAACCCATCGCCGGTTTCATCCTCGCTATGCAGCGCCCTGAGGCGCCGTACGCCGGCGCCTTCCACTACGCCTACGACCTGACCACCGGCGAGAAGGAGCGGCGCTTCCCGGTGGGTACCAACGCCAAGATCATCATGACCCTGGTTGCGCTCTACGACGTGACCAAGGACGCCAGCTACCTGCACGCCGCCGAGGCCGCCGGCGACTGGCTGCTGTCGGTGCAAGAGGGCAACGGCGCCTTCCCCGTCGACATCGCCTGGCGCGACGACGCCTGGCAGCCGAACCCCGCGTTCTCGCTGTTCTACAACTGCCAGGTCCTGACCGGTTTGTCCCGGCTCTATGGCGCCAGCGGCGAGCAGCGGTACCTGGACGGGGCCGCCAAGCTGGCGTCGCTGCTGCTGCGGATGGTCGACGAGGGCGGCCATCTGCTGCGCGACGAGTACCGGCCCAAGGTCGCCTCGATCTCCACCAGCTGGCTTGCCATGGCGCTGCTGGACTTCTACCGCATCCAGCCCGACGCGCACATCGCCGATACCGTCTTCGCCTGCATGGATCAGGTCCTGACCCTGCAGCTGACCGACGCCGACGACCTGTCCGCCTACGGCCGCTTCGCCGATACCTCCGCCACCAGCGGCAACGGCTGGATCAACGAGGTCACCAGCGAGGTCTATGCGGCCTGTCTGGAGCTCAGGCCGGGGAACTGCGATCAGTACCGTCGCTCGCTGATCATGACCACCCGCTGGCTCATCCAGAACAGCTATTCCGCCGCCAATACCTATCAGATCCCCGACCCCGAGCGCGTCATCGGCGGCCTGATCCGAAACGCGCGCGAGCAGGCGGTGCGCACCGATGCCGTCTGCCATGGCGTCAACAGCATGGTCGGGCTGCTGTCCCTGACCGACGACGACCTGCTGGCGCCCGCGCCGGCACCGGCCGAGGCCGTCAACGCCGAGCGTCTTCCGGACCCTCGGCCCTAAGTCAAGGTTCAGAAACAAGTGGTGCAGACGCAACCCCCAAACGGGCAATCCAAAGGCTCAGCGAACGGGCGTCTGCACCGCTTGTTTCTGAACCGATCCTAAGCCGGCAGAGGTCCGACGATGCCGACGCAGCCGACGGCGCTGGTCGTCATCGCCCACTACGCCGCTCGGCCTGCGGCTCCGCTCATCGCGCTGCTCGACCAGCTCCGGGCCGCGCCGGCCGGCTGGCCGTTCGACCTGCGGGTCGTTGTCAACCGCGCCGGGGCCGACCGCCTCGTCCTGCCCGAGCGCCATGGTCGCGTCCAGGTGCTGCAGCGCGAGAATAGCGGCTTCAACATCGGTGCCTGGGATCAGGGCTGGCGCAGCGAGCCCGCCTATGCGCGCTACCTGTTCCTGCAGGACGAATGCCGCGTGGTGCGCGCGCCCTGGCTGCGTCCCTTCATGCGCCGGCTCGACCGCCCCCGCGTCGGGTTGATCGGCGAGAGCTGGTTCGCCCCGCGCCCGATCCGCTGGTCCGATCAGGCCGGCGACTACGCCCGCGACCACCCGGGTCGGTATAACTTCTTCCACTTCGCGCCGGACTGGCTGCGCCGCAGGGGCATCGACCCCGGCCCCCACGTCGACCACCTGCAATCGCTGATCCTCGCGACCCGCCGCGACGTGCTTGAAGGCATCGAGGGGCTTCGCATCGGTGCGGACAAGGAACAGGCCATCGCCGCCGAGATCGGCATCTCCCGCGCCGTCGTCGCCCTCGGCCTGCGCTGTGAACAGCTCGGCTTCTTCCCGTTCAGTCGTTTTCAGCACCCGCAGTGGCTCAGTTGCATTGGCGATGCGCGCACCAAACGGGCGATTCTCGAGCGCACTATCGGCATCGTCGAACGTGGCTGGTTCGGGCGAGGAGCGACTTAGATCAGTGCGCTGCTTCTACCCTTTGACCAACGGTTTTCCGGTTGTCTCGGAGGACTATCCGCTAGAAGCGGCACCGCCGTTTTACGCCGACAGTCTATTGTTGCCGCGGTAAGCCGACTTTGCGGATTTCGTTGTCGAGCTCGGGTGCGTCCCAGTCAGGTGCCGTTGGCCAAAGCCGTCTCTTTGGCAGCATCGGCCTGAACCGGCCCGCTGGCTTGATGCCGCAGTGCGGTGGGGGTCGTGCCGTAGTGCTCCCTGACGGCGCGGGTCAGGTCGCCGGTGGAGCGGTAGCCGATCTGGGCGGCGATGGTCTTGATGGGTAGGCAGGTGCCCTGGAGCAGCTCGCGGGCGCGCTGCATACGCAGCGCGCGCAGGTAGCCGAACACGGTGGTCCCGAACAGGGTGCGGAAGCCCTTGGACAACCTGGGCTGGTTGGTACCGACGGCGTCGGCGAGTTCGTCGAGGGACGGCGGGTCGGCCAGGCGGGTCATGATCAGCCGGCGCACCTCGAACAGCCGTGCCACCTCCTGCCGCGGCAGATCGTAGCGCTGGGCCGCGTCCTCGACCGCCGCATCGACCTCGCCGAAGTGGTCACGGTACTGGCGCACGCGCTGCTCGAGGGTGTCGAGCAGGCTCTGTTGGCGCAGGTGCAGGCTCAGGCGGGCCCGCAGCTCGGCCTCGGCGATGGGCTTGGTCAGGTAGTCGCTGGCGCCGAGGTCGAAGCCGTGCACCTTACTTTCGGTGTCGTCGCGGGCGGTCAGCAGCAGGACCGGGATCGGCCGGGTTAGCGGATCGGTCTTGAGGCTGGACAGGATCTCCATCCCGTCCATATCGGGCAGGCCCAGGTCTAGCAGGACGGCGTTCGGCCGCGCGCTGCGCGCCTGCTCCAGGGCCGCCGCGCCGGTCTCGGCAGTGCTCACGGCAAAGCCGTAGCTGCGCAGATGACGAACACAGAGCGCCAGTCCGTCCGGGTCGTCTTCGACCACCAGCACATGTGCCGGCGTGGGCGCCGCGTGCGCTCGGGAGCGGAGGTCGGGAATCTCGTCGCCGTGCCCGCAATGGCTCGGCTCGCGCACCAGTGTGTTGCTGTTCGTCGTCACGCGGAGAGGTCCTGCTGTCTCGCTGTCGGTCACAGGGTCCAGCAGCGCTAGCTCGCGCGGACCCCGGCCGTGGTTGGATTCGGCAATTGCTCGGCGCTTCTCCGGATGCGTTGTGCTCAGTCGGCACCGTGGGTGGGACGGATGGTCAATGCGTCGTCTCGAAAAAGTTCCCAGACCATCGAATAGTTTGTAGTCATCGGCGAGCGGATGCAATATAAAGCCAGGCACTTTTCGTGTTCGCTGCTGCCGTCATGGGCGTTGCGGTGCCGAGACCCCCACCAAGGCCAGCAGCTCCTCGCGGGCCTGCGCCATGCTGATCTGCCGGGCGCGGCTGACGCGGCGAATGGATGCGTACTCGATCTTGATCCGTTTGCCGCCCGACGGCGTCGTCACCTCCTTGACCTCCACCGGACCCAAGCGCGTGTCGTATCGCAGGTCCCGGCGCGGCAGCGCCTTGCGCCTTGCCTGATAACAGCGCACGCCGATGGTCGAGGTGTGCTCCAACAGCCAAGTCGCAATGGCATCCAGTGCGCCGAGTGGGGTCAGCACCGTCAGCTGGGTGCCGGGGCGGCCTTTCTTCATCTGCACGGGTGTCAGGAAGACATCGAGCGCCCCCTGCTGCCTGAGGTCGTCCTGCAGATCGCCGCCGAGGAACTCCGCCGGTGCGTCATCGATATTGCACTCGATCACACCGATCGGCGTGACCCCCGCGTCGGCACCGGCGGGCTCGACCCGGGAAAGCCGCAACAGATTCGGCGCCTTGAATGCCTTCTGCCCGGGGCCGTAGCCGATCGCCCGGGTGATCAGCGGCGGTGGATCGAATGCCGGCTTGAGGTAGCGCAGGATCGCGGCGCCGGTGGGGGTGGTGCGCTCGCCGGGCTCGTCACCCTTGTAGGTCGGCATGTCCCGCAGCAGCTCGGCCGTCGCCGGGGCCGGCACCGGCAGCAGGCCGTGGGCGGTCGTCACGCTGCCGAAGCCGGTGCAGACCGGGTCGGCGTAGGTCCGTTCCACGCCCATCAGATCGAGCAACAGGGCGCTGCCGACGATGTCGAGCAGCGAGTCCACCGCGCCGACCTCGTGGAAGTGGACCTGATCCATGGGGATGCCGTGGACCCTGGCCTCCACCTGCGCGATCTCGGTCAGGATGGCCCGGCTGATGCGCTTGGCACCGTCGCTGATGGCGGCGGCCTCGACCATCCCCAGCAGGTCCGGCAGGTGGCGGTGAGGGCGATGCCCGTGCTGGGCCTCCAGGTCGGTGATGCGGACCTGGCGGCAGTGGATGCCGTTCTTGTGCGTGTCGACAAACTCGACGCGGGCCTGCTGCTCCAGGCCCAAGGCCCGCGGCAGCCCCTCGATGCGCGCGTGCTCGCCGCTCAGCGCGCACAGCGCCGCGAGGAACATGTCGCCGGACAGGCCGGAAAAGGGCTCGATGTAGAGCTGCATGGTGCGGGGTTTTCCTCAGGCCGCGGCTGCGCGTAGCTGGCGCACGGCGGCCATGGCCGCCCCGTAGCCGTTGTCGATGTTCACCACGACGATGCCGTTGGCGCAGCTCATGAGCATGCTCTGCAGTGCCGCGGTGCCGCCTGCGCCGACGCCGTAGCCGACGCTGGTGGGCACGCCGATGATGGGCTGCGGCAGCAGGCCGCCGATCACCGTGGGCAGCGCGCCTTCGAAGCCCGCCACCACGATGAGGACGCGAAAGCGGCGTAGCTGATCGAGCCGGCTCATCAGCCGGTGAATCCCGGCAACGCCCACGTCCATGATCCGCTCGGCGGAGATGCCGAGGTAGGCGAGGGTGTAGAACGCCTCGTTGACCACGAACAGGTCCGAGGTGCCCGCCGAGACGATGCCGACCAGGGGCTCGGCGGGATCGGGCGGGCGCAGGTGCAGGGCGAAGATGCCGGAGACCTCGTCGAAGAAGGCGTCCGGGAAGGTCTTGCGCAGCACCGCTGCCTTGTCCGGCTGAAGCTTGGTCACCAGGGCGTTGCCGTCGGCGTCACGGCACGCTTGCAGGATATCGCGCAGCACCGGCGTCGGCTTCGATGGCCCATAGATGACCTCGGGAAAGCCCAGGCGCTGGTGGCGGTCGTGATCGAGGTTGGCGGCGTTCATGGGCGGGTCGGCCACCGCCTGAGGTTGCCCGAGACCCTTCCTGCGCCGCTGCGGTTCATGTTTCATCGAGTACCTGAACGGTCTATGTAGCCCGGGAACGATGCCGGCCGGAACAACGATCGGGGCCAGTCGATCAGACGCATGGCCGCTCTTACCCCACGAATCTTGAACAAACTGTCGAATAAATTTCGATATCGTCGTCCTTCGCCCTGGTCGTCGTTGTCGTTGTCGTTGTCGTTGTCGTTGTCGTTGTCGTTGTCGTAATCGTAATCGCAATCGTAATCGCAATCGAGTATCCGCACGAGTCCGACTGACGGATGCGGTCTGCCCGAACGGCCGGCGGCGTTACAATGGGGTCATTCACTTTCAACAAGCCGCCGTCGCCGACGGTGCTGGGCTCCCCCATGTTTCAGCGTACTCGCGAAGATATCGGCTGCGTCTTCGAACGCGACCCCGCCGCCCGCAACGCCTTCGAGGTGCTGGCCACCTACCCCGGGCTGCATGCCGTGCTGATGCATCGGCTCTGTCATCGGCTCTGGCGGGGCGGCTTCAAGCTGTCGGCACGGATGCTGTCGAACGTGGCGCGGCTGTTCACCGGTATCGAGATCCATCCCGGCGCCGAGATCGGCCGGCGCTTCTTCATCGACCACGGCATGGGTGTGGTCATCGGCGAGACCGCCGTGGTCGGCGACGACTGCACGCTCTATCACGGCGTCACCCTCGGCGGCACGAGCTGGGAGAAGGGCAAGCGTCATCCTACCTTGGGCAAGGATGTGGTGGTCGGTGCCGGCGCCAAGGTGCTGGGGCCGATCCTGGTCGGCGACGGGGCACGCATCGGCTCCAATGCCGTGGTCGTCAAGCCGGTGCCGGCCGGGGGCACCGTGGTCGGGGTGCCGGGCCGGGTCATCGAGCGCGTCGCCGACCAGACCTCCCGGCGCCGCGCCGACACCGCCAAGCGCATCGGCTTCGATGCCTATGGCGCGACCCGCAACGTGCCGGACCCGGTGGCGAACGCCGTCAACCGTATGCTCGACCACATCCACATCATGGACCGGCGCATGGAGGCCATGTCCCGCGCGCTGGAGGAGCATGGCATCACCCGCCACTTCGATCATCTCGATGATCTCGCGGGCTGCGAGATCGAGCCGGCGACCGAAGAGGCGGCAGCAGCCCCCGGCAAGGCCGCTGAATCGACCAATTGACCTTAAAAAATTGATGGCCTTACTCGGGTATCGTAGGATAGCGGTAAGATTTTGATTCAGCGCTGGGAGGCTAAGGTCCATGCGACTCACCACTAAAGGCCGCTACGCGGTCACCGCCATCCTCGACCTCGCCCTGCACCAGGGGCAGGGGCCGACCGCCCTGGCCGACATCGCCGAGCGCCAGGGCATCTCGCTCTCGTATCTGGAGCAGCTGTTCTCGAAGCTGCGCAAGTGCGCGTTGGTCTCCAGCGTGCGCGGCCCCGGCGGCGGCTACAACCTGGCCCGGCCGGCCTCGTCCATCTGCGTCGCCGAGGTCATCACCGCCGTCGACGAGCACGTCGATACCACCAAGTGCGGCGGCAACCATGACTGCCAGGACAACGGTCCCTGCCTGACACATGACCTGTGGATGGACCTGAGCCAGCAGATATTCGACTATCTCAACGAGATCACGTTGCAGGACCTGGTCAACCGCAAGGGCGACGGCGCCGGCATGTCCTGCGTCGGCACCGGCCCGGACATCAAGATCGAGCCCCTGCGCCAGCGCTCCCAGGCCGGCGCCTAGTTGCGCCTCGGCGGCTCAGCACTGCTCCCACGGCAGCCCGCGGAAGCGCCAGCCGCCCAGGGTGCTGCGGTGGTGCTGATCGTCGCGGTCTCCCTCAAAACCCTCATCGATGTGAAAGACATTGGTAAATCCGTTCTCCAGCAGGGCCTTGCCGGCCTCCAATGAGCGCTTGCCGCTGCGACAGATCAGGATCACCGGCGCGCAGGGGCCTTCTTCCGCCGAGCAGATCGCGCCGCCGAGCAGCAGCTTGCGGATCTCGGTGGTGAAGTCCGGGTTTACGGTCCAGTCCGGCTCGTCGATCCAGGGCACATGCACGGCGCCGACCGGGTGGCCGACGAACAGGAACTCCATGGTCGAGCGGATATCCACCAGCACGGCGGAGGCGTCCTCATCGAGAAGTCCGTGGGCCTGCTGTGGGGTCAGACTCTTTGGGTGGTTGTCGCTCATGTCTTTTTCGCCTTTGGTGGTGTTGTCGTTATCTGCCCCCCCCGGGGTGGGTGCCAGGTCATCATGGCCCCTCACCCCAAGGGGCGCAGTTGCTGATTTACCGCAAAGGCGCAAAGAACGCAAAGGCACAGCGGCAAGTCGAGCGCTTGCTCGCTCGCTTCACCCGGCAGCTGCGCCTGCGCACGGACGCCGTTTGCGGTGGGCGGCCTGAGCATGTCGCGCGCCACCAAGCCCGAAACCGCCGCTACCAACGGGGATGGATTGCCGCTGTCCGAGCGCCTGCTGCGCGGCTTGTTGCGGCTGCTCGCCCGGCTGCCGCTGCGCCTGGTGCACGGTATCGGCGCCTTCATCGGCAGCCTGATCGCGCTGTTCCCGAACCGGCAGCGGCGCAATGCCCTGATCAACATCGGCCTGTGCCTGCCCTCGCTCAGCGCGCGCGAGCAGCGGCGGCTGCGCAACCGCACCCTGCGCGCCTTCGGCCGGACCTACGGCGAGATCGCCCACTTCTGGCTGCATCCGCAGGCGCAGGTCATGGGCCTGGTGCGCGAGGTCCGCGGCGCCGAGCTGCTGCAGCGCGAGCCGGGCCGGGGCCTGATCGTCCTGTCGCCGCACCTGGGCGCCTGGGAACTGGCCGGGCTCTATCTCTCCGAGCAGGGCCCCACCGCCATCTTCTACAAGCCCCAGCGCCGTTTCGACGACCTGATCGTCGCCGCCCGCGCCCGCGGCGGCGCCACGCTGGCGCCAATCACCACCAAGGGCATCCGCGTCCTGATCCAGGCCCTGGAGCGCGGTGAATATGTCGGCATCCTGCCCGACCAGGAGCCGCGCGGCGACAAGGGCGCCGTGTTCGCCCCGTTCTTCGGTGTGCCCGCCTTCACCATGCTGTTGGTCAACCGGCTGGCGCGGCGCAGCGGCGCCCGGGTCATCTTCATGTTCGCCGAGCGGCTGCCCAAGGGTCGCGGCTATCGCATGCACTGCATCCAGGCCCCGGAGGGCGTCGACAGCGCGGATGACGTCACCGCCGCCGCGGCCTTGAACCAGGGCATCGCCCAATGCGTGCAGACCTGCCCGGAACAGTACCTCTGGCCCTATCGCCGCTTCCGCCGCCGCCCGGACGGCGAGCGCAAGGTCTACACCGGCAAGATCGACGATTTCGCCGCTCAGGAGCATGCGCGCCGACTGCTGGCGGGCCTGCCCGCGGGCTGGCCGGGGGCGCGCTGAGGTGGCCGAGATCGCGCCGGCGCCCTGGTGGCGGCCCGAGCCCATCCAGGCCCTGCTCAACGACCTCATCACCGCCGAGCTGGCGCGGCTGCACCACCCGGCGGCCGGCGCGCCGGCGCTAAGTCAAGGTTCAGAAACAAGTGGTGCAGACGCAACGACGAAACGGCCAATCCAAAGGCTCAGCGAGCGGGCGTCTGCACCACTTGTTTTTGAATCGATCCTAAGCGCCGAGACCCCTATCGGCGCCGACGGCCTGGCGTTGTCCTCGCTGGAGTTCATCGACCTGGCCACCGCGGTCTCGGTCCAGTTCGGGCTGTCCAGGCTTGGCCTGGACCGACGGCTGATGCGCCATCGCACCCTGGGCGACTGGGTGGAGACCGTGCGCCTGGCGCGCGCCAAGGACGACAGCCAGCTACGCTTTCAGACCTCCGGCTCCACCGGCCAGCCGAAGACCTGTCCGCATACTATGGCGGCCCTGCGCGAGGAGGCCGCACACTGGGCCGGCCTTTTCGCCGATCGCCGCCGGGTGCTGCGCGCCGTCCCCTGCCACCATATCTTCGGCTTCCTGTTCACGCTGATGCTGCCGGCCATGCTCGACGTGCCGGTGCTCGACCTGCGCGATGGCCTGCCCGCCGGCGCCCTGGCCCGTGCCGAGCCCGGCGACCTGCTCATCGCTCACCCCGGGTTCTTCGCGCTGGCCACCGCGGAGGCCGTCACCGCCGCCCCGGACCTGGTCGCCGTGACCTCCACCGGCCCCTGTCCCGATGCTGTTTGGCAGGCCCTGGCCGACGCCGGCGTCGCCCGCACCGTCGAGGTCTACGGCGCCTCCGAGCTGGGGGGCATCGGTCTGCGCCAAGCCGCCACCGAGGCGTTTACGCTGCTGCCGTTCTGGGACATCGACCCCCACGACGGCCTCATCCGCCGGCTGCCCGACGGCGGCCGGCGCCCGAGCGCCGCCCTCGATCGCCTGCTCTGGTGCGGTGAGCGCCGCTTCCGCTTAGGCGGGCGCATCGACGGCGTGGTCCAGGTCGGCGGCATCAACGTCTTCCCCCAGCGTGTGCGCAAGCTCCTGCTGGAGCACCCGGCGGTGGCCGCGGCCGAGGTGCGTATCAGCGATCATGCCGCCGGCGGGCGGCTGGAGGCCGTCGTGGTCCCCACCCGGCACGACGTGCCGCCAACGGCGCTGGCCGCCGAGCTGCAGGAATGGCTTGCGGCCCGGGTGACCGCAGCGGAGCAGCCGCGGCCGTTGCGGGTGGTTGACTTGGGATCGGTTCAGAAACAAGTGGCGCAGACGCCCGCTCGCTGAACCTTTTGATTGGCCATTTCGTGGTTGCGTCTGCACCACTTGTTTCTGAACCTTGACTTAGGCGATCGTCCTTGACCGCTACGAGCGGACATCGAGTCGGTCGCGCAGCCCATCGCCAAGCAGGTTCACGGCCAACACCACCAGCAGCATGGCCATCCCCGGGGCCAGCACCAGGTGGGGCGCCACGAGCATGTAGGCGACGCCGTCGCGGATCATGCTGCCCCAGGACGCCGCCGGCGGCTGCACGCCAAGGCCGAGGAACGATAGCCCGGCCTCGGCGATGACGGCCCCGGCGATGCCGAAGGTCGCCTCGACGATCAGCGGCGCCAGTGCCAGCGGCAGCAGATGGCGGGCGAGGATGCGTGCGGAGCCGACGCCGAGGGCCTGCGCTGCCAGTACATGCTCGCGCCGGCGCAGCGAGAGCACCTGCGCACGGGCCAGCCGCGCGTAGCCGACCCAGCCCACCACCGCCAAGGCGATGATGATGTTGCCGATCCCGGGGCCCAGGATGCCGGCCAGCGCGATGGCCAGCAGGATGCCGGGGAAGGCGAGGAAGATATCGATGACGCGGACGATGACCAGATCGACCCAGCCGCCGCTCCAGCCCGCAACGGCGCCGACCAACGAGCCCAGCAGCGCCGAGCACAGCACCACGCCGACGCCGACGATGAGCGAGGTCCCGGCCCCGGCCAGCAGCCGATCCAGCACGGGCCGCCCCAAGTCGTCGGCGCCCAGCAGCAGCCCCGGCCCCGGCGGCGCGAGGATGCGCGACAGCTCAATGCTGTCCGGGGCCAGCGGCAGCCAAGGTCCGAGCAGTCCGGCAGCCGCCCAGAGGACGATGACCAGCAGCGCCAGGCGCTGGGTTGTGGACGTCGGCAGCAGCCGGGCCATCGGCATCAGCCGAGCCGGATGCGCGGGTCGATCCACGCGTACACCATATCGGTGGCGGTGTTGACGACCACGTAGGTCAGGCTGATCAACAGCACGCAGCCCTGCACCAGCGGATAGTCTCGTGCCCGAATCGCCTCGATCAGCAGGCTGCCGACACCGGGCCAGGCGAACACGGTCTCGGTGATCACCGCCCCGCCCAACAGCGCCCCGAGCTGCAGCCCGATCAGCGTCAACACCGGCAGCCAAGCGTTGCGCAGGGCGTGCCGGTACAGCACCGCCATCTCCCCGAGCCCCTTGGCGCGGGCCGTGCGGATATAGTCCTCGCCCAGCACTTCGAGCACGCTCGCGCGCACCATGCGCGCGAGGATCGCCGCCAATGCCGTGCCTAGGGTGATGGCCGGTAGCACCAGGCTCAGGGGGCCGTCGCGACCGCTCACCGGGGTCCAGCCCAACTGTAGCGAGAACACCAGGATGAGCAGGGGGCCGAGCCAGAAGTTCGGGATCGAGATGCCGATCAGCGAGAAGCCCATGGCGGCGCTGTCCACGGGTCGACCGCGGAAGCGGGCGGCGAGCACGCCGAGGGGGATGGCCAAGATCAGCGCCAGCAGGAGCGCCGCGCCCGCCAGTTCCAGCGTGGCCGGCAGACGCTCGGCCAGCACCTCGGTGACCGGGCGCTGATCCTGAAACGAGCGGCCGAGGTCGAGCCGGGCCAGGCCACTGAGGTAGGCCGCATATTGCGTCATCAACGGACGATCGAGCCCCAGCGCCCGGCGCAGCTCGGCCCGATCCGCCGGTCGCGCGCTCTCGCCGAGCATGGCGTCCACCGGGTCCCCCGGCACCAGGTGCAGCAACAGAAAGACCAGGGTGCAGACCCCGAGAACGACGATGAGCGCCGCACCCATCCGGGTCAGTCCCCAACCGTTCAAGGCCCGTCCCCGTGCTCGCGAATGGCCACCGTCGTACCCACGCCCACGCGGTCGAACAGCCAGATCAGGTCATGGTTGCGCATCCGAATGCAGCCGTGGGAGCCTGGCGTCCCCATGGGCTCGGTGTCGGGACAGCCGTGTATGTAGACAAAACGGCGCAGGGTGTCGACCTCGCCGCCGCGATTGCGGCCCGGCTCCAGCCCGGTGAGCCAGAGGATACGGGTCAGGATCCAATCGCGCCCCGGCCAGCGCGCCGCCAGCGCCGGGGTATAGATCTCGCCGGTGGGGCGGCGAGCACGGAATACCGTCCCCGACGGGCAACCGGCGCCCACCGCGAGGCGCACCCGATGCCGACCGCGGGGTGTACAGCCGCTGCCGTTGCGTTCACCGGGGCCGTTGGTCGCGGTGGAGACCGGCAGCGCCCGCAGCAGCCGACTGCCCTCATGCAGCGACAGCTGTTGCCGATCGAGCGCAATGACGACTTGATGCACTGTGCTAGCCTTCGCCGGTCTCCTCGGCGCGCTGACAGGCCCGACAGAGCCCGTAGATCACCAAGGAGTGATCCTCGATCTTGAAGCCGTTGCGCTCGGCGATGAGCCGCTGACGCTGCTCGATCTCGTCCTCGACGAACTCCACCACGGTGCCGCATCGCAGGCACACCAGGTGGTCGTGGTGACCGCCGCGGTTCAGCTCGAACACGGAGGACTGGCCGCTGTCGAAGTGGTGGCGGCACACCAGGCCCGCGCCCTCGAACTGCGTCAGCACACGGTAGACGGTGGCAAGGCCGATCTCCTCGCCCTGGCGCAGCAGCACCTTGTAGACGTCCTCGGCGCTCATATGGCGCTGCTCGCTCTGCTGCATGATCCTGAGGATCTTGATCCGCGGCACCGTGACTTTGAGCCCGGCCTGCTTGATCTGTTGGTTTTCCTCCAGCTCGCTCACGCTCCCCCCCGGTCATTAGATTCTCTCGCCATCCTGGTCTACGGTATCATCCACACATCCGGCGCGATCTTATATCAAATCGATGCGAAATATTCTTATTCCAATAACCATCCTCATCCTGCTGTTGGGCAACACCTTGACCGGCGGTTGCGCGCGCAAGGAGCGATCGCCGTTCGACGATCGCGAATCGGCGCTCGCGCGCCTGCCCTTCGTGTACAAGATGCCCGTCCAGCAGGGCAACATCCTCTCCGAGGAGATGGTCGATCGACTCGAGCCCGGGATGTCCCGCGCCCAGGTCCGCTATCTGCTCGGCACCCCCCTGCTCTCGGACATGTTCCACACGGACCGCTGGGACTACATCTACACCCATCGCCGCGGACACCAGCCGATGGAGCGCAAGCGCCTGACCGTTTGGTTCGAGGAGGACGCGCTGATCAAGATCGACGGCTATCTGCGGCCGAATCCGGCCAGGGCCCTGTCCGCGGAAGAGAATCGCGAGATCGTCGTCGAGGTCCCGGACTACAAGGATCGCCGGGGCATCTTCGGACGCACGCTGGGGAAGGTCGGCCTGGAGCCGGTCGAGACGGACTGAGCGCGCCTCGGTCCCCCGGCAGCCGTGGCAGGCGCGACAGGGGAGGGGGCCTGCGCCGCAACCGCCGCTAGCGGGGGTTCCTGCTCAGCCGTCGGCCGTCTTGCGCGCCTCGCGGTTCTTGCGGGCCTGCTTCGGATCGGCGATCAACGGCGGATAGATCTCCACGCGGTCGCCGTCTTCGAGCGGCTGCTCCAGCTTGGCAAGCTTGCCGTAGATGCCGATCTTGTTGGTCGTCAGATCGATCTCCGAAAAGCGTCCGAGGATGCCGGAACGCTCGATCGCCTCCCCGGCGGTGATACCCACCGCCCCCTCGACCTGAAGCAGGGCCTGGGTCTGCTCGCGGGCGAAGACCACTTCGACCTTGATCGTCTGTTCAGCGGCGTCATTCGACGCGGATTGCTTATCAGCCACCATACACCTCATCAGCGCGTTTGCAGAAGGCATCGACCAGGGAGTTCGCGATCTGGCCGAATACCGCTCCGAAGGCCTTGTCGATCAGGCTCCCGGAGAATTCGAAGTCCAGCTCAAGCTCGACCTTGCAGGCGTCCGCCCGCAGCGGCGTGAACGACCAGCCCCCGGTCAGCTTGCGGAACGGACCGTCCATCAGGTCGATCCGCATGTGGCCGGGGGGATCGAGCTGGTTGCAGGTCGAGAAGACCTGCCGGACGCCCATGCGCGCGACCTCGATCTGGCCGCACAGGCGGTCTTGGTCGCGGGACAACAGCTTGGCGCTGTGGCACCAGGGCAGAAAGCGCGGATAGCCTTCCACATCGGCGACCAGATCGAACATCTCTTGGGCGGAGTGGCGCACCAGGGCGCTTTTTCTTACGACAGGCACGTCAGAATAATCCAATAGCGTGGGCGAAGACGAGGATGACGGCCAACGGGGCGACGAACCGGATCAACACCAGCCACACCCTGTAGAGCAGCGCGTTGCCGAGACGAAGTTCGTCGGCGGACGCGCTGCGGCTGAGCACCCAGCCGGCGAAGACCGCGATCAGCACCCCGCCCAGCGGCAGCAGGATGTTGGCAGTCACGTAGTCGAACAGATCCAATATCCCCATGTCGAAGATGGTGAAGCCGGACCACTCGTTCAAGGACAACAGACAGGCAATGCCGAGCAGCCAAACGGCGGTGCCGGCGAGGACCGAGGCCCGCACCCGGCTGAAGCTGCGATTCTCCACCAGCCAGGCCACCATGGGCTCGAGCAGCGAGATTGCGGAGGTCCAGGCGGCAAACACCAGCAGGACGAAGAACAGGGTGCCGAAGAACTGGCCGAACGGCATCTGCCCGAAGGCGATGGGCAGGATCTGGAAGATCAGCCCCGGACCCGCACCGGGCTCCAGCTCGTAGGCGAAGACGATGGGGAAGATTGCCAGACCGGCGAGCACGGCGACCAGGGTATCCATCAATGCGATGATGACCGTGTTCTGGGCGATGGAGTCCTTGCTGTTCAGGTAGGAGCCGTAGATCATGATCGCCCCCATGCCGAGACTCAGGCTGAAGAAGGCCTGACCCATGGCGCTGAGGATGGCCTCGCCGGCGTTGTCGCGCAGCTCGGCAAAATCAGGCTGGAACAGGTAGGCGGCGCCGGCGGCGAAGTCGCCGGCTTGGGCGGCGTAGATCACCATCACCAGCAGCAGCAGGAACAGGGCCGGCATGAGCACGCGCACCGCCTTCTCCAGGCCGCCGGAGACGCCGCGGGCGACCACCGCGACCGTCATCACCATAAATACCGTGTGCCAGGCCAACAGGCGCTCGGCATCGCCCACCAGTTCGGAGAATACCGCGTTGGAGCCGGTCGCATCGATGCCGGTGAACAGCCCGCCGGCGGCACGCATGACGTAGGCCAGGGTCCAGCCGGCGATGACGCTGTAGAAGGACAGGATCAGGAAGCCCGCGAGGATGCCCATCCAGCCGAGCAGCTGCCACAGCGGGGTGACGCCCTCGCGCTCGGCGAGCGTGCGCATGGTGTTGATGGGGCTTTGACGACCGCGCCGACCCAGCAAGATCTCGGCCATCATGATCGGGATGCCGATGGCGGCCACACACAGCAAATAGACGAGGACAAAGGCGCCGCCGCCGTTCTCGCCGGCGGTATAGGGAAAGCGCCAGATGTTGCCAAGTCCCACCGCCGAGCCGGTGGCGGCAAGCACGAAGGCCAGTCGGGATGACCACATGCCGTGGATCGATGTCGTCGTCATCAACTGCTCCAGATGCAGGGATCAGTGGGGGAAGGGCTCATCGGGGCGCGCGGGCCGATCGCCGGACTTCGGGGCGTCGGCGTCGTCGCTCGGCAACGGCCCCGCATTGTCCGGCAATCGCGGCGATCTCTCAACTCAGCGGGCGCCAACCTCCTCCTGAACAAGCGCCGCCAAGCGCTCGGCGATGGATTGCACCTGGCCCGGATCATGGCCCTCGACCATGACCCGCAGCACAGGCTCGGTGCCGGACGGCCGCAACAGCACGCGACCCCGATCCCCCAGCATCTGCTCGGCACCGGCAACGGCGTCTTGGATGCGCGGCAATGCCAGGACATCGGTGCGCTGGGCGAGGCGGATGTTGATCAACACCTGGGGATACTTTTCGACCTCGGCCGCCGCACTCGCCAGGTCTTGTTCGTGTTCCCTGAGCGCGGCCAGCACCTGCAGTGCGGCAACGATGCCGTCGCCGGTGGAGGTGCGGTCCCGGCAGATGATGTGGCCCGAGGGCTCGCCGCCAAGCATCCCGTCATCCCGCTTCAGGCGTTCCATGATGTAGCGGTCGCCAACCCGGGTGCGCACGAAGCCGACCTCAAGGCGCCGCAGGGCATGCTCCAGCCCCAGGTTGCTCATCAGCGTACCGACCACATCGCCGCGCAGCTGGCCGGTCGCCCGGCGGTGACGGGCGATGATGTAGATCAGCGCGTCACCGTCGATCAGCTCGCCGTTGGCGTCCACCATGGTCACGCGGTCTGCGTCGCCGTCGAAGGCGATGCCCAGATCGGCGCCCTGGGCGCGCACCATCTCGGCCATGGCCTCGGGACGGGTGGAGCCGACGTCGCGATTGATGTTCAGGCCGTCCGGGTCATCGCCGATGGCGATGACCTCCGCCCCGAGCTCTTGAAACACGTAGGGCGCGATGTTGTAGGCCGCGCCGTGTGCGCAGTCGACCACCAGCTTCAGACCTTCGAAGGTCATGGATGCGGGGATCGTGCCCTTGCAGAATTCGATATAGCGCCCGCGCGCGTCCTCGACCCGGCGGACCTTGCCGAGATCGGCGGCGGGAACGGTCTTCAACGGCCGGTCGATCTCGGCCTCGATCGCGAGTTCGATCTCGTCCGGCAGCTTATCGCCGTCGGCGGAGAAGAACTTGATCCCGTTGTCATCGTAAGGATTATGGGAGGCGGTGATGACGACGCCTGCGGAGGCCCGGAAGGTCCGGGTCAGGTAGGCCACGGCAGGCGTCGGCATGGGCCCCAAGAGCAGGATGTCGACACCTGCGGCCACCAGCCCCGCCTCCAGCGCCGACTCGAACATATAGCCGGAAATCCGCGTGTCCTTGCCGATCAGCACCTTGGCGCCTTGGCCATGTCCCTGCGTCAGCACCCGGCCGGCGGCCCACCCGAGCTTGACGACAAAATCGGGACTGATGGTGGGGTCCCCGACCCGCCCGCGGATGCCGTCGGTGCCGAAATATCTGCGTTTCGCCATGCATTGCCTCTCTATCTTGCCTGCGTGCCGCATCGGCACCCGGGCAGCTCAATCCGGTTCAGATACTGCCGCCACAGCGGCTGCCAGTCGCAGGGCGTCCACGGTGGGGGCAACATCGTGCGTGCGCACCAGGCTTGCCCCACGCTCCACGGCGAGCACCGCTGCGGCAAGCCCTGCGCCCAGCCGCTCGCCGACGGGCCGTCCCGTCACCGCACCAAGCATCGACTTGCGCGACAGGCCAACGGCGACGGCGCAGCCGAGATCGGTGAGCGCATCCAGCCGCGCCAACAGGGCCAGATTATGCGGCAAGGTCTTGCCGAAGCCAAAGCCGGGATCAACGAGCAGCCGCGAACGGGGTATTCCTGCCGATGCACAGACCCGAACGCGCTCGCCCAAGAATGCCGCAACCTCGGCAACGCAGTCGCGGTAGCCGGGGGCGTCCTGCATGTCCTCGGGCTGCCCCTGCATGTGCATGAGGCACACCGGAACGCCGAGTTCGGCCGCAGCGGCCAACGCGCCGGGAAGCCCCAGCGCGCGGACGTCGTTGATCAAACCGGCCCCGGCGGCGACCCCTGCGCGCATTACCTCGGGCTTCGACGTATCCACCGAGATCGGCACCGGCACGCGGGCACGGATCGCCTTGATGACCGGCACGACGCGATCGATCTCTTCATCGACGCCAACGGGCTTGGCTCCGGGACGGGTGGACTCGCCGCCGACGTCGATGATGGCGGCACCTTCGGCGGCCATCTGCTCGGCGCGACGCACGGCGTCGTCCAGGGAAATGAAATCACCCCCGTCCGAGAAGGAGTCGGGGGTGATGTTGAGAATGCCCATCACGCGTGGGCAAGACAGGTCGAGGGGGCGACCGGCGCAATCGATTTCAGACACGGTGGTGCACAGCAGGCCGGCCATCCCTGGCAGCCGTTAGCGGACTTCAGGTCTCTTGCGCCGGGCCACCGATGGTCCCGCCCCGCGTCGGGGCAGTGGCCGACCCGCCGGGACGCGACGATGGGCCGCTGTCCCAGTCCTTCGGCGGCCGCGGCTCCTTGCCCTCCATGATGTCGTCGATCTGATGGGCATCGATGGTCTCGTACTTGATCAGCGCATCGGCCATGGCGTGCAGCTGCGTCATGTGCTCCACCAGCAGCGCCTTAGCGCGCTCGTAGTTGCGGTCGATGAAGGTGCGCACCTCCTTGTCGATCAGGTGATTCGTCTCGTCCGAGACAGACTTGTGCTGCGTCACCGAGTGGCCGAGGAACACCTCCTGTTCGTCCTCGCTGTAGGTCAGCGGCCCCAGCTTGTCCGACAGTCCCCATTTTGTGACCATGCTGTGGGCGATCTCCGTGGCCCGTTGGATGTCGTTCGAGGCACCGGTGGTGACCATGTCCACGCCGAAGATCAGCTCCTCGGCGATCCGACCACCGAACAGGCTGGAGATCTGGCTCTCCAAACGCTGTTTGCTGTAGCTGAAGCGGTCGTCTTCAGGCAGGAACAGGGTCACGCCGAGGGCGCGCCCGCGGGGGATGATGCTCACCTTGTGTACCGGGTCGTGCTGCGGCACCATTCGGCCGACAATCGCATGGCCCGACTCATGGTAGGCGGTAAGCTTCTTCTCCTCGTCGGACATGACCATGGAGCGGCGCTCGGAGCCCATCATGATCTTGTCCTTGGCCTTCTCCAGATCCTCCATGTCCACGAGGCGCTTGTTGGCACGGGCGGCGAACAAGGCGCCCTCGTTGACCAGATTGGCCAGGTCGGCACCGGAGAAGCCCGGTGTACCGCGGGCGATCACGGAGGCGATCACATCCTCGGCGGTGGGGATCTTACGCATGTGCACGGCCAGGATCTGCTCGCGACCGCGCACGTCCGGCAGCGGCACGACGACCTGCCGGTCGAAGCGGCCTGGCCGCAGCAGCGCCGGGTCGAGGACGTCGGGGCGGTTGGTGGCGGCGATGACGATGACCCCTTCGTTACCCTCGAATCCGTCCATCTCCACCAGGAGCTGGTTCAGGGTCTGCTCGCGCTCGTCGTGTCCGCCACCGAGGCCGGCGCCGCGATGACGTCCGACGGCATCGATCTCGTCGATGAAGATGATGCAGGGTGCATGCTTCTTCGCCTGCTCGAACATGTCACGCACCCGCGAGGCGCCGACGCCGACGAACATCTCCACGAAGTCGGAGCCCGAGATGGTGAAGAACGGGACCTTCGCCTCGCCGGCGATGGCGCGCGCCAGCAGCGTCTTACCGGTGCCGGGCGGACCGACCATCAGGACACCCTTGGGGATCTTGCCGCCGAGCTTCTGGAACTTGGACGGATCGCGCAGGAAGTCGACGATCTCGACCACTTCTTCCTTGGCCTCTTCACAGCCGGCGACGTCGGCGAAGGTCACCTTGACCTGATCCTCGCTGAGCATGCGTGCTCGGCTCTTCGCGAAGGACATGGCGCCGCGGCCTCCGGCACCGCCCTGCATCTGGCGCATGAAGAAGATCCAAAGGCCGATGAGGATGAACAGCGGGAACCAGTTGATCAGGATCGTCATCAGGACCGACTGCTTCTCCGGCGGCGCAGCCTTGATCTCAACATTGTTATTGAGCAGGTCGCCGACGAGCCCGTCGTCACCGGGGCTGTAGGTCGTGAAGCGGTCGCCCCCCTCGGACACGCCCTCGATGGTTCGGCCTTGAACCGTGACCTCCTTGACTTGTCCGGCGCGGACCTGCTCGATGAAGTCGGAGTAGGCCAGTGTCTTCGGGGCCGATTTGGTCGCGGTGAAGTTGTTGAAAACGGACATCAGCACGATCGCGATGACCACCCACAGGATTAGATTTTTCGCCATGTCGCTCACGGCACTGCCTCATAGTGTGTCGTTCAGGGGGGATTGACTCGGACTGCGATCGATCAAGCTCACAGGACGGTCGCCAAAGCTATCGCACCAACGCCTTGTTGGCCACCGGAAATCCGTCTCGCATCGCCTACTCGGATCTTTTAAGGTTGGACATCGACGGCCTGGCGGCGATATCCGCGTCCGACCAGATAGACCTCCCGACTCTGGGAGCGAGAGGCTTCCGGCTTGCGTGTCACCAGCCGGTCGAAGCGTGGCCGGACATCACGAATCAGGTCGTCGAACCCTTCGCCATGGAATGCCTTCATGACCAGCATTCCGCCCTGGCGCAGGACCCGATCCGCCAGCTCGATCGCCAATTCGCAGAGGTAGACGGCGCGAGGTTGGTCGACAGCTTGCATGCCGGTAACATTTGGGGCCATGTCTGAAAGCACAAGGTCCGGCTGCCGACCGTCAAGTGCGGCCAGCAGGCGATTGACGACCGCATCCTCACGGAAGTCCCCCTCGATGACGTCGACCCCGGCGATCGGCTCCATGGGCAGCAGGTCGAGGGCCAGGACCCGGCCTTTCGCCCCGACCGCGCCGGCAGCCACCTGGGACCACCCGCCCGGTGCTGCGCCGAGGTCGACGACCGTCAGTCCGGGGCGCAGCAGCCGATCCTTCTGATCCAGTTCCAAGAGCTTGAATGCGGCGCGCGAGCGCCAGCCCTCGCGTTGCGCGCGCTTCACGTAGGGATCGTTGACGTGGCGGTCGAGCCACCGCCGGCTGCTCTTGCTGCGCTTCATATCTCATGCACCCAGTCGAAGCGGAACAGCTCCAGCAGGGCGCCGGTGACGGCGCCTGCCGACAGCCCCACCAACAGTGCTGTCGGGACCTGGCCCGCGATGCTGAGGATGGCGCCGGTCACCAGGTCTCCGGGCCGCCCGGAGACGGCGGCCTCACTGACCCAAAATCCGAGCGCGACCGGCACGGCGATCAGCGCGATGGCCAGCCCGCGGCGCAGCCGACAGCCCATGGGTCGGGCCGTACCGAGCCGGGCCGCCAGGGCCCGCACGGTGTAGACATAGAGCACGCCGTTGACCGAGACGAGAAAGGCGACCTGGCCGAGCGACGAAAAGGCCCGGCCATGCAGCGGCTCGACGGCAACCAAGGCACCGGCGCAGCAGGCCCCGGTGACGACGCCGGTCAGTGTCTTGCCCCAGAGCCTGGTGCTGCAGCGACCGTCGGCATCCATCGAAGGCCCGACAACGAAGCCGACCAACAGCCCCGCCGCAACCGCGAACACCATCAGGTGCCAGAGACTCGCCTGTACGCCGAAGGTCTCGGACAGGAATGCGGCGCTGGCGACGCCGACCAAGGTTGCCACCAGGGCCATCTGCCGAGCGCCGTAGAAGGCGGCACCGACGCCACCGGCCACCGCGGCAGCGGGTATCGGCGCCAAGGCCGCGGAGCCGAGGGCCGTGAAGATGGCCTCCAGCCCGAGATAGAACGGGGTGTAGATCAGGCCGATGATGGCCCAGATGGACGCCCGCAGCAGGGTGCTGCGGGCACGAGCCGCAGCCGTCGGGATCGTCGTCAATGCGACTCGTCCTCCGCAACAATGGCAAACCGGATTGACCCCCGAGGGAGGCGTGCCGGAGCGGCCGAGGGGCGGTGATCAATCAGGCAAAAAAACTCAGGCCGGTGGGGAAGGTATCCCGCACCGGCCTGTCGCCGGCCTCTGCCAACTCGGGTCCCGGCACTCCGAACCTAAGGAAGGCTCGCGGAGGCGGCACCCGAGCGCGGCTGGGCCGGCAAGGACTCAGGTAGGCTTCGCCGAAGCGATCAACCGGCCTTCAGGGTCCAGGAGGCGCACCAGCCGTTCTCGCTGACGGCCTTGCCCGGGAACAGGCTGCACGGACGCCACTCGCCGGCGTCGGCCAACACGAACTGACAGTTCGCGCAGTGCTGCTCCTCGGGGGCCAGACCGGGACGGGCGGCGCCGGCACGATCGGCGTCGGCGGCGTTGGCCGAGTACTTCAGGGCCTGAGCGGTCGGATCGGTGGCCGGATCGACGTGCGGCAGCTCCTCGGCGTGGGCAGCGGCCATGCCGACCAGGTTCATCAGCGGAACGGTCGCCAGACCACCCAGCATCAGCTTCACGGCATCACGGCGGCTCTGATTCATCTTGGACATTCTGAAGTCTCCTCGTTGAAGTGAGTAAAGCGAGCTTAAGGCAGACGGCGCTCGCGTTCGTCCGGCGCGCATTCTGCCTGATGAGACGAAAAAAGGCGAGTGCTGGAGTGTGGAAATCGGATCGACACCTGGCATCTCGCCTGTGCTCGTCGCGGCTTTCGGACCGCGCCTAGTCCAAGTAGGTTCCCGCCCCGATGAATCGCTGCTGCCAGTAATCCCCGCCCAGACTGGCCAGGCGCACACGCTGCTTCGATGTGGATGCATGCACGAAGCGATCCCTGTCCACCATGATGCCGACATGATATTGCCGCGGGCCGGTCTTGAAGAAGACCAGGTCGCCGGGCTTTGGGCTTGCCCCCCGCACCGGTCGGGCTGCGGCCTGCTGGGCCGTTGACCGCCGCGGCACGTTCACCCCGGCAACCGCGTGGGCATGCTGAACCAGGGCACTGCAATCGAGCCCGCGGCCGGGCGCGTTGCCGCCGTAGACATAGGGTGTCCCCATCTGCGACAACGCGGCGACGACGACCTCGGCCCGCTGCCCCCCCAGGCTGTCGAGGTCGAATGCTTGGCCGTCGGCGCCGCCCGCGCGGGGTGCGGACCCTGCACATCCTTGTGCGAGCAGGATTACCGCACACAGGCCCCCCAGCCCCCCAAATTGTGTATTTGTGGGTACAGACATTTAAAGTAAATCCCCCGATTGTCTTTATAAACTACTGTATGGCAAAGTTTTAGATCATCATCGGCAATCTGTCAAGACGCGAGATCAAAGCCCCCGTCGGGCCTGTTCCCCGACCCGCATGTCGCCGGTTCGGCGGACAGACCCATGGGAAAACCGGGCATAATGCGATTGCATGCGCCCGGCAGGCCCGGCGCCGGCCGCGGCGACGGGAGACCATTCACCGATCGGCTCCACCACCTCCAACGGATACCCCCATGTCCCTGTTCGAGATCATCGCCGTCCTGATCACGCTCGCCGCCGTCTTCAGCTGGATCAACGTGCGCTTTCTGCGCCTGCCGACGGCGATCGGCCTGATGCTGATCGCTCTGGTGATGTCGCTGCTCCTGCTCAGCCCGCTGCCGTTCAGCGACGGCATGGAGCAGGGCGTGCGCGAGATGCTCGAGAGCATCGACTTCGATGCCACCGTGCTGCACGGCATGCTGAGCTTCCTGTTGTTCGCCGGCGCGCTGCACGTCAAGCTCGGCGATTTGGCCGAGCACAAGTGGGCGATCGGCCTGCTCGCCTCCGCCGGCGTGATCCTCTCCACCTTCCTGATCGGGTTGGCGAGCTGGCTGCTGTTCGCGGCCGTCGGTCTCGACGTGCCGCTGATCTACTGCCTGTTGTTCGGCGCGCTGATCTCGCCAACGGACCCCATCGCCGTGCTCGGCATCCTGAAGAGCGCCGGCGCACCGAAGGCCCTGGAGATCAAGATCACCGGCGAGTCCCTGTTCAACGACGGCGTCGCCGTCGTGGTGTTCCTGGTCCTGTTCGGCATCGCCGTGGGCGGCGAGCACGCCACCATCGACGGCGTGCTGCTGCTGTTCCTGCGCGAGGCCGCCGGCGGGCTCGCCCTGGGCCTGATCACCGGCGCCGTCGCCTACCGGATGCTGCGGCGGGTGGACAACTATCAGGTCGAGGTCCTGCTGACGCTGGCGACCGCCAGCGGCGGCTATGCGCTGGCCGAGCACCTGCACCTCTCGGCGCCGATCACCGTCGTCGTTGCCGGGCTGTTCATCGGCAACCGGGGTCGTCACAGCGCCATGTCCGATTTGACCAGACAGCACATCGACGATTTCTGGGAGCTGGTGGACGAGGTCCTGAATGCCGTGTTGTTCGTGCTGATCGGCCTGGAGGTGATGGTGCTCAACCTCACCGACGACTATCTGATCGCCGGCGCGATGATGATCCCGCTGGTGCTGTTGGCCCGCGCCATCAGCGTCGGGCTGCCCATGGCGCTGATGCGCAAATTCCGCAGCTACTCCGCCGGCACCGTCACCGTCCTGACCTGGGGCGGGCTGCGCGGCGGCATCTCGGTCGCCATGGCCCTGTCGCTGCCGGACGGCCCGGCGCGGGATCTGTTGGTGACCGTCACCTACGTCGTCGTCGTCTTCTCGATCCTCTGCCAAGGCTTGACGCTGGCCCCGCTGGTGCGCGCTGTCGGCGCCAGGGCCGCGCTGGAGATGGCGCGTATGGAGCTGATCGAGCCTGAGGCGAGCACGGAGGTGGGGCAGGCCGAACGGGGGCCCACGGGAAACCGCCGATGAGCCTGCTCGACACCTGGTACGACGCCTATGCCCACGGCCAGATCGGCCTGTCGATCCGTCAAGGATTGGCCTACGACCTGGTCTACAAGGCACTGGCCGCCATTGTCTTGGTCCCCCCATCGGCCTGGGCGCTGGAGCGCCTGATTGCCCTCAGCGGCACGCTGACCATCACCAACGCGGACATCGCCGGCTTCGTGCTGTCGCTGCCGGGCATCGGCTTCCTGCTGCTGGCCGCAACCTTCGCGCTCGCTGCGTTCTACCTGGAGTCCGCGGGGCTGATGGTTGTGGCCGGCGGCGCGAGCCGAGGACAGGCGCCAAGCTGGACGGAGGCGCTGTCGACGGTGATCGGTGGTGCGCCGCGGCTGCTCGGCTTGGCGCTGTACCAGGCCGCCCGAGTGCTGCTGCGCTTGCTGCCGCTCGCCGCGCTGGGGGCGGCGGCCTATTTCGCCCTGCTCGGCGAGCACGACATCAATTGGTACTTGAGCGAGCGCCCTCCCGAACTCTACGGGTTGCTCGCCCTGGGCGCATTGCTGGGCGTGGTGGCGGCGTTGATTATGCTCCGCGAGCTGATGATCGGCTCCCTCGCCGTGCCGGTCTCGCTCTATCAGCAGACGTCCGCCAAGCGCGCCTTCGACCAGGGTCGCTCCCTGCTGCGCGGCCACTGGCTGGGGTCGATCCGTATGCTGGCCCTGGGCATGCTGGCGGGCATGCTGGCTGCGGCGTTGATCCTCTGGGGGGCCGACGCGCTGATCGGGCTGCTGTTGGCCCACATCGACGGCACCCGGTTGCTCATCGCGGCCACTGCGTTGTCCCTGGCGGGCATGCTGGGCCTGGGGGTGCTGTTGTCGTTTGCGCTGATGGCGCTCTATGCCGTGACGGTCATGCACCTCTATCTGACGCTGCGTGGGCTCGACGGCGTGCGCGCAACGGAGTGGGACGCCGCCACCAGCCCGCTGCGACTGCCTCGAGGCGCCCTCGTTGCCGTGCTGCTGCTGCTGGTGGCCGGCTCGGCGATGATCACCAACGCGCAGCTCAAGGACCTGCGCATCGGTCGCGATGTGCAGCTCACCGCGCATCGCGGCAGCTCGCGCGATGCCCCCGAGAACACGCTGGCGGCCATCCATCAGGCGATTTCCGACCAGGCCGACTTCGCCGAGATCGACGTCCAGGAGACCGCAGACGGGGTGGTCGTGCTCATCCACGACAGCGACCTGATGCGCATCGCCAACCGGCCGGAGCGCATCTGGGAGGTCGACTACGACCAGATCCGCAACCTCGACATCGGCGGCTGGTTCTCGGCGGAATTCGCCGGCGAGCGCATCACCACGCTGGAGGAGGCGCTGCTGGCGGCCCGCGGCAATATCGGGCTGAACATCGAGATCAAGCTCAACGGCCACCAGCAGCACCTCGTCGAGCGCACCGTCGAGCTGGTGGAGCGCGCCGGCTGTGGGCGCCGCTGCATCATCACGTCGTTGGACCAGGCTGCGCTGGCACGGGTGCGGGAGCTGGCGCCGGATCTGCGCATCGGCCAGATCGTCAGCGCCGCCGTCGGGGACCCGGCGCGATTGGATATCGACATCCTCAGCATGAACCAGGCCCTGGCCACCCCGACGCGCATCCGCGCGAACCGCCGTGCCGGTATCGGCACCCACGTCTGGACCATCAACGATGAGGCGTCGGCCCGGCGCATGATCGACCGCGGCGTCGACAATATCATCACCGACCGGCCGCGGCTGCTGCGCGGCCTGCTCCGGGAACGCGCCCAACTCAGCGACGGCGAGCTGCTGTTGCTGGCCCTCGCCGACCGCCTGCGTAGCTGAAACCTGACCATGGAGAGCGTATGATCGATCCGTCGCCAACCCCCTACGCCGGCCTGATCCCGGACCGCGTACTCGACGCGGTGGAGTCCGTGGGCTATCGCGTCGACGGCCATCTGCTGGCGATGAACAGCTATGAGAACCGCGTCTACCAGGTCGGTATCGACGATGCGGAGCCGGTGATTGCCAAGTTCTATCGGCCCCAGCGCTGGACCGACGCCCAGATCATCGAAGAGCACCAATTCTCCGCCGAACTCGCCGGTCATGAGTTGCCGATCATCCCGCCGCGGCCCATCGGTGGCGCAACCCTGCACTGCCACGCCGGTTTTCGCTTCGGCATCTGGCCGCGACGGGGCGGTCGCACGCCGGAGTTGGACGACCCGCGGGTGCTGGCCTGGATCGGCCGGCTGATCGGGCGCATGCATGCCATCGGTGCCAAGCAGCCGTTCGACGAGCGTCCCACCCTCGACATCGACTGGCTCGGCGATCAGGCCGCCGACCTGCTGCTCGACGAGCAATGGCTGCCCGAGGAACTCGACGAGGTCTATGAAGGCGTCGTCGACCAGGCCCTTGACGAGGTGCGCGCCTGCTTCGAGCGCGCCGGTAAGGTCCGTGCCATCCGCCTGCACGGCGACTGTCACCGCGGCAACATGCTCTGGACCGACGCCGGCCCGCACTTCGTCGACCTCGACGACTGCTGCAATGGCCCCGCCATGCAGGACATCTGGATGCTGCTTGCCGGCGACCGCGCCGAGATGAGCGTCCAGCTCGGTCATGTGCTCAACGGCTACCGCGCCTTCCACGACTTCGACCCGCGGGAGCTGCACCTGATCGAGGCCCTGCGCACGCTGCGCCAGATCCACTACGCCGCTTGGCTCGCCCGACGCTGGGACGACCCGGCCTTCCCCCGCGCCTTTCCCTGGTTCGACACCCAGCACTACTGGCAGGGGCACATACTGGCCCTGCGCGAGCAGATCGCGGCCATGCAGGAAGGACCGCTGCCCTTGCCGGAGGTCTTGCCGCTCGGTTAGGTCCGCCCCCGCCGCCGCTTCAGGCCTCCCTTGAGCATGATCAGGTCGTGCAGATCGGCGAGCAGAAAGTGGCGGTTGGCCGGATCACCGAGGTGCCGCCGGGTGCCGGGGTGACCGTCGCGCCAGCGCAGCGCGGAGGTGCGGAACTGTTGCGGCAGCGACAGATTGAACGGCGAGGGCTTCACCAGCAGTCGCATGGTCTGCTCGAACAGCAGCAGGTAGCGGTCGTCGTCCGGGGCCTGGTAAAGCTCGCCGAGGTCATCGCCGTAGCGGCGGAACAAGGCGAGGTAGTCGTCCAGCTCGGGCCTGGATGCGCTCATCTTGATCTCCGAGGATTCGTGGCGGGCTGCGGCGGGCGGTGCGTCAGTCTTCGATCCGCATCTCGAACCGCGGCGGGCTGACGATGTTCTTCTTCACCGCGCACAGGTCCATGGCGCGCAGGATGCTTTCGCGGTAGCGCTCCGGAAAGCCCTCGGGCAGTCTCAGCCGCAGCGTCGCCACCGCCTGCTTGGGCGGCTCGGGATCGCGCGTCCAGTCCATGGCCAATGCCAGCCCCTCGGTGGGCAGCTTGCGGGTCTCGCAGAAGTTCAGGGCGTAGATGCCGGCACAGGCGGCCATCGAGGCCAGGAACAGATTGAACGGCTCCGGTGCCGAGCCCTCGCCGCCGAGCTTGACCGACTGGTCGGTCTGAATGACGTGATCGCCGACCTTGACGTCGATGCGCTTGCCGCCGGGGAACTGGACTTCCAGGGATTGGGCCATGATGCTGCCTCTTTATGGGTCGATGAGGGTTTACGGCGGCCGGATCGCGCGCGCGACCGGCGGCCACCGCTCGCCGACGACTATGCCATCTTGGGCGGAGAATGTGTATGACCGCGAACGTTCGGCCTCGGGCTTGGCGGTCGCTCACGTCAGCGGAGCGCTTGCGGCTTGATGGCAGCCCCCCGAGGCCGCAGGTGCCCTGTTGACGCCGCCGGCCGTTTGCCGGGGATAGCCATGAGACGAGGGGACCCTTCGATGACCGATGCTGTCATTTTCGATCGTATGCGCCGCCTGATCGGGCGGGACTGCCGCTGGCTCGGCCAGGCTTGTCGCGTCGTCGAGGTGCTGCCACGGGAGGCCCGACTGGTCCTGGAATTGCGCGAGGAGACGCCCCCGGTGCAGATCGACCAATACGGTCAGGCCACCTATCGGGCCAACGACATCCTGGAACTCCCGCTGTTCGACGCCCACGGCGACTTCTCCGAAGAACTCATGTTGCTGCTCGACGAACTCTCCGACAGCCCGCTGGCGTCCGCGAGTGGTGATTGAGCCCGTTGGCGAAGGTGCATCAATCCTGCCGCTCGGCCAGTCTCAAGGGGATCTTCACGGCCCGGTGAAGTATGCACGGACCCGAGCGATGTCGTCGGCGGTATCGACCCCCGGCCCCGGGGCTTCGGCGGCAATGCTCACATGGATGCGCTCCCCATGCCAGAGCGCGCGCAGCTGCTCCAAGGCCTCGGCGCGCTCCAGCGGGGCCGGCGACCAGGCGACGAAGCGGGTGAGGGCGCTGGCGCGATAGGCATAGAGCCCGATGTGGCGCAGGAAGGTCACGCCGGCCGGCAGCCGGTCGCGATTGCGGGGGAATTCGTCGCGATGCCAGGGCAGCGGCGCCCGTGAGAAGTAGAGCGCAAAGCCCGCCTCGTCGATGACGACCTTGACCACATGCGGGTCGAACAAGGCTTGGGCCTCGGTGATGGGGTGGGCGAGGGTGGCGATGGCGCAGTCGGTCCGTGCCGCCAGGTCGGCGGCGACCTGATCGACCAGGGCCGGCGGCATGCAGGGCTCGTCGCCCTGGACGTTGACGATGATGTCGGCGTCGGCCCAGCCGCGGTGGGCGATCACCTCGGCGATGCGGTCGGAGCCGCTGTGGTGGTCGGCGCGGGTCATGGCCACGTCGGCCCCGAATCCGCGGCAGGCGTCGGCGATGCGTGCATCATCGGTGGCGACACAGACGCTCATCGCCGCGCTTGCGTTGCAGCGCTCCCAGACGTGCCGAATCAGGGGCTTGCCGTCGATCTCGACCAGCGGCTTGCCGGGCAGGCGGCTGGAGCCGTAGCGGGCCGGGATGACGACGCGAAAGCCGTCGGCGGGCTGCTCGCTCAAGATGCCGGGACCTCTTCGGTCTCATCGAGTTGGCGGGCCTCTTCCTCAAGCATGACGGGGATGTCGTCGCGGATCGGGTAGGCGAGCCGATCGACGCGGCAGATCAGCTCGGCAGCGGCCTTGTCGTGGTACAGCTTGCCCTTGCAGATCGGGCAGACCAGGATGTCGAGCAGTCGCTTGTCCATGGGGTTCCTCAGGGGGTAGGGGGTGATAGGCGCGCCAAAAATGGCTGCGTTCTTACAGGAAAGCGTTAGGAAACGCTGGTTTATCGCATTTTCGCTTCGCGCGCTGAAAAATGCCAGACGATATGTTAAAGAGGGCAGGCGGAAGCATAGCGCGCTATGGGACCGCCAGCCCGACGCCGAAGGCGGGCGTCAAGACAAGTCAGATGGTATGAACGTTGACAGAAATCGCCTTAGTCAAGGTTCAGAAACAAGTGGTGCAGACGCACCCACGAAACGGCCAACCAAAAGGCTCAGCGATCGGGCGTATGCACCACTTGTTTCTGAACCGATCCTTAGTCAGGCGCCGGCGGCCCGAGCCCGTCGAGCAGCCGGTCCAGCGCCGAGACCGCATCGGGGGTCGGTTGGGCCGTTACCGGCAGGTACCAAAACGTGCGCTGCGAATCGTCCTGCCGGCCTGCCGCCAGGGCCTGGATCTTGACCGCGTCCTTCTCCGTCATCAGCACCGCCCCGGCCGGCCAGCCGGCGATGTCGGCGGCGCTGAAGGGGTGGTGGTCCGGATAGGCCAGGGGCTGGACATCCAGGCCGCAGGCGCGCAGCAGTGCAAAGAAGCGCTCCGGGTTGCCGATGCCGGCGACGGCGGTGACGCGCCCCCCGGAAAAGTCCGACAGGGCGCGGGTTTGGCGTGGATCGGCGAGACTGATCAGCGCGCCGGGCTGCAGCGTCATCGCGCAGGTCTGACCGTCGCCCGCACCATTGGCGATGATCAGATCGGCCCGACGCGCCCGGCCAACGGGCTCGCGCAACGGTCCCGCCGGCAGGCAGCGCCGGTTGCCGTGGCCGCGGCGGGCGTCGATGACGACGATCTCCAAGTCGCGGCGCAGGCGATAGTGCTGCAGCCCGTCATCGGTGACCACCAGGTCGCAGCCGGCGGCATCCACCAGCAGCCGGGCCGCCTGCAGGCGATCGCGACCGACCGCCACCGGCGCGCCGCTGCGGCGTGCCAGCAGCAGTGGTTCGTCGCCGACCTCGGCAGCGCTGTCCGTCGCCGCGACCAGACGCGCCGCGGTGTCGCCCCGCCCGCCGTAGCCGCGGGTCGCAATCCCGGGCCTAAGACCGCGCCGGCGCAGATGGGCGGCCAGCCAGATCACCAGCGGCGTCTTACCCGTCCCGCCGACGCTGAGGTTGCCGACGACGATGACCGGAGCAGGGCAGTCGCCGGAGGCCAGCCAGCCGCGCCCATAGGCCAACGCACGCAGCCGCGCGATCCCGCAATACAGCCAGCCCAGGGGTGCCAGCAGCAGCGCGAGCGGGTGCCGCGGCCGGTACCAGACCCGCTCGGCGGTGCGGGTCAGCCGTTGGCGAAACGTCGACATGGGCGTGCTGACAAGCGGCGGTCAGCCCAGGGGGGCGCGCGCATCGCCACCGTCGTGGAACTGCATGCGATGCAGCCTGGCGTACCAGCCGTCGCGGGCCAGCAGTTCGGCATGGCGCCCCTGTTCGACGATGCGCCCGCCGTCGAGCACGACGATGCGATCGACGTGCTCGATGGTGGACAGGCGGTGGGCGATGACCAGTGTCGTGCGCTGCTGCATCAGCTGCGCCAGCGCGGCCTGGATGTGGCGCTCGGCCTCGGTGTCCAGCGCCGAGGTGGCCTCGTCGAGGATCAGGATCGGCGCGTCCTTGAGCATGGCCCTGGCGATGGCCAGGCGCTGGCGCTGGCCACCGGAGAGCAGCACGCCGCGATCGCCGATCAGGGTGTCGAAGCCCTGGGGCAGGGCCTGGATGAACTCCAGCGCATGGGCGGCCTCGGCGACCTGCTCCAGCTCCGCCGGAGCAACCGCCCGGTCCTGGCCGTAGGCGATGTTGTTGGCGACGCTGTCGTTGAACAGGACCACATCCTGGGTCACCAGCGAGAGCTGCGCGCGCAGACTGGCCAGGGTCAGCTCGCGGACATCGATGCCGTCGATCAGGACCTGGCCTTCGGTGGGGTCGTAGAAGCGCGGCAGCAGGCTGACCAGGGTCGACTTGCCGCTGCCCGAGCGACCGACCAGGGCGACGCTCTCGCCCGCTGCCAGCTTGAGGTCGATGTCGATCAGTACCGGCCCCTTCTCCGGGTCGTAGACGTGCGTCAGCCCGCTGAAGGCCACGCGGCCCTCGGCACGGGGGATGGTGCGGGTACCGGTGTCGGGCTCCGGCGGCTCGTCGAGCAGCTCGAACAGGCTCTCGGCGGCGATGACGCCGCGCTGCAGCTGGGCGTTGACCGAGGTGAGCCGCTTCACCGGCGGCAGCAGCAGGGCCATGGCCACGACGAAGGACATGAAGGTGCCGACGGTGATGTCCTCGCGCAGCCCCTGCAGCGTCGACAGATAGACGATGAAACCGATGGCCATGGCCGAGATCAACTGTACCAGCGGCACGCTGACCGCCTCGGTGGCGATCATCTTCATCTGCAGCGAGCGGGTCTTCTCGTTGACATGGCCGAAGTGCGCCGCCGCCTGGCGCTGCCCGCCGAAGGCCTTGACGACGCGATGGCCGTCGATGATCTCCTGGGCGGCATGGGTCAGGACACCGACCCGGTCCTGGATGCGCTTGCTGTAGCGGCGAAAGCGCCGGGTGGCGTACTTGATCGCCACCGCCATGGTCGGACCGATCAGCAGGAAGATGGCCGACAGCGCGGCATCGAGGTAGAGCATGTAGCCGAGCAGCGCCAGGGCCGTGAGGCCGTCGCGCACCAACGTGGTCACCGCCGAGGTCGCCGCGCTGGCCACGTTCTCGACGTTGTAGGTCAGCTTGGCCAGTAGCTGGCCGGAGCCTTGCACGTCGTAGTAACAGGTGGGCGACCGCAACAGGTGCTCGAACATGGCCTGGCGCAGATCGGCGACGACCCGGCGGCCCACCCACTTGAGACAGTAGGTGTTGACGAAGTCGGCCACACCGCGCAGCGCGATCAGCCCCACCAGCACGATCGGCATCAGTCGCACCACGTCGGGATCGCGCTCGACGAAGCTGCCGTCGAGCAGCGGCTTGATCAGCGCCGCGAACAGCGGCTCGGTGACGGCAAAGATCAGCATGCCGACGATGGCCAAACCGAACATGCGCCAATAGGGGCGCACATAGCCGAGCAGGCGCCGGTAGACTTGGCGTCCGCCGACGGTGAGGGGGGCAGTCTTGGTCATCGCTCGCCCTCGGCGCCCGGATCGCTGTTATCGGCGTTGCGCGTATCCGGGGCAGCGGCGGGTGCCGGCGCGGACCCCTGCGGCTCGCCGCGCGAGCGCGTCGTGCCGGGCGCACTGGCGGCGAAGCCGACCTGGGTCAGCCCGAGCTGACCGGCGGCATCGAGCACCCGCATCACCGCCTGATGAGGCGTCTTTGCATCGGCCTTGATCAGCACCGGCAGGTCGGGCTCGCCGGCGGCCTTCTCGGCCATGACGCGGCGCAGGGTCTTGACGCTCTGATCGACGACTTGATCATTATTGACGTAGTAGCGGCCCCATTGATCGACGGCGACCTCGATGCGGGCCACCTCGACCGTCTCCGCGGGCTCGCCGCTGGCCTCCGGCAGCTGCAGGCGCAGGCGCGCGTCCTCCTTGAACGTGGTCGAGACCATGAAGAAGATCAGCAGCAGGAAGACGACGTCGATCAACGGGGCGAGATTGATGTCCGGCGGACTCGGCGGCGAGGAGCGGCGCAGCTTCACGCCGAACCCTCATCGTCGAGCTCGCGCTGGCCCGCCAAGGCCTCGAGCAGCCGCAGGGCCTGCTCCTCCATGGCGAGGATCAGCTTGCCCACCCGGCTCACGAAGTGGCGATGGAAGATCAGCGTGGGGATCGCCACCGACAGGCCCGCCGCGGTGGTGATCAGGGCCTTGGAGATGCCGCCGGCGAGCACCCCCGGGTTGCCGACGCCGGCATCCATGATCACGGCAAATACGTCGATCATGCCGAGCACCGTCCCGAGCAGCCCGAGCAGCGGCGTCACCGCCGCGATGGTGCCCAGCGTGTTCAGGCGCCGCTCCATCCATGCGACCACCTGCCGACCGCTGTCCTCGATCGCCTCCTTCATGATCTCGCGGGAATGGAACCGGTTGGCCAGGCCGGCCGCCAGGATGCGTCCCAGCGCCGAACTGTCGCGGATGCGATGCACATGGTGCTCGTCGAGCATCCGGCGCCGATGCAGCTCCAGGACCTCGGAGATCAGGCCATCGGGCATCAACACCCGGCGCCGCAGCGCCCAAAAACGTTCAATCACGATGACCATGGCGAAGATCGAACAGAATACGATCGGCACCATCAGCCAGCCACCGGCCTGCAAAAGCTCCAGCACGCGCCACTGCCCTCGGGTTTTCTATCGTTATGGAGAACGACCGCGCAACCGGCGGCCAAGGACCCACATCATAGCCGATCGCGCACGCTGACTGCGGTTGTTCGGTGGCCGCCGGGCCGCCGGACGGGTCGATCCGGGAGATGCGCCGGCGCGCAGGGCGGGAAACCGGTGCCGAGGCCCCTGCGGCGGGTTACCATCGAGCTGCCGGTGCTCGCGCCCATCGCCCCGCAGCGCACAGCCCATCGTCCACAAGACCATCCAGCGACCATGCCCATCCAACAGATCAGCCCGCTCCAGCGCGCCCGCTATCCGCGGGCGGAGACCTTCAATCCACTGATCGAGACCGCGTTCGCCAAGCTCGGCGACGACGACTTCGAGCGTCGCAGCCACTATATCGGCGGCCGCTTCGAGAACCTCTACCCGGCCCCCGACCGCCTGCCCGAGATCGACGGCCTGCTCGGCTTTGTCGAGGCCAGCGCCCGCGCTGTCCTCGGCCCGGAAGCCCCGACCCTGCGCCTGGGATACTGGCTGAACGCCATGGCCCCGGGGCAGCGCACCAGCGAGCACAGCCACGAGGAGAACGACGAGCTGCTCTCCGCGGTCTACTTCGTCGTCACGCCCCCCGAATCGGGTGACCTGTTGTTCTACGACGACCCGTTCGAGATCCGCGTCACGCCGGAGCCCGGCATGCTGCTGCTGTTCCCGCCCGGGCTGGCGCACGCGGTGGAGGAGAATCGCAGCGAGGGGCTGCGCCTGTCCATCGCCTTCAATTGCGGTCCTGCGGCCGATCGATAATGACCATCCGCTCCATCTCGGCGATGCGAATCCGGCGGCCGTCCGGCGTGCGGAAGCTGCGCCCGTCGATGTCGCCGCGGCGGACCTGATAGCGCTGCACGGCGCCGGTGTAGGGGTTGACCACCTGCAGTTCCACCAGCGCGCCCGCGGCGCGCCAGTCCAGGAACAGCCACAGGCCGCTCCCGACCAGCATCAGACCCAACAGCGCATAGGCGCCGATGCGAAACGCACCGGCGGGCAGCACGGGCAGCGGTCTCGGCGCGGGCTCGCCATCGGCCTCACGCATGCGCTGCCGCACCACGAGCCAGGCCACGTAGGCGACGACGAAGGTCAGAATCAGCTTGCCGATCATGGCGCCTAAGGTATCACGGCGAGATGTCGGCGATGTTCCCGGAGAACGCCATGAATATGGATCTTGCGGACAAGCGTTGCTCCGGCGTCCTTGTTTGTCGCAGACGACGCATCACCGCGAGAAACTTTTCCAAGCGCTTGGTTTCCTTCGCGTCTTCGCGGCTTCGCGTGAGACTAATGAATGATCCGGGCGAGCTTGCTGGGTTGCAGCAGGGGCAGCGGATGCGCTTTGCTGAGCGCCAACCAGGCTTTTATAAGTCACCAAAGCCGGCTATCTTGATCGATAGACAGAGGGGTTATCGATCATGACTTGGAACTGGCAGCACCCCGATTGGCCCGATTTTCGTTGGGACGAAGACCGGCTCAGCCGCGCCGAGACCCTGTTCTCGGAAGGTGCGGGGGTGATGATCGGCTCCTCCCGGCACCTGCACGAAAGCGATCGCGAGAATCTGATCGTCGAGGTCATGAGTCTCGAGGCCTTGGATACTTCGGCCATTCAAGCGCCGTAGTCGGGTTGAGCTTGCGAAACCCAGCCTTCACCGGGGCATGCTCGCTCATTGCCGGGTGTTGTTCCGCAACCCGGCCGTCGCGGGCAGGCGGTGCGCGACCTTGCCCGGCCCCTGGCCGTCGGCGTACCATCCGGGACCAATCGCCTATCCGCCCGTCTGCAATCCCCATCGCCTATGCCCCAGTTGACACCAGCGCTTACCGCCGTCGTCTGCGTCATCGTGCTTACGCTCGGTGGCTGCGGCCAGCCGCCGCGACCGACCGTCAATCTCGACCGGGCCGTGCGCATCGGTGACCTCGACCAGGTCGAACGCCACCTCTACTGGGGGACCGATGCGGACCGCCCCGGCCCGGATGGCGACTATCCGCTGCATGTGGCTGCGGGCCAGGGCAAGGTCGTGATCCTGCGCGAGCTGCTCGACGACGGCGTCTCCACCAGCCCCCGCGACCGGCTGGGACGCACGCCGCTGCACGTGGCGCTGGCCAACGGCAAGATCGGCGTCGCCGAGGTGCTGCAGCGCCGCGGGACCGACGACGACCTGGGCGACCTGCTGCAGGTCTTGGTGCGGGAGGGCAGCGCCAATCGCGATACCATCGCTTGGCTGGTGGACGCGCACGGCGTGGACCCGAACGCCACCGACAGCGACGGTCGCGCGCCGCTGCATCTGGCCGTGGCCGCCGGGCGGGTCAAGCTCGCCAAACACCTGATTCAGGCCGGCGCCGAGGTCAATCAGGTGGATGCCGGCGGGGACTCGCCGCTGGCGATTGCCGAGGACGGCGACAACGACCGGGCCATGGTCCGGCTGCTCCAGGCCTTCGGCGCCCAGCGCTGAGCCCGGCCCGCGCCACCCACAACAAACACCCCACGACGGAGACCAGCCAGATGGCAGAGAAGGTTGAAGACCTCACCGTAACCTATGTCGACGACGGCATCGAGACCACCAAGGAGTTGGACAAGGTTGTCCTGACCAAGGGCAGTTGGACCACGATCATCTTCCGCTACCAGGATTGGGACCGCGCCAAGGGCGTCTACGGCCCGGAGCGCTTCACCATCCGCCGCTACCAGAAGCGCAGTGGCGAGTATCGGCAGCAGTCCAAGTTCAACATCTCCAGTCGCGCCCAGGCGCAGGGGCTGGTGGATGCCCTGCAGGGCTGGCTGGCGGAGGAGCCGGTGGCCTAGTCAAGGTTCAGAAACAAGTGGTGCAGACGCACCCACGAAACGGCGAATCCAAAGGCTCAGCGAGCGGGCGTCTGCACCACTTGTTTCTGAGCCGATCCCTAGGAGGCGCTCTGCACGGGTTGTCGTTATCGAGCATCGCCACCACGACCGCGATAGGGAACGATCCCCATTCGTCCCTCCAACCGAGCCCGTCCATGCCCATCGACATCCCCCGCTCGCTTGGGACCAGCGCCCGCCCGGCCCGACTCCCTCGGCGACGATGCGCCCTCGTCCGCATCGTCCTGGCCGCCTGCTGCGCCAGCATCGCCGCCTGCACCCAGGCCCAAGGCCCGGTGCAGCCCAGCGGCGATGTCCCCGCGGCGGTTGGCTGGCGCACCGAAACCATCGTCGACGGGTTGACCCACCCCTGGGGGATCGCCTGGCTGCCCGACGGCGGGGCGCTGATCACCGAGCGGCCGGGCCGGCTGCGTCGGCTCACGGCCGATGGCCGCCTGCTCGCCGAGCCCGTCGCCGGGGTGCCCAAGGTCTTCGCCGGCGGCCAGGGCGGCCTGCTGGATGTGGCGCTGCACCCGCGGTTCGCCGAGAATCGGTTGGTCTACCTGACCCTCGCCCGCGGCAGCGAAGACGCCAACCGCACCGCCCTGGCCCGCGGTCGGCTCAGCGCCGACGCACGGCGGCTCGAGGCCGTCGAGATCATCTTCGAGAACCCGGACGCCAAGCGCGGTGGCCAGCACTTCGGCTCGCGGCTGGTCTGGCTGCCCGACGGCACGCTGCTGATGAGCCTCGGCGACGGCGGCAACCCGCCGGTGAGCTTCCGCGGCGATGTCATCCGCAAGCAGGCCCAGCGCATCGACACCCTGTTCGGCAAGGTCGTGCGCCTGAGCGCGGACGGCAAGCCGGCGGCGGACAATCCGTTCACGGGGCGCGACGCTGCCGACCCGGCCATCTACAGCCTCGGCCACCGCAACATCCAGGGCATGGTCCGCGACCCGCGCACCGGCCTGGTCTGGGCCAACGAGCACGGCTCGCGCGGCGGCGACGAGCTCAACATCATCGCGCCCGGCGCCAACTACGGCTGGCCCGAGGTCACCTACAGCATGGAATACTGGGGGCCGCGCATCTCCGAGGAGACCAACCGCCCCGGTACCGTCCAGCCGCTGGTGGTCTGGACGCCGTCGAAGGCCCCCAGCGGCCTGGCCCTGTACACCGGCCCGGACTTTCCCCACTGGCAGGGCGATCTGTTCAGCGGGGCGCTCAAGTTCCGGCAGGTCCGTCGCCTGGACCTGGACCCGTCCGGGCGGCGCATCGTCGGCGAGCAGAAGCTCGACATCGGCAGCCGCGTGCGCGACCTCAGTCAGGGCCCCGACGGCGGGCTGTATCTGCTCACCGACGAGGCCGACGGCGCGCTGCTGCGCATCCTGCCGACGGAGTGATCGCCGCGCACCGGCTATTTGACGCGACTGAGGGCCGGCCCCGCGCGCAGTCGTTTGGACGCCTGATACTCCTCCTCGGTCATCTGGCTGCCGACGATATTGCGCAGCATATCGGCATCGCGATCACCCCGGTCCACCGCCAGCGACAGCCAGTAGTGGGCCTGGGCCAGATCGATCTCCACACCGCGTCCTTCGGCATAGATCAGACCCATCGCGTACAGGGCATCGACCTCGCCGCGCTCGGCGGCGGCGCGCACCACGCCCACCTTGGACGGGTCGTTGCGCAGCAGGATCAGGTCTTTGAGATAGCTGTTGTTGGCCATAAATCGTCGGCTCCTGATGTTGAGGCTCGGGCAGTCATGCAAGACGCGTCAAGATCGGCGCGATCGGTCTCTCGCTAAGCGACCTCACGGCGATGACACCGCCGCCAGCGCCGCGACCATCGCCCGGTTCTCGTCCGGCGTGCCGACGGTCAGGCGCAGGCAGTCGCGGAGCATCGGGTGGCTGCCGTCGAGACGCTTGATCAGCACGCCGCGCTGCTTCAGCCCGTCGAACACCGGGCCGGCCCGGCCCTTGGCGGTGCGGGCGAGGATGAAGTTGGCCTCGGAAGGGTAGGGGGCGATGCCGTCAAGCTCGCCCAGGGCTTGGGCAAGCACGGCGCGTTGCTCGCGGATGGCCCGGGTCTGGGCGTCGAAGACGGGCTTGTGGCGCAGGGCAAAGGCGGCGCTGGCCTGGGTCAGCACGTTGATGTTGTAGGGCAGGCGGGTCTTGTCGATCTCGTCGATCCAGTCGCGGGGGCCGGCCATATAGCCCAGGCGCAGGCCCGCCAGGCCCATCTTGGAGACGGTGCGCATGACCAGGAGGTTCGGCCAGCGGCCCAGATGCGGCAGAAAGCTGGTGTCGGTGAACGGGGCGTAGGCCTCGTCGACGATGACCAGGCCGGGGCTGGCTTCGATGATGGCCTCGACGGCGGCGGCATCGAACAGGTTGCCGGTGGGGTTGTTCGGGTAGGCGATGAAGACCAGGGCCGGGCGCTCGCGCTCGATGGCCGCCAGGGCCTCATCCAGGTCCAGACCGAAGTCGTCGGCCCGCAGCGGCACGCCGACGTAGTTGAGGCCGGCGAACAGCGCGATCATCCGGTACATGACGAAGCCGGGGTCGAACGACAGCAGGGTGCGGCCGGGGTTGGCGATGGTCAGCGCCAGCATCTGGATCAGCTCGTCGGAGCCGTTGCCGAGCAGCAGGGCGGCGTCGTCGGGGATGCCCATGGCCGCGCGCAGGGCGTCCTGTAGGTCCGGCGAGCGCGGGTCGGGGTAGCGGTTGACCTCGGCGTTGCGCAGCTCATCAAGCCAGGCCTCGCGCAGCTCGTCGGGCCAGGGGTAGGGATTCTCCATGGCGTCGAGCTTGATCAGGCCGGTGGCGTCGGGGACGTGGTAGGCGCTGAGCGCGCGGATCTCGGGGCGGACGAGCTTTTCGATCAGGGCGGTGGTGTTGGTCATTGGGGCGATCGCAAAGGCGTACTAGGGCAGTGCGGCTGCCGGACACTCCCGCGCAGGGGCGAGGTGGGCCGTTCAGCCACGATACTCGGCGGAGCGGGCGTGGGCGGTGAGGCCCTCGCCCCGAGCGAGGACCGAGGCGGTCTTCGACAACTCCGCGGCGCCGGCGGCGGAGGCCATGATCAGGCTGGAGCGCTTTTGGAAGTCGTAGACCCCCAGCGGCGAGGAGAAGCGGGCGGTGCGCGATGTGGGCAGGACGTGGTTGGGGCCGGCGCAGTAGTCGCCCAGGGCCTCGGCGGTGTAGCGGCCCATGAAGATGGCGCCGGCGTGGCGGATCTTGGCGGCCAGGGCCTCGGGGTCGGCCACCGACAGCTCCAGGTGCTCGGGGGCGATGCGGTTGGCCACGGCGGCGGCGTCGTCGATGTCGCGGGCCAGGATCAGGGCGCCGCGGGCGTCGAGGGCCGCCTCGACGATGGCGCTGCGCTCCAGGGTCGGCATCAGCTCGGCGATGCTGGCGGCCACTCGGTCGAGGTAGGCGGCGTCCCAGCTGACCAGGATGGACTGGGCGTCCTCGTCATGCTCGGCCTGGGAGAAGAGGTCCATGGCGATCCAATTCGGATCGGTCTCGCCGTCGCAGATGACCAGGATCTCGGACGGGCCGGCCACCATGTCGATACCGACCTGGCCGAACACGGCGCGCTTGGCGGTGGCGACATAGATGTTGCCGGGGCCGACGATCTTGTCGCAGCCGGGGACCGACGCGGTGCCGTAGGCCAGCGCGGCGACGGCCTGGGCGCCGCCGATGGCGAAGGCGCGGTCGACGCCGGCGATGGCGGCGGCGGCCAGCACCAGCTCGTTGAGCTCGCCGTCGGGCGTCGGCACCACCATGATCAGCTCGTCGACGCCGGCGACCTTGGCCGGGATGGCGTTCATCAGCACCGACGACGGGTAGGCCGCCTTGCCGCCGGGCACATAGAGCCCGACCCGATCCAGCGCCGTGACCTTCTGCCCGAGCAGGGTGCCGTCGGCCTCGCGGTAGCTCCAGTCGGCCAGCTTCTGGTGTTCGGCATAGGCGCGGATGCGCGCGGCGGCGCCCTCCAGGGCCTCGCGCTGGACGCTGGGGATGTGCTCGAGGGCGGCGGCGAGCCGGGCCGGTTCCAGCTCCAGGTCCGCGGCCGACGCCGGCTGCCAGCGGTCGAGCCGGGCGGTGAGGTCGATCAGCGCCGCGTCGCCCCTAGCGCGCACGTCGGCGATGATGTCGTCCACCGTCCGCTGCACACCGGCATCGGAGACGGAGTCCCAGGCCAGCAGCGCCTCAAGGGCTGCGTCGAAGTCCGGGTCGGTGGTGGCAAGGCGCCTGATCTCAGCCATGGTGATGTCTGCGGGTATCTCGTGTCGTCGATGGATCGGTAGCCCGACAGTGTAAATCAGAACCGCCGACGCCCGCAGCCGACTGTTTCTCGCCAAGGCAGCAACCCCATACAATGCACCGCGACGACCCGACCTCGCCCCCCCCGGCCGGGTCGCACCATCCCCCCGTCCGCCGGCATGAGGATCGACCATGATCATGGCCATCGCCTACACCCTGGCCTTTGCGCTGCTGTCCGCGGGCGTCTGGATCGAGGCGCGGGCCGCGCGCGGACGTTGGTCCGGCGTGGTCGCGGCGCTGGTGCTGCTGCTGGCGTTGGCGGTGCTCGACGGGCTGGGGCGCTTCGCCGGGCTGCCGTCGGCCGCGGGGCTGACGGGGCTGATGGCACTCATCGTCGACACGGCGGGCACGATCGTCAGCGCCGCCGAGGCCCTGGCCGGGCAGCTCATGCCCGCGCTGCCCGCCGGGCTCGGTATCCAGCTCGTCGTGCTGGCGGCCTACTTCCTGCTGCGCGGGGCGGCAGCCCTGCTCGCCAACCTGTTGCGCGCCCTGCGCTGGCTCTGGCGGCGACTGCGCCGGCGCGGGCCGGTGGTCATGCCCCCGGCGGCCGACGACGCCGGCCGGTCGGCGCTGCTGCGGGCGATCCAGGGCACCCTGTTGCTGCTCGGCGCGCTGCTGGTGCTCTCGCCGCTGGCGCATCGCGCATTCCCGGCACTGAACGCGCCGCATGGCCAGCTGCTTTGGATCGGTGCCTGGGTCCTGCTGCTGGAGCTCGGCGGGCGGCTGTCCGCCCAAAGGCGCAGGCCCGGCGCCGGCGGCCTGCGGGCGCAGGCGACCCGAGCGCGCCCGGTGGATGCGCTGCGCGGGCTCTATCGGCGCACCATCGACGAGCATCGCGAGGCCCTGTTCCTGTGCCGGGTGCAGCCGCCGGCCGAGGCGGGCCTGAGCGCCGTCTCGGCACCGGCGGGCGGCAGCGCGGCCCTGCTCTACGCCCGGCTGGCGCCGATCCTGTCGCCGGCGCTGCTCGAACGGCTGCTGACCCCGGCCCGACACCACGACGCCGGTGGCGATCTGCTGCTCGGCGAGTCCCTGTGCGCGCATCATTTTCTGCTCATCTCGGAGCTGATCCAGGGCACGATCAATGCCGGTCGCGGCGTCCTCGTCCTGTGCCCGGCGGCGGCGCTGCCGGAGGTCCGCCACAGCCTGGATCTGCATCGGGACTCCAACCTGCGCCACCTCGGCCAGCGCTGGGCCGAACTCGGTCGCGACCCGCTCATCGACGGCGTGCATCAAGACCTGCTGATCTGCCCCGACAACGCCCTCGAGCAGTCCCTGTTCCATGAGCTGGATCGGCTGCGCCCGCGCATCGAGCGCCTGGGGCTGCTGGTGTGCCTGGACATCCAGGCCCTGGCCCCGCCGTCGCTGGTGCGCTTCGCCCTGGCCCGGCTGTATGCCGTCGCCGGCGGCCACCGCCGGCTGCGACTGCTGATGCAGGGGGCCGCCTGTGCGCAGCTCGAGACCCTGGCGCGCTCGCTGTATGCCGGCGGCGCGCTGCGCGAGCTGCGCATCCAGGCCCAGCTGACGGCCCGACGCTATGTGCTGGTCTGGGACCGCAACGCCCCCGAGGCCGCCCACCGCGAGCGCCGGCTGCCGGGCCTGCAGCAGCCCGTCGGCCTCGACTGCCTACTGATGATCCCGGCCTGGCAGCAGGGCCTCGGTGTGGCCCGGCTGGACCCCGGCAATCGCCACGACGAGGACGCCATCGAGCGCTTCCGCGGCCATCTGCCCGAGCACGGCCACGCCGATCTGGCCGCCATCGCCGCCGCCCATGTCCCGGTGAGCCACGGCTTCATCAGCGGCGGCGCCGCCGTCAGCCTGCTGGATGATCCGGGCAACCTGCTCATCGCCCTGGACCACGACGGCGGCTCCAACGGCCGGGTCGCCTCCATGATCCAGATCCTCTGCGGCAACTACCTCCTGCGCGACTACCTGCGCGCCGTCGCCGCCGCCGCCGACCGCCCGCCCCTGGCCCTGCGCCCGTTGGCGCCGCGCCCGCGGGGCAACCCCTACACCCTCGCCCATTGCCTGTTGAACAGCCTGGCGGACGGGCGCGGCATGACCGCTGCCGAGCTGCAGACGCAGCTGTTCGGGCTGGTCTCCCGGCAGCTGCTGCACAGGCTGCAGATCGGCATCGACCGGGCCGGGCTGCAACGGCTGCTCGACCTCGCCTACGCCGACCTGGCCCCCCCGGTGCTGGTGCACTGGCCGCCCCGTGGCGAGCGCCGCTACCGCATCAGCGCCATGCAGCGACCGCCGCTGGCGGACTGGGCCGAGGTGCAAAACGAGCAGGGCGAGGTCATCGGCCGGCTGCTGCGCTGGGACCACGGCCTGACCTACGCCGTGGGCCAGACGCTGATGCTCCGGCACAAGCGCCACCGCGTGGTCGCCGTGGATGCACAGCAGGTGCGGGTGCGCCATGCCGACAGCGCGCTGGGGCAAGCCCGGCGACGCGAGGTCTGCGACCGCCGCTACCGGCTGCGGCTGCCGCATCCGGCGCTGCTGGAGCAGGACCCGCTCCGCCGCCACCGCCCCGGCGGCCCCGCGCTGACGCTGCGCTGCGGCTACCTGGACATGCACCGCGAGACCAGGGGCTGGATCAGCGTCGACGACGCCTGCCGGCCCTTTGCGACCACGCCGCCGGACCTGCAGCACAGCCCCTGCGAGCCGCCGATCCGCTGGCGGTTCCGCTTTCAGGGGGTCACCCACCTGCGCATCGAGCCGGCGAGCGCCGCCGAGGCGTCGGCGCAAACGGGGCCTACGGACGGTCGCCTCGCCTTCACCCTCTGCGCGCTGATCCAGGATGCCCTGCACAGCCTGTTCCCCGAGCACCACCGCCAGCTCGCCGTGGTCTCGCCGCAGTCGGCCCACCCGAGCGCGGATGGGGCGCCGATGGCCGCCTTTCTCGCGCACTGGTATCCGCGCCTGGAGCAGATCGATGGTCTCGACCCCATCAACCCCGGCGGCATCGACCTGTTCATCATCGAGGACAGCCGCTTCGACCTCGGCGTCGCCCGCGCCCTCGGCGACTGGCAGGGCCTCGACCAGCTACTGACCGGGCTGCGCCTGTACCTGGAGTGGCTGCTCGGCCGGCCCGATGCCGACGCGCCCCCGGTCGACGCCTTTCATGCCTTCGGTGCCGATGGCCTCGACCCAGCCTTCGACCACGCCGCTGCCCGCGACCTGCTGGCCGAGCTGATCACGCCCGCGACTTGGCCGACCACCGTCGCGGCGGCCGACGCCTGCGCGCCGCCGCCGCCCGCCGACGACGGCGACGACCCGAGCCACTGCGATTTCTGCGCCGCCCCCATCGGCACCGACTACGACCGCTTCGACGACGGGCGCTGCCGCTGCCGGCGTTGCGGCGACGATGCCATCGACAGCATCGACGCCTTCCGCGGCGTCTACCGCGAGGTGCGCGAGCGCATGGAGCGACACTACCGGATCGCCCTGCCGCGGGACCTTGAGCTGCGCTTCGTCGATGCCCCGACCCTGGCCCGGGCCGCCGAGCGTCGCTTCATCCCCACCGCCGGTCTCGATGCCCGCGCCGTCGGGCTCGCCATCCGCTCCGAGGGTGGGCGCCTGGCCATGCTGATCGAGAACGGCGCGCCGCGGCTGAGCACCCTGGCCACCCTCGCCCACGAGTTCACCCACCTCTGGCAGCTCGGCCTCGGCCTCGGGCTGCGGGAGCGCCACCGGCCCCTGATCGAGGCCCAGGCCCGGCTGGTGGAGATCGACCTGCTGCGCCAAGGCCTGCCGCAGGTGCCGGGGGCGGCCACCCTCGCCGCGGCCCTGAACCAGCAGGCCCGAGGCGCCGATCCCACCGAGGCCGAGGCCTTCGAGCGCCTGCGCCGCGTCTGCCGCCCCGGTCGCGGGCTGTTTCGATGCTTGGAGATGGAACTGCGGGGGGTGGCCCAAGCCTAGTCTCAGCCTGCCTCGCCCCCGTGCGGTTTGCCTGTCGGCCGCTCCCCCGGCGTTGGGGATTGGGGGCGCTTGCGCCGCGACGGCTCCGTCAGCGCACGCCGATAGATCTCGGCAAAGCCGGTGCCGAGGGCGGCGACGGGATCGGCCTGTAGCTGGGCCTGAATGACCGAGTGGGCCCGGACATAACGTTTCCAGGCCCGGGCGTCGGCGGCCCAGGGCGTCAATGCGTCAGCGACGGAATTGCGTTTGGCGGGCTTGAACAGCGCCGGATCGAGCCTTGCGATCTGGGCTGCAACCCCGAAGCGCACGGCCTCCAGGATCGCCTCCTCGTGTCGGTGCAGCTGGGCAAAGGCGCCGTCGGCGGCGGCGGGGCCGAGCTCCGGGTTCATCAGCAGCAGGGCCAGACTGTCTTCCAGCCGCTGATCCAGACCGAGCGGACCGCTGGCGCCGGCGGCCGGCAGGCCGAGCTGCTCCCGGGTCCGTTGCTGGCGCGCCAGCGTCCGGATCAGACCGTTGGTGAGTCGGCGCAGCACGGCCCCGGCCGTCGCCATCAGCTGCCTGCCCCCAATCGGCAGCTCGGCCCGGGATTCGAGCCCGATGGCCTTGATAAAGACCTCGGCAAGATCCGCTGTCCCGGCGTGCGCGCCTTGCCCCTGGCCGACGGGGGCCGCCGCGGCGTCGGCGGCAGGCCGCGTCGGCGGTCTGGTCCTGGCCTGTGGCTCGCTGGTCGTCGAGCGTGGCGTTGCCGCCCGCGCCCGAGCTCGGGCGTCGAGTTCCCGCGGCGAGCCGGGCCCACGCCCACGCTGCTCGCGCACCCCGGGGCGGCGGGGCGCGCGACCACTACCGGTGGGTAGCGCCGGCGCATCGGGCTCCAGGCCATCGACGGGGGCATTCGCCCCGCGCTCCGGCGCACCCACCGCGTTGGGTCCGACCAGCGTCGGCGCGTCGTCGGCATCGTCGGCATCGTCGAAGCCGATCATCTGGGTCGGCTCCTCCAGCCCCTGATCCGGCCGCGCAGCGCGGGCGGCACGCCCCCGGCGCGGTGCCGATCGGCCGCCCTCGCCGCTGCCGCCGACGTCGAAGCGCAGCTCGTAGTGGCCGATCATGATCTGATCGCCGGGATGCAGCACCACGGCCTTGCCCTTCTCCAGACGCTGGGCCGGCTCGTCCGCGGCCCGGTGCAGGGCCGAGCGCAGGAAGGTGCCGTTGCGGCTCTGGTCGATGATCACGAAGGCATGCTCGTGCCACTGGATACGGGCGTGATCGTTGGAGACCCAACGCCTCGGGTCCGGCAGGACCAGCTGGTTGCTGCGCCCGCGCCCCAGACTGCCGCCCTCGGCACCGAAGCTCACGCTGATCGGATGCTCGGGCTCGATATCGCGAAATCGAACAACGGTCAATGTTGCCCGCATCGGCGGATCTCCTCTGTTGCGGTCGTCGCGCTATTTCACCTTCATCATCATCGGTTTGTAGCCCTTGCCCTGGAGCTGGGCCCGCACCGCGTTGGCCCCGGCGCGGTCGTAGGCGCCGGTGCGCACGCGGTGATAGGTCTTGCCGTTGGCGATGGTCACGGTCTGAATGCTGGTCTGGATGCCCTGCATGGCCAGTTTGGCCTTGAGCTGCTCGGCGTCGCTCGATCGGCCGAAGGAGCCGATCTGCACCAGATAGTTGCCGCTGCCCGACGGGGTGGCCGGCGCTGCCGCCGCGGCGGCGGGCCGCGGCGGCGCGTCGGGCTTGGGCGGGGTCGGAATGGTCGGCGGCTGCACCGGCGTCTCCACCGGCAGCATGACCTCCTCCTCGGGCAGCAGCCGGAAGTAGTCGAAGGTGGGCTCGGGTGCGGCATCGTTCGCGGCTTGACCGGCCGGCTGTGCGGCGGTGCCGGGCTGCTCGCCGGGTCCCGGGGCCTGATCGTGGCGCACCCAGGCGATGCCGACGGCGAAGGCCCCGACGACACCGCCGAGCAGGAACCAGAAGGCGCAGGTGCCGCGGGGTTTCTGGTCGCGCTTGCGCGGGCGCACCGGCGCGCCCTTTCGATAATCGCGTGTCATGCTACATCCGCTCCGGGGCCGAGACGCCGATCAGACCAAGGCCGTTTTGCACCACCGTGCGCACGGCCAGGATGAGCTTGATGCGGGCATCGCGCAGGGCCGCATCGTCCACCAGGAACTGGTGGGCGTTGTAGTAGGCATGCAGCTCGGTGGCCAGCTCGCGCAGGTAGTTGGTGACCTGATGCGGCTCCTCGTTCAGCGCCGCCTGCTCGACCACCTCGGGCCAGCGCGAGAGGCTGCGCAGCAGGGCCTGCTCGTGGTCTTCGCTCAGGCGCCCCAGGTTGGTGGTGCCCGCGGTCGGGTCCACGGGGATGCCCTTGTCGGCGGCCTGACGCAGCACGCTCTCGATGCGGGCGTGGGCGTATTGCACGTAATAGACCGGGTTGTCGTTGGACTGGCTCTTGGCCAGATCCAGGTCGAAGTCCATGTGCTGCTCGCAGCGGCGCATGACGTAGAAGAATCGGGCGGCATCGCGGCCGACCTCCCGGCGCAGCTCGCGCAGCGTGACAAATTGGCCCGAGCGGGTGGACATCTGCACCTTCTCGCCGGCGCGGTAGAGCACGGCGAACTGCACCAGGAGCACATCCAGGCGGTCGGCGTCGTCGCCCAGGGCCCGCAGCGCGCCCTTGACCCGCGGCACATAGCCGTGGTGGTCGGCACCCCAGATGTCGATGACACGGTCGTAGCCGCGCTCGAGCTTGTCCATGTGATAGGCGATGTCGGAGGCGAAATAGGTGCCCTGGCCGTTCTCGCGCACCAGTACCCGGTCCTTCTCGTCGCCGAAGGCGCTGCTGCGGAACCAGAGCGCGCCGCGCTCCTCGTACACATGGCCGGCGGCCCGCAGCCGCTCGATGGCGCGGGTGACGGCACCGCTCTCGGTCAGCGAGCGCTCGGAGAACCAGTGCTGGTAGACCACGCCGAGCTCGCCCAAGTCGGCGCGGATGTCGTCGAGGATGGTGTTCAGCCCCAGCTCGAAGCAGTAGCGCCAACGGTTGTCGCCGAGCAGCTCCCGGGCGCGCTCGATCAGGGCGTCGATGTACGCCTCCTTGTCGCCGTCGGGCTCGCCGTCGATCTCGTCCGGCGGCAGGCCGGCGCTGAGCGTATCGGCATCCACCCGGTAGTCGTCGCCGTGCTCGCGGTGCAGGGTCGCGGCGATGTCCCAGACGTAGTCGCCGCGGTAGCCGTTGGCCGGGAACGCCAGCGCCTCGCCGCACAGCTCCAGATAGCGCAGCCAGACCGACGCGGCGAGGATGTTCATCTGCCGCCCGGCGTCGTTGACATAGTATTCGCGCTCGACCTCGAAGCCCACCGCCGCCAGCAGGTCGGCGACCACGGCCCCGTAGGCGGCGCCGCGGCCATGCCCGACGTGCAGCGGGCCGGTGGGGTTGGCGGAGACGAACTCCACCTGCACGCGCTTGCCGGCGCCGACGGTGGAACGGCCGTAGTCCGGCCCCCGGGTCAGGATCTCGGGCACCAGCGCCTGATAGGCATCGCTGGCCAGGCGGAAGTTGATGAAGCCGGGCCCGGCGATGACCACCTCGGCCAGCAGCGGGCTCTCGGGCAGCGCCGCCTTGAGCTGCTCGGCCAGTTCCCGCGGCTTGGTCCGCGCCGCCTTGGCGAGCACCATGGCGATATTGCTGGCGAAGTCGCCGTGGGCGGGGTCGCGGGCGCGCTCCACCTGCGGCACCGGCGGGTCGCCGTCCCCCAGGGTACCGGCGGCGGCAAGCCGCGCCAGCGCGGTGCCGAGGAGCTGTTGGATCTGTTGCTTCATCTTGATGCTGCGGCGCTGTCGACGAGGGATGGGGCTGGGGATGGGGCCTGGGGCGCACCAACGCCATCCGGTCCGGCCACGACCGTCGGCCGGTTCCGAGCCCCGTGGGCGCTGTGCGGCGCTAGGATAACGGAAACGCCGGAAGCACTGCCAGAATGGGTCGACGCAGCCGGTACAATCGTCGCTGCTCTCCACCGCCAAGAGGACCGTCCATGCCCCGTCAAACGCCCCGCGAAGCCCCCCGTCATCGTGATGATCCCCTGGCCGCGCTGCGCCGACCGATCCGCTTCGAGGCCGAGCTGGGCGGCCGGCGGATGACCTTGGAGTCGACCTGGGGGCTGTTCTCGCCGCGGGAGATCGACGAGGGCTCGGCGCTGCTGCTCAAGCACCTGCAACTCGCCGACGACGCGGACTGCCTGGACCTCGGCTGCGGCTACGGCCCCATCGGCCTGGCGCTGGCCGCCGCCGCCCCGCACGGGCAGACGCTGATGGTCGACAAGGACTTCGTCGCCGTCGATTTCGCCAACCGCAACGCGGGGCTGAACGGCATCGGCAACGCCCGCGCCCTGCTCAGCAACGGCTTCGATCAGATCGCCCCGGACCTGCGCTTCGACCTGATCGCGAGCAACATCCCGGCCAAGGTCGGCAAGGAGCTGCTGACGCTGCTGCTGCACGATGCCCGGGCCCGGCTGCGGCCCGGCGGGCGACTCTACCTGGTCACCATCAACGGGCTGCGGCAGTTCATGCGCCGCAATCTCGAAGAGGTCTTCGGCAACTACGACAAGCTCAAGCAGGGGGCGCACTATACGGTGGCGTTGGCGCAGCGACGGGGGTGAGCTTGTCGGTCTTTGGATCAGGCGAAGTTTCGCAGCGAAGCACTTTCCTCAGATGTGGCTCAGCGGTAGGCCCGCATCTGCCCGACCAGCACGCCCTGGATCTGTATCTCGTCGGGTCGATACCGCTGCGCGGCAATCTCGTCGTTGGCGGACAGCAGCAGCACCTCCCCGGGGCGCTGGTCGATGCGCTTGAGCGTCGCCTCCTCGCCGCGGATCAGGGCGACGACGATGTCGCCGTTGTTGGCCTGGTCGCGCTGCTCGATCACCACCTCGTCGCCGTCGAGGATGCCGGCCCCGCTCATGGAATCGCCGACCACCCGCAGCACATAGCAGGGGCCGTTGCCGCGCAGGCGCGCCGGCACCTCCACCTGCTCCGGGTCGGCGACGGCCTCGATCGGGCGGCCGGCGGCGATGCGCCCGAGCAGCGGCAGCAGGTCCGCATCGGGGGCATCCGAACACAGCTCGGCGGGCGTCTGCAGACCCCGATGCCGGCCCCGCGCCGGCTCCAGATGGCCGGCGGCCACCAGCGCCTGGATGTGCTTGTGCAGCGAACCGCGCGAGCGCAGCCCAAGCGCGGCACAGAGCTCATCGAGGGTCGGCGCCGGCTCGTCCGTGGCCTGGCGCTGCTCGATCAGCGTGAGGATCTGCTGTTGTCGGGGAGTCAAATGCATCGGTGGCCCTTCTCTATTGCGTCGCCCGGACTATACTGCACCGCGATGGAGAACAAAAAGAGAACAAGTGAGCGCAACCCCTCCGATCCGCCGTCCCCACCGCCATCCCCCGGAGACCGCCATGACCACCGTCGCCTACCTCTGTGCGCCGTCGCGCCACACCACCTGGGATCCCAGCCTGGAGCCGCTGGACCTCACCATCGAGGCCGGCATCGAGCTGCCGCTGCTCGGCTACGTCACCGCCGGCCGGCCCATCGAGACGCCGGAGGACCAAGAGACCATCCGCGTGCCCGCGGGCATGCTGCGCCGGCGCCTGATCAAGAACAGCTACGCGCTGCGGGTGCGCGGGCATTCCATGATCGATGATCAGATCCAAGACGGCGACGTCATCATCGTCGAGCGCCGCGAGAGCGCCGAGAACGGCGAGTCCGTCGTCGCCATGATCAATGGCGAACGGGTCACGCTGAAGCGCTTCTACGTCGAGCCCGAGGGCATCCGCCTGCAACCGGCCAACCCCGAGATGGCGCCGATCTACCTGCGCCATGAGGAGCTGACCATCCTCGGCATCGTCGCCGGGGTGATCCGCGGGGGGTGACCGGCAGCGAGCGCGGCGTTCACCGGAGCTTGATGGTGCCGATCGACGGCGTCGTGGTCGGTGACTTGCCACAGCATCAGCAGCCGAACAGTTACGCACCCTTCGGCGTCAGCCCCGACCTGGCCCACGGACAAATGAAAAAGGCCGGGCAATGCCCGGCCTTGTCTCCCGCTATGGGGCTGCCGTTATGCGGCCTTGACCTTGGTCTGTGTCTCAGCCTCGATCAGCTTGCCCTGATCGCCGCGGATCTCGATCTTGCGCGGCTTCATGGCCTCCGGGACCTCGCGTACCAGGTCGATGTGCAGCAGGCCATGCTCCAGCCGGGCGTCGGTCACCTTGACGTAGTCGGCGAGCTGGAACTTGCGCTCGAAGCTGCGATTGGCGATGCCGCGGTAGAGGAAGCGGCCGTCGGCCTGGTCGGGCTTCTTGGCGCCGGCGATGGTCAGCATGTTGTCGTGGGACTCGATCTGCAGCTCGTCGGCGCTGAACCCGGCCACCGCCATGGTGACGCGGTAGTGGTTCTCTTCCTTCAGCTCGACGTTGTAGGGCGGATAGCCGCCGGCCTCGGTGCGGAAGGCGTTCTCCAGCGAGGAGGCCATGCGATCGAAGCCGATCATGGAGCGGAACAGGGGCGAGAAGTCGATGGTCGTCATCGTCATATCCTCAGGTTGAGCAATATGTTGGAAGGCGTTCTTGCGAACCGCCGGTTGATCGCAACCCCCTGTCGGGCGATTGCATTATGTAAAGTAGCATCGCGAAATAGGATGTCAAGCATCGCCGCTGAAATCTTTTTTCGTGCCTCCGAGATGGTCTGCGGCGGCCCCGTGCCCCCAAGCGGCATGCGCCGACGACCGTCCAGGTCAATCTCGGACCGGCGTCTATACTGAGGATCGACACCGCGACAACCAACAGCGGGAGGCGACATGTCGTTCACGACCCCCACGTCCGCGCAGATTGCTACCGTCGTCGAACGCTCCCTGGCGCGCGTCGGCCATGGTCCGGATGGCGTTCTGCAGCACCTGATCGCCCTGCAGCACCAGTTCTCGTTCGTCCCCGACGCGGGTATCGAGCAGCTGGTGCAGACCGTCGACGTGACCCGCGCCCAGGTGTTGGCCGCCGTCGACTTCTACGCCTTCCTGCACCGCAGCCCCCGCGGCGACTACGATCTGCGTGTCAGCGACAACATCACCGACCGGATGCTCGGCAGCGAGGCGCTCGTGCACCAGCTCTGCGACCGGCTCGGTGTGGCGCCGGGGCAGCCCCGCGCCGACGGCCGGGTCACCCTGGAGCCGACCTCCTGTACCGGGATGTGCGATCAGGGGCCGGCCCTGCTCGTCAACGGCCTGGCGGTGACCCGGCTCGACGCCGCGCGCTGCCGGCAGATCGCCGACCTGGTGAACGAACGCGTGCCGCTGCCGCACTGGCCCCAGGAGCTGTTCGCCGTCTCCAACAACGTCTACCGCGCCGACCTGCTGCTGTCGGACCTGGACTGCCGCGACGCGGGCTTGGCTGCGCTCTGCCGCAACGGCGCCGATGCGGTGCTGGCGGAGGTCGAGCGCGCGGGGCTGCGTGGGCGCGGCGGCGCCGGTTTCACCACGGCGCTGAAGTGGCGCTTCTGCCGCGAGGCCGCGGGCCGGGACAAGGTCGTCGTCTGCAACGCCGACGAGGGCGAGCCGGGCACCTTCAAGGACCGCGTACTGCTGACGGCCTATGCCGACCTGGTGGTGGAGGGCATGACCCTCTGCGCCGGTATCGTCGGTGCCCGGGTCGGACTGATCTATCTGCGCGGCGAGTACCGCTATCTGCTCGATCACCTGCAGGCGGTGCTTCAGCGCCGCCGCGAGCAGGGCCAGCTCGGGGTCGGCTGCGGTGGCGTCGACGGCCTGGACTTCGACATCCACATCCACCTCGGCGCCGGGGCCTACATCTGCGGCGAGGAGTCGGCGCTGATCGAGTCGCTGGAGGGCAAGCGCGGCGTCACCCGCAAGCGCCCGCCGTTCCCGGTCACCGAGGGCTATCTGGATCGGCCGACGGTGGTCAACAACGTCGAGACCTTCCTCGCCGCCGCGCGCATCGCCGAGCACGGCGGCTACTGGTTCCGCAGCGAGGGGACCGACCTCTCCGCCGGCAGCAAGATCCTCAGCGTCAGCGGTGACTGTCGCCACCCCGGCATCTATGAGTATCCGTTCGGCACCGCGGTCTCGCGGGTGCTGGCGGACTGCGGTGCCGAGGACACCCAAGCGGTCCAGGTCTCCGGCGCCGCCGGCACGACCCTCGGCGCCGACGAGCTGGAACGGGTGCTGGCCTTCGAGGACTTGCCCACCGCGGGCTCGTTCATGGTCTTCAACCGCAGCCGCGATCTGCTGGAGATGGTGCGCAACTTCGCCGCCTTCTTCAGCCACGAGAGCTGCGGCTTCTGCACGCCCTGCCGGGTCGGCGGGGTGCTGCTGCGCGACCTGGTGGAGAAGGTCGCCGCGGGCAGCGGTTCCAGCCACGACCTGGAGGAGATGCGCCGCATCGGCGCGATCATGCGCCGGGCCAGCCACTGCGGGCTCGGCCACACGGCACCGAATCATGTGCTCAATACGCTCGATAAGTTCCCCGAGATCTACGCTCGCCGCCTGAGCAGCCGCGGGTTCACGCCGGCCTTCGACCTGGACGCGGCCCTGGCCGAGGCGCGCGCACTGACCGGTCGCGACGATGCCGCCGCCCACTTGGAGACGCTGTCATGAGTGCCCCCAGCCGTTTCACCATCGATGGCCGCGAGATCCCCTTCGTCGCCGGCCAGACCATCATGGACGCGGCCCTGGCCGCCGGCTTATACATCCCGCACCTGTGTCACAACCCGGCCTTCGCGCCCCACGGCAGCTGCCGGGTCTGCGTGGTCCGCGCCAACGGTCGCGAGGTCTCGTCCTGCACCGCTCCGGCGGCCATCGGCATGGCGGTGGAGAGCGAGACCGAGGACCTGCGTGCGCTGCGGGTCGGCATCCTGCAGATGCTGTTCGTCGAAGGCAACCATTGCTGTCCCGGCTGCGAGGCCTCCGGCGCCTGCCAACTGCAGGCGGTCGCCTACTACTGCGGCATGCTGGAGCCGCACTTCAAGCACTTCTACCCGCATCGGGAGGTGGACGCATCCCACCCGGATGCCATCCTCGACCACAACCGCTGCATCCTCTGCGAGCTGTGCGTGCGCGCCAGCCGCGACCACGACGGCAAGCGCGTCTTCGCCGTCAGCGGGCGGGGCGCGACCAGTCGGCTGATCGTCGACTCCCCCAGCGGTGGGCTCGGCGACAGCCGCTTCGCCGGCAGCGACCAGGCCGCCCACGTCTGTCCGGTGGGGGCGATCCTGTCGCGGGACAGGGCGCGACCGGCGCCCATGGGCCAGCGGCTCTACGATCGCGCACCGATCGATCAGGTGGGCGATGTGGCGCTGCATGATCCGGGCTTCACCGCCGGCAGCCCGTCGCCGCCGCCGGAGCAGCCCGATGCCGGCAATCCGCGGGACCTACCAAGGGATGCCGGAGGTCAGCTGCGATGACCGGCCCATCCAAGCTCCGGGTCGCCACGACCTCATTGGCAGGCTGCTTCGGCTGCCATATGTCGCTGCTCGATATCGACGAGCGCATCATCGACCTGGTCCAGTTGATCGAGCTGGACCGCTGCCCGCTGACCGACATCAAGACCTTGGGCGACTGCGACCTGGGTCTGATCGAGGGCGGCGTCGCCAACGCCGAGAATGTTGAGGTGCTGCGCGCCTTTCGCGCGCGCTGCCGGGTGCTGGTCGCGGTGGGCGCCTGCGCCATCAACGGCGGCATCCCGGCCATGCGCAACAACCACAGCCTGCGCGAGTGCCTGCAGGAGGCCTTCATCGACGGCATCGGCCTGCACCAGTCAGGCACCCCGGCCATCCCCAACGACCCGGAGCTGCCGCTACTGCTCAGCCAAGTCCATCCGCTGCATGAGGTGGTGCGGGTGGACTATTTCCTGCCCGGCTGCCCGCCGTCGGCGGAGGCGTTCTGGAGCCTGCTGACGGCGTTGTTGGAGGGGCGGCCGGTACGCATCGACTACGGCGAGCTCCACTACGACTGACAACGGAGCGATTGACGATGAACATCCTCGACAAGCTCGAAACGGTGGAGCACCCGGAGCGGCTGCGGCGGATCAGCATCGATCCGCTGACCCGGGTCGAAGGGCACGGTAAGGTGACGTTGCTGCTCGACGACGACGGCCGAGTCGCCCAGGCGCGGCTGCATATCGTCGAGTTCCGCGGCTTCGAACGCTTCATTCAGGGGCGGCCGTTGGCGGAGCTGCCGATCGTCGTCCAGCGCCTGTGCGGCATCTGCCCGGTCAGCCACCACCTGGCCGCGGCCAAGGCGTGCGATCAGCTGGTCGGCGTCGACGTGCTGCCGCCCACCGCCGAGCGCGTGCGGCGGCTGATGCACTACGGCCAGGTGCTGCAATCCCATGCGCTGCACTTCTTCCACCTGTCGTCGCCGGACCTCCTGTTCGGCAGCGACGACGGACCGGCGCAGCGCAACATCGTCGGCCTCATCGCGCATCACCCGGAGATCGCCAAGCGCGGCGTGCTGCTGCGCAAGTTCGGCCAAGAGGTCATCCGCGTCACCGCCGGCAGGCGCGTCCACGGCAACGGCGCCGTGCCCGGCGGCGTCAATCAGGCGGTGGCCGGCGGCGAGCGCGACGCCCTGCGCGGCCAGGTCGCCGAGATCGTAGACTGGGCCGCCGATGCCGTGGCGCTGATCCGCCGCATCGCCGAGGTCGACGCCGAACACTATCGCCGCTTCGCAAGGGTCCCGGCCAACAGCCTGAGCCTGATCGCCGCCGACGGTGCGCTGGAGCTGTATCACGGCGGTCTGCGGGCGCGCGACGCCGATGGGGCGACGATCTTCGATCATGCCGACTACTGTGGCTATCTCGACCTGATCGGCGAGACGGTCAAGCCTTGGAGCTATATGAAGTTCCCGTTCCTGCGCGCCCTCGGGGCGGAGGACGGCTGGTATCGGGTCGGCCCGCTGGCCCGCATCAACAACGCCGAGCGCATCGACACCCCGCGCGCCGAGCAGGAGCGCCAAGCCTTCATGGCCGACAACCAAGGCCGGCCCGCCCACCAGGTGCTGGCAACCCATCGGGCGCGGCTGATCGAACTGCTCCACTGTGCCGAGGCCATCGAGGGGCTGCTCGACGACCCGCTGCTCGGCGGCACCGAACTCATCGCCGAGGGCGAGCGCCGCCCCACCGGCATCGGCGTCCTCGAGGCACCCCGCGGCACGCTGTTCCACCACTACGAGGTCGACGACGACGGTCTGGTCCGCAAGGCCAACCTGATCGTCTCCACCACCAACAACAACCAGGCCATGAACAGCGCAATCCGCCAGGTCGCCGTCGACCAACTCGACGGCCACGCGCTGACCGAGCCGCTGCTCAATCAGGTCGAGATCGCCATCCGCGCCTTCGACCCCTGCTTGTCCTGCGCCACCCACGCCCTCGGCCGGATGCCGCTGACGCTGGAACTGCTGGCCGCCGACGGGACGCCGATCGATCGGCTGAGCCGGCCGGCCCTGAGCGCCTGTGATGGCTGAGGGGGTCGGCGTCGCCCCGACCCTGGTCTTCGGCTACGGCAATCCGTCGCGTGGCGACGACGCCCTGGGCTGGCGTCTGATCGAGCAACTGGATGCGCTGCGCGCCGCCGGCAGACTGGCCGGGGTCGATCTGCTGAGCGACTTCCAGCTGCAGATCGAGCATGTGCTCGATCTCCGGGGGCGCACCCGGGTGATCTTCGTCGATGCCGAGCTTGGCGAGGCCCCCCGGGGGCCTTGCCCGCCGTGGCGATGGCTTGCGGTCCGGCCCGAGGCGGAGCTTGGGTGGACCAGCCATGCCGTCGACCCGGACCAGCTCGCCGGTCTATTTGATCGCCTGTACCCGGATGATCGCCGCCCGTTGCTGCAAGTCCTGGCGATCCGCGGCCGGGGCGCCGACTTGGGCGCCGGTCTGAGCAAGCCGGCACGCGCCAATCTGGCCTCGGCGGTGAGGATGCTGGCGGCTCACCTTGCCGGAATGAATCGCCGACGCGCTCATCTCCGCTGAGTCATCCCCGCATTCATCTGGAGGCGCACCGCTACGGCCTGCTGCGCGGCGAGCTGTCAGGACCTCAGGCTCGGGCTCGCCCCCTGCAAAATCCAAGGCGGTGCCCGCTGCCATGCAGCGCGACAATGCGGTGTTGCGATGCGGGTGCCGGCGGTCGGACAATGCGCGCAGCCTCCCCACCCGCACGAGTCGACAGCATGCGTTTTCCCTACGGTCTCGCCAACTTTCAGGCCATCGCCGAAGAAGGCTATCTGTACATCGACCGCACCGATCGCATCGGCGCCATCGAGGCGGCAGGCCCGCAGCTGCTGCTGCTGCGCCCGCGCCGCTTCGGCAAATCCCTGTGGCTGTCCACGCTGGAGAACTACTACGACCTGGCCAAGACCGAGCAATTCGAACAGCTGTTTGGACACCTGAGGATCGGCCAGGCGCCCACCGCGCGGCACAACAGCTACTTCATCATGAAATGGAACTTCTCTCTGGTGGACCCGATGGGGGATGCCGAGGCCATTCGCGGGGCGCTGCATCGGCACATCAATGTTCAGATCCAGACCACGCTGCGCAAATACCGAGACTGGATCTCGGCGGATGTGGAGGTGCAGCAGGACGCCATCGCCTCCTTCCAATCCCTGCTTGCGGCCGTCACCGAGACCCCCCACCGGCTCTACCTGCTGATTGACGAATACGACAACTTCGCCAACGAGGTATTGGTCAGCCATCAGCAGGGGGAAGGCCGCTATCAAGAACTGGTCGGTGGTGAAGGGGCCATCAAGACCCTGTTCAAGGCAGTCAAGGATGCCGCCGAGGGGCGCGGCCTGGATCGGGTGTTCATCACCGGTGTCTCACCGGTGGTGCTGGCGGACATCACCAGCGGCTACAACGTGGTCAAGGACATCTCCAGGGAGCCCGACTACGCCGACCTGTGCGGGTTCCATGAGGCAGAGTGCCGCACCGTGCTCAATCAGATCATTGCTGATTGCGATCTGCCCGCGGAGCGGGCCGAGGAGGCGCTGGACCTGATGCGCACCTTCTACAACGGCTACAACTTCTCCCTCAAGCCCGAGGGCGGGCAGATCTACAACCCGACCCTGGCCCTGTATTTCTTCGAACACCTAGCCGATCAATGCGAGTACCCCGAGGAGATGCTCGACAACAACCTGGCCATGGACCGCAACCGCATCGAGTACATCGCCCACCAGCCCCACGGCGAGGCGCTGGTGAGCGCCGCGCTGGATGCGGCCCATCCGCTCAGCGTCGATCGACTGGAGCAGCGCTTCGGCGTCGAGCGCATGCTGCATGCCCCGCAGACCGAGGGCTTCCTCGCCTCCTTGCTCTATTACTTCGGCGTGCTCACCTACAGCGGGCGCGATCCGCTGGGCAACCTGCAGCTGCGCATCCCGAACCTGGTGGTGCGCAAGCTCTACATCGAGCGCATCCAGGAAGCGCTGCTGCCGGGCTACGACCTGGACCGCGAACGACGCGCCGTCAGCGAGCGTTTCTACACCGCCGGCGAGTTGGTACCGCTGTGTGACTTTATCGAGCAACGCTATCTGCCGGTGTTCGACAACCGCGATCTGCGCTGGTCCAACGAGCTGGTGGTCAAGACCGCGTTCCTGATCACGCTGTTCAACGACATCGCCTACATCATGGACTCGGAGACCGCCATCGCACGCGGCTACTGCGACCTGTCGCTGATCGTGCGCCCGGACCGGCGGCAATACGCCCTGCTGGACCATGTGATCGAATTCAAACACCTGAAGGTCAGCGACCTGCCGGGCCTCGACAGCGCAACGCTGGCCGCCATGCCGCGCGACGAGTTGCGCGCAAGACCCGAGGTGGCGCAGCTACTGACCGATGCGCAAGGCCAGCTCGCCGGCTACCGCAAGACCCTGGAGGGCCTCTACGGGGACAGGCTCAAGCTGCGCACCCATGCCTTGGTCTGCATCGGGCTGGTGCGGTTCGTGTGGTGAGCCGCGCCCACCCTGGCCAAGCTTGATTGCGTCCATCGATGAGGTTGACGAGGATGTCGTCAAGGATCGGGGTCGAGGATCAGGGGCGGCTTGTCCTCCAGCATCGCGGTGATGGAGGCGAGTCGAGATCGGGCCCATCAGAATCAGCAGCAGGGCAGAGACCTTGTACAGGTGGCTCGGCGGCTCCTGGCTGATGGTCGGGAGCAGGAACAAGGCGATTTCAATGGGAGCTGATTTGCAGGCGGAGGCTGCTCGCCGTCACCGGGCTGAAGGTGATCAGGTCTGGGCTGGTCGGCTTGGTATTGCTGTTTGGCACCTGGGGCAGGGCGCCGGTCGCATCCGCGGTTGCACTCTTCACCAGAAAGCCCTTGGAAGCAGCTCACCAGAAGGCCCTCGGAAGCAGCTCACCAGAAGGCCCTTGGAAGCAGCTCACAAAAAAAGGCCCCTGGAAGCAGCGCGTGACTGCTCCGCAAGGGCCTTGAATTTGCGCTTTGGCAATTGAATTGGTCGGGGTGAGAGGATTCGAACCTCCGGCCCCTGCCTCCCGAAGGCAGTGCTCTACCAGGCTGAGCTACACCCCGATGTTCTGTTCCGGCACGGTTCTTCGGGACCCGTGTCGGTGGCTGCCGGGACTGACCCCGGCTGGAGAAGACGGTCTTTGGTGCTCCTGCACCGTTTCCGTTTACCCCGTCTGCATCGACCTTTTCTGACCGCTGCGTCTCCGAGGGGAGCGCGGGATCAATACGTGCGAGCGACGGAAAAGTCTGCGGTTGCCGCGAGGGCTTCGCGAGAAGCCGACGGGGGGAGACTTTCCAAGACCGCCTTCGCTCGATCCACATGGCTGCGAGCGAGCGCAACAGTATAGTCGATGGCGTCGGTGGAGACAATAGCGTTGATCACGCTATCGATGTTTTCGCGACCACCGTTCTCAATGGCCTCCCGCAGCAGGCTGCGCTGCTCGTCGGTACCGACCTCCATGGCCCGAATGACCGGCAGCGTGGGTTTGCCTTCCTCGAGATCGTCGCCGACGTTCTTCCCCATCGTGCCCTTGTCGGACATGTAGTCGAGGGCATCGTCGACGAGCTGGAAGGCGACGCCGAGATGGCGGCCGTAGGCGGCCATGCCGTCTTCGATCTCCGGCGGTGCCTCTGCAAGGATGGCCCCGAGTCGCGTCCCGGCCTCGAACAGCGTGGCCGTCTTGCGCTCGATGACCTCCATGTAGCGCGCCTCGGTGGTGTCGGGGTCGTGCGCGTTCAGCAACTGCAGCACTTCGCCCTCGGCGATGCGGTTGGTGGCACGGGACAGCACGTCCATCACGCGCATCATGCCGACTTCAACCATCATCTCGAAGGCGCGCGAGTAGAGGAAGTCGCCCACCAGCACGCTCGCATCGTTACCCCAGACGGCGTTGGCGGTATTGCGATTGCGACGCATCTCGGAACCGTCGACGACGTCGTCATGCAGCAGCGTTGCCGTATGGATGAACTCGACGATGGCGGCCATATCGATATGCCGCTCGCCGCCGTACCCGCAAGCCCGTGCGGCCAACAGCACAAGCAGCGGGCGCAGCCGTTTCCCGCCGCTGCCGACGATGTAATGTCCAATCTGATTGATAAGCACGACATCTGAGCGCAGTCGCTCGAGAATCAGCTCATTGACGGCCTTGATGTCATCGCTGACGGGGGCCCGAATGGCGGAGAGATCCATAAGCAGGGTCAGTCGGAAGGGAGGGCGAACGGTGGAGGATTGCAGGGCGAAAAATGCACGATCTGCAAACGAGATGATGCTAGGGTCCGGGTCGAGCGCTGTCAAGCTGCGACTCAGCCCCGCCCCGCTGCCATGGGCCAACCGGCGGCCCCACGCTTGACACTTGAGGTGCCGATCTGTATCTTCGGCCGGCTTAAACGGTGCGAGCAGAAACAACGCCCAGGACCAACGCGTCCCGGCGCAGCTCAGGCCGTAAGCATTCTCTCCCGCGCCCGGCAGCCCGGAGCGCCATCCACACATATTTGAGGGGTCGACGATGTACGCGGTGATTCAAACCGGCGGCAAACAGTACCGCGTCAGCGAGGGTGACAAGCTTCGAGTCGAGAAGCTGGATGTCGAGGCCGGCGGCGACGTCGAGATCGATCAGGTCCTGCTGATCGCCGACGACGACAACGTTCAGGTCGGAAAGCCCTACATCGACGGCGGCAAGGTGACCGCATCGGTCGAGGGTCATGGTCGCGGCGATAAGGTGACGATCATCAAGTTCCGCCGCCGTAAGCACCACATGAAGCGCCAAGGCCATCGTCAGTGGTACACGGAGCTGAAGGTCACCGGCATCAGCGCCGGCTGACGAAACCCGAATCCCCTTACGACAAGCTCAAACGAATAGGTTTCAACCATGGCACATAAGAAGGCAGGCGGTAGCTCACGCAACGGCCGCGATTCCGAATCCAAGCGCCTTGGCGTCAAGCTTTTCGGCGGTCAAGCAGTCAAGGCCGGCGGCATCATCGTGCGGCAGCGGGGCACCCGTTTCCACGGTGGCGTCAACGTCGGTTGCGGCCGCGACCACACGCTGTTCGCATTGGCCGACGGCCGAGTCCGGTTTGAGGTCAAAGGGCCGCGCAACCGCAAGTTCGTCAGCGTCGAGCCGATCGAACAGTCCGCGGGCTGAGCAATTCGCCGGCTCCGGCCCGAGACGGCTCCCCGCATCGGCGGGCAGTGACTCCGCCGCCCTCGGGGCATGCGCTATCGGCTCGAGGCCCCGTCATCGACGGGGCCTTTTGTTTATCTATTCGTCCTCAAGCGGTATTTTTGCCGCTCGCGTCAGCCGCAGCCGTCTCCAGGCCGGGCGCGATGCGCCACCTCCGGCATCCGCCGCAACCCCCCATAGCGAGCCGCCGCTGGATCAGGAAATATGAAATTCGTCGATGAGGCGTTGATCCATGTCCAGGCCGGTGACGGCGGCAACGGCTGCGTCAGCTTTCGCCGCGAGCGCTTTATCCCGAGAGGCGGACCGGACGGTGGAGATGGTGGAAACGGCGGCAGCGTCTGGCTGGTCGGTGACTCCGGACTGAATACCCTGGTGGACTTTCGCCACCGCCGTCGTTTTCGCGCCGAGCGCGGGCGCGACGGCATGGGGCGCAACATGACCGGTCGCTCCGGTGGCGATCTGGAGGTCGCGGTCCCCCTGGGTACGCGCGTCATCGACGATGAGAGCGACGACTGCATCGGCGAGCTGTTGCGTCCCGATGAGCGCCTGCTGGTGGCCCGGGGCGGCTTTCACGGCATCGGCAATGCCCGCTTCAAGTCCAGCACCAATCGCGCCCCGCGCCAGTCGTCCCCCGGCAAGCCCGGAGACCGCCGACAGTTGCGCCTGGAACTGGTGCTGCTGGCCGACGTCGGCCTCCTCGGTCTTCCGAACGCCGGCAAGTCCACCCTGATCCGACAGCTCTCAAGCGCGCGTCCCAAGGTCGCCGACTACCCGTTCACAACCCTCTATCCGTCCCTCGGGGTGGTGCGGCTCGGACGCGACCGCAGCTTCGTGCTCGCCGACATCCCCGGGCTGATTGCCGGCGCCGCCGAGGGTGCCGGCCTCGGCATACGCTTTCTCCGCCATCTGGCCCGAACCCGACTGCTGCTGCACTTGGTCGATCTGGCCCCCCCCGACGGCAGCCCGGCCCCTGCCGATCAGGTGCGGACACTCGAGCACGAGCTGGCCGCCTTCGCCGACGAGCTGGCGGCAAAGGAGCGCTGGCTGGTGCTGAACAAGTCCGACCTGCTGACGGACGAGGAGGCCGCCGAGCGAGGCCATGCGCTGGCCGATGCGTTGGGCTGGACCGGGCAGGTCCACCTGATCTCCGCGGCGACCGGCGCCGGCACCGCGCCCCTGGCGCAGGCCCTGATGCAGCGTTTAGAGCAAATGCCGAATCCGCTGGCCGAGCGACTTGCGGAGACGCAATCCCCTGCTGAATCCACCACGCCCCCCGACGATGACGACTGGCACCCCCTCGGCTGACGCCAACAGCGCCCATTCGGAAGGCAAGCGCGCCACCCCCGCGGCAGCAAACGGCAATGGCTTTGCGCCCTTCAGCCGCGCACAGGTCCCGGCCACGCGCCGCTGGGTGGTCAAGATCGGCAGCGCGCTGCTGACCAATGATGGGGCCGGCCTGGAGCGCCGCATCCTGTCAGATTGGGTCGCGCAAATGGCGGCCCGCTGCGACGGCGGACGCGAGTTGGTCTTGGTCTCCTCCGGCGCCGTCGCCCAAGGTATGGCCAGGATGGGCTGGCAGCGCCGGCCCACCAGCCTGCATGCGCTGCAGGCCGCCGCGGCCATCGGCCAGATGGGGCTGATCCGCGTCTACGAAGGCTGCTTCGAGCGGCACGGTCGCCACACCGCTCAGGTGTTGTTGACCCGCGACGACCTGGCCGACCGTCGTCGCTACCTCAACGCCCGCAGCACCCTACGCACACTGCTGTCGCTGGGCGTCGTGCCCGTGGTGAACGAAAACGACACGGTGGCCAACGATGAACTCCGCTTCGGCGACAACGACACGCTGGCGGCCCTGGTCGCCAACCTGATCGAGGCCGATCTGCTGATCCTGCTCACGGACCAGGACGGCCTGTTCGACGCGGACCCGCGCACCAGCCCGGATGCACGCCTGATCCCCAGCATGCGTGTCGACGACCCGTTGCTGGACGCCGTCGCCGGCGGCAGTCGCGGCGGTCTCGGCCGCGGCGGTATGGTCACCAAGGTCCGGGCTGCCCGTTTGGCCGCGCGTTCGGGCTGCGCCACCATCATCGCCCCCGGTCGCGGCGAGCATGTGCTCGACCGCATCAGCGATGGTGAGGCGGTCGGCACCCTGCTGACCCCGGTGCAAGGACCGCTGGCCGCGCGTAAGCAGTGGCTGGCGGGGCACCTTCAGGTGCACGGCCGACTGGTGCTGGACGCGGGGGCGGTCCGGGCCTTGCGCGTGAAGGGCAAGAGCCTGCTCGCGGTGGGCGTCAAGGGGGTGTTCGGCGAGTTCGAGCGCGGCGAGGTGGTGGCCTGTGTGGACGAGGCAGGCCAGGAGGTCGCCCGCGGGTTGGTCAACTACGGCGCCCGCGACAGCCACCGACTACAGGGGCGCCCCAGCGCCGAGTTTGCCGCCATCCTCGGCTATATCGACGACGAGGAGCTGATCCATCGGGACAATCTGGTGCTGCTCTGAGCAGCCTGAGAACCGCGCCCGACTCGCGACCTAGGCGATTGCCGGAAACTTTCATACCAGATGACGCAGGATTGACGTTTGCCTTCAAGGAGGACTGGCGGGAGCGTAGCTTGCTATGGATCGGTTCAGAAACAAGTGGCGCAGACGCCCGCTCGCTGAACCCTTTGATTGGCCGTTTCGTGGTTGCGTCTGCACCACTTGTTTCTGAACCTTGACTATGTGACCGCCAGCCCGACGCCGAAGGCGGGCGTCAAGACAAGTCAGATGGTATGAAAGTTGACAGAAATCGCCTTAGTTCACCAGCCATTCGCCGGTGCTGCGGGTAAAGCGGATCGTCACCATCCTGGTCTCGGGGCGACCGGACCCGGACAGCTTCAGTCGTAGGTCCATCCGGCAGTCGAATGAGCGCGGCTCGTCCTCCACCGGAACACAACGGTGCAGCACCATGCCGTCCAGGCCCACCTGCAACGCAGCACCGGCATCGTCGGGCAGGAGTCGCGTCGCGTCGGCATTGAGGGTCTCGATATGGGCCAGCAGCGCCGCCCGCACCTCCTTCGCCGAGGGGAGGGTCGACGCATCTTCTGCGGCCCCGTCCTGCGGCGCGGCCTGGCAGACGGTGGCGACGCTTGCGAGCAGCAATGCGGCGCCCGGAGCCCAGCGGCGAACGGCACGGCAACAACGGCGAGCCTGGCTTTCAATAACGGACATCATGACGGCGGAACCGGATCGGCTTTCGGATGGCGGCAGGTGGCTGGATTGTAACGGTTCCGGCAGCGACGCGTCCGGGGGCGAATCCCGGGCTCGCGGGGAAACGGGCCTGACAACCGCAAGGGGGTCGGGTACGCTTGGATCGGTTTGATCAAGCCGTCGCGCGCCGATCCGGCGGCCATCCGTCACAGGGGAGACCTTCATGTTCTATTTGATCGTGCTGCCGCCGCTGGCGATCATCGCCACGGTGCTGATTTTTTTGTCGTTGCAGCCCGGTTCGCTGCGCGTCGAGCGCAGTCTGCCCATGCGGGTACCGCCCGCGCGGGTGTTTGCCGCGGTGCGTGATCTGCGCGGCTTGCCGTCGTGGAGCCCCCGGCTGCTGCATGAGCCGGATGCGCGGGTGGAGTTCAGCGATGCGGCCGATCAGGAGGGGAGCTGGTATAGCTGGGAGGGCAAGCACATCGGCAGCGGGCGGCTGACCCAGAGCTTTCTCGCCGAGCCGTTCCGCATCGAGCATCAGTTGCGTTTCAGCCGTCCGTTCAAGTCCACCAGCGAAGTCTGGTGGGCCTTCGCCGAGCTGAACGACGACGAGGGGCCGGGGACGCAGGTGACCTGGGGGATGAACGGGCGGATGCCGTTCCTGCTGCGATTTTTGACCCCTTTGATGCGCGACGCCTTGGCCAAAGACTTCGAGCTGGGCTTGGCGATGCTGCGCGGTCGGCTCGACCCCGACTCGGAGCATCCGCAGATCCGCTTTGTCGGCGAGACCGAGCTCGAGGATCGGCAGGCCCTGACGATCCCCTACAGCGGCGGCCTGGACGCCATGGTCGAGGCCATGGAGGAGGGCTTTCCCCGCTTGGCCGCGGGGCTGTCCGAGCAAGGGCTTCAGCCGCCGGGGCCGCCGTTTACCGCCTACCACCGAGTCAACGCCAAGGCGACCCAGTTCAGCTGTGACCTGGCCATGCCGGCGCCGGACGGTGCCGATGGCGGTGAGTTGGCCCTCAAGCGCTTCGCCGGCGGGCGCTATTTCCTGACCGAGGTCCAGGGCAGCTACGACTTTCTCGGTGCGGCCTGGTACAGCATCATGGGACATCTGCGCATGTACAAGCTCAGGCAGGACTCGGCACGGCCGTCGCTGGAGGTCTATGTCGTCGATCCGAACAGTGCCGAGGACAGCAATGCGCTGCTGACGCGGATCTACGTGCCGATCCGCTGACCGGAAACGCCGGCATCCTGCGCGTTCTGCGACCGGCTCGACGCCCGCACCCCGCCGGTCGTCCCCGCATCCGCTCATGTCGCGGACACCAAGGCGGGTTTTCTGTTATGGTTTGTGCATCCACCTTCGTGTGCATCACGGGCCATCCAGCCCGCGTTTTCCCGTGCCCGATTATCAACATCCCCGATGCGCCCGCCTCAGTCACGGTGCATCGGCCGTCCGGAGTCATTGATGGCAAGAATTACTGTCGAAGATTGTCTCGACCACGTCGACAACCGGTTCGATCTGGTCCTGATCTCATCGCGCCGCGCGCGCCAGCTTGCCAACGGCGTCGAGCCGCTGCTGCCCTGGGAGAAGGACAAGCCCACGGTCATGGCCCTGCGTGAGGTGGCGGCGGGTCTGGTCCGCCCCGAGACCCTGGAAGAAGGGGAGCGGGCCGCGGCCGATGCCGCCCAGGCCCTGGAGCGCGCCCTGGCCGAGGAGTTCGCCGCCCAGGAGCGGGAAGACTAGCGTGGCCTAGCCCCGTCGCTGTCTTGGTCAAGGTTCAGAAACAAGTGGTGCAGACGCAACCACGAAACGGCCAATCAAAAGGTTCAGCGAGCGGGCGTCTGCGCCACTTGTTTCTGAACCGATCCTTGGCGCCCGAGCGGCGGTCGATGCCGCCACCGGCGCGTCCAAGGGGTTCATCTCCACCCGCAGTCCGTGCCGTATCCGATGCAAGCTCCGGTCGTTGCCAATCCAGTCCCTCCCGTACCCCGACCCATCCGAGGCGTCGGGAAGCGGTCCCCGGTGTCTGCCGGTGTCGCCGCGGAGGATCAATCCTCGGCCGAGCAGACGGCGCTCTGCGAGCCGGTCGCCGCCACGCCTGAGCCGCAGGAGTGTCCCGGGGCAGCGCCGCCGCAGGAGCCCGCCGCTCCCGGCAGCAGCCGCGAGCCGCACCGCCCGGCCTATCGCATCGCCGATCTCTGCGCACAGCTGGAGTCGTATCTGCCGCCGGAGCAGATCCGCGAGGTCTACGATGCCTTCCTGTTCGGCGCCGAGGCCCACCATGGCCAGCAGCGTCAGTCCGGCGAGCCCTATATCTTTCACCCGCTCGCGGTGGCGCGCATCCTCGCCGAGATGCGCATGGATCATAAGTGTCTGATGGCGGCGATCCTGCACGATGTGATCGAGGACACGGGCACCAGCAAGGAGCAGCTGGCAGAGCGGTTCGGCGACGAGGTGGCGGCGCTGGTGGATGCGGTCAGTAAGCTGACCCAGATCGACTTCAAGACCCGTGCCGAGGCGCAGGCCGCCAACTTCCAAAAGATGATGCTGGCGATGACCCGCGATATCCGCGTCATCCTGATCAAGCTGGCCGATCGGCTGCACAACATGCGCACGCTGGGGGTGATGCTGCCGCCGAAGCGTCGGCGCATCTCGCGGGAGACGCTGGAGATCTATGCCCCGATCGCCAATCGGCTCGGCATCAACAGCATTCGCCTGGAGCTGGAGGAACTCGGCTTTCGCCATCATTGGCCCTGGCGCTACTGGGTGCTGGAGCGCGCCGTGAACGGCGTGCGCAGCCACCAGAAGGAGGTCGTCGGCAAGGTCGAGGCGGCGATCGGCCAGCGGATGATGCAGGAGCACATCGACGCCGAGGTCTTCGGTCGCCAGAAGCACCTGTACAGCATCTATCGCAAGATGCAGAACAAGTCGCGGGGCTTTCGCGAACTGGTGGACGTCTTCGCCTTTCGCGTGGTGGTCGATCGGGTGGATACCTGCTACCGCGTGCTCGGGCAGATGCACAGCCTGTACAAACCCATGCCGGGACGTTTCAAGGACTACATCGCCATCCCCAAGTCGAACGGCTATCAGTCTCTGCATACGGTCTTGTTCGGCCCCCAGGGGATGCCTATCGAGGTGCAGATCCGCACCCGCGACATGCATCGTATCGCCGAGTCCGGCATCGCCGCCCATTGGCTCTACAAGGCCGGGGCCGATGGCGGTGCGCCTCAAGGGCTGGCGTCGGAGTGGCTGCAGAACCTGCTGGAGATGCAGAAGGACTCCGGGGACTCCCAGGAGTTTCTGGAGCACGTCAAGGTGGACCTGTTCCCGGATGAGGTGTACGTGTTCACGCCCAAGGGCGGGATCATGGTCATGCCGAAAGGCGCGACCATTGTCGATTTTGCCTACGCGATCCACTCCGATATCGGCAATACCTGCGTTGCCGGACGGATCGACCGGCGCCTGTCGCCGCTGCGCAGCGAGTTGCACAGCGGCCAGACTGTCGAGGTCATCAGTTCGCCCGTGGCAAAGCCGAATGCGTCCTGGCTCAACTTTGTCGTCACCGGCAAGGCCCGGGCCAATGTTCGCGGCTATCTAAAGAACCTGCAGCAGCGCGAGGCCGAGGCCCTTGGCCGGCGCCTGCTGAATGCCGAGCTGGCCGCCTTCGAGCTGAATCTGGATCGGCTCGGTGACGACCCGATCAGCGCCTACGCGGCGACGGCGGGGCTCGGCTCGGCGCATCAGCTGATGGTCGAGATCGGTCTCGGCAATCGCCCGCCGGTGCTGGTCGCCCGGCGGCTGGCCGATGCGGCCCGCGGCGGCAGCGAGGAGGCCCGCGCCGAGTCGGCCAAGGACGCGGTGGCAGGCCGTGCCGCGTCGGAACCTGGTCGTCTCGCGCTGCGCGGCACCGAGGGCATGGTGGTCAACTTTGCCCGCTGCTGCCGGCCGATCCCCGGCGACGGCGTCGTCGGGCTGTTCAGCCCCGGCAAGGGGATCGTCGTCCACCGGCTGGAGTGCGGCAACCTGCGCGAACTCAATGCCCGCGGCGATAAGTGGATCGATGTCGAATGGTCCGACGATGCCGTTACCGAGCTGGCCACGACGATCCGTGTCGAGGTCGGCAATCGCCGCGGCGCGCTGGCGACCATCGCCGCCGCCATCGCCGAGCAGGGGTGCAATATCGAGAACGTCCAGTCCCGCGAGAAGGACGGCACGAGCTCCACCCTGGACTTCCTGGTCAATGTCCGTGGCCGCAGACACCTGGCGACGGTGATGAAACGGCTGCGTCAGATCCCGCTGGTGATGCGGATTGCGCGGTTGTCGCGTTGATCCAGCATCAACCATCCCGCCCGCCGAGCGGGACCTCCTCCGGCTCCGGCTGAATCGGTGCGTAGGCGCTGCCGCGCACCTCTGACACCAGACTGTCGACCTCGTCGGATTCGACCCCCAATGCCTGCAATGTGACTGCGGCCAGGCGTAGCGCCGCCTCCTGAGTCTCGGGAAAGGCATCGGTGGCGCCGGCGCGTTCCAGCGCCGCACAGGTCACCAGGTCGCGAGCACGGGCGATGATCTTCACCGTCGGTGCCCTGGCGCGGATCAGCTCGGTGGCGCGGATGGCCGCCGCGGCGTTATCGATGGTCAGCACCACCAGGGAGACGCCGTCGATGTCGGTGGTGTCGAGCAGCTTCGGATCGCAGATGTCGCCATAGAACACCGGGTGGCCTTGGTCGCGCCAGTAGCGGACCAGTTCCGCGTCCGCTTCGAAGGCCAAAAACGGGATCTGATGCTGCTCGAAGACGATGCCGACGGCATGCCCGACCCGCCCGTAGCCGCCGATGACGGCCGTTGCGGTGGGCCGGGCGTCGGCGGGCAACGCCAGCGTCGGATCGATGCGGGTCTGGGACTCCGGCAGCCGCCCGGCGATGCGCTCGCCGAGCCGGATCAGCACCGGCGTCAGCAGGATGGTCAGCGAGATGATCGCCACCGCCATGATGAACAGCCGGTCGTCGATGATGCCGAGCACCTTGGCCGCGCCGAAGATGACGAAGCCGAACTCGCCCGCCTGTCCGAGCAGGAAGGCGACGCGTACGGACTCCGCCCGGCCGATGCCGAACGCCAGGCACAGCCCCACCAGGACCAGGACCTTGATGGCCGTTATCGCGAGCACATGCATCGCGAACAGCCCCGGCGATGCGGCGACCACGCCGAGGTCCAGCGACATGCCCACGGCGACGAAGAACAGGCTCATCAGCAGGCCCTTGTGTGGCTCGACGCTGGCCTCGATCAGCAGGCTGTACTTCGACCCCGACAACGACAGCATGACGCCCATCAGGAAGGCGCCCAGGGCCATGGACATCCCCGCCTGTTCCATGGCCCAGGCGGCGAGCAGCACCGCGGCGAGGACAATCAGTAGAAATCCCTCGCGGTTGTTGTCGGCGGCGAGTCGGTCCAGCAGCCGCGGCACCAGCCAGTAGCCCGCCCCCAGCACCAGGCCGAGCATGGCGACGACGATGCCGACCTGCTCCCACAGCGGGACCTCGTCGGACAGCGGTCCGGAGTGGGCGAGCACCGGCAGCAGCGCGATCAGCGGCACGACGGCGATGTCCTGCATCAGCAGCACCGAAAAGGCGGTCTGTCCATGGACCGTGGCCAGCCGTCCCTGCTCATGCAGCGTCTGCACCACCAACGCCGTCGACGACAGGGCGAGGCTGAGCCCGAACAGTAGCGCCAGTCCCCAGTTCGGCTGGAACAGCCGGAACCAGGCCGCGATCAACAGGCCCGAGACCAGGATCTGCAGCGATCCCAGCCCGAACAGGCTGCGGCGCATGGCCCAGAGCCGTTGCGGGTGCATCTCCAGGCCGATGACGAACAGCAGCAGCACCACCCCGAGCTCGGTGAAGTGGCGCAGGTCCTCCACATGGGCGGTGACCGACGGCCCCGGTGTATGCGGCCCGACCAGCACGCCGGTGACCAGCAGCCCGAGGATCGAGCTGAGCCCGAAGCGACGGAACAGGGCGACGGCCACCGCGGCGACGGCCACCAGCAGCAGGGCGGATGAGACGAAGGATTTCGGGTCGATGGCGGGCCTCGCGCTCAGGTGTCGGTAGTGATCGATGGGGGTCGGGCTTGTCGAGGTCGGCGACCGCGGCGCGTGAGCGCCTGGTCTCTGCGAAGGCTTAGGATCGGTTCAAAAACAAGTGGTGCAGACGCCCGCTCGCTAAGCCTTTTGATTGGCCGTTTCGTGGTTTCGTCTGCACCACTTGTTTCTGAACCTTGACTTAGCGCCTCGGTGTCGTTGCGGTTGTGGCGCCCTCAGTCCCCGCCCTCGCGGGCGATGCGATCCAAACGGCCCTTGGCCAGCCGCCCTTCGGTGGTCGCCGGAAAACGGGCGATGACCTGCGACAGCGTGCTGCGGGCCTTCTCGCGGTCGTCCTGCTCGTGATAGATGTAGCCGATCTTCAGCAGTGCCCCCGGGACCTTGGAACTGTTGGGGAAGTCGGTCATCAGCCGGTTGAACTGGGCCAGGGCGGACGCGTAGTCGCGGGTGATGTAGGCGATCTCGCCGAGCCAGTAGCGGGCGTTGTCGGTGAATTGCCCGCGGGGGAAGCTGACCACCAGCTGGTTGAAGGCGTTGCGGGCGCCATCGTAGTCCCGCGCCTTGAGCAGGTCGAAGGCCTCGCGGTAGGCCTCACGCTCGCTGCCCGCCGTGGTCTCCGGCGATGGCAGCGACAGCAGGCCGGAACCGCTGTCGGGCTGATCCGTGGTTGCGGCGCTGAGGCTGGTGGTCGTGCCCGGGGGCACCGTGGGCGCCGTCGGCGTTGCGCCAGCATCGATGGCGCCGTCGCCGCTGCCCGGCAGCGTCGGGCGCAGGCGCAGATCCGCGCTGGGCAGCGGGCGTGCCGAGACGTTGCTGTCCGGGGTCCCGAGGGGGGCGGCGGTCTGGTCCAGCCCGCCGAGACGGCTGCCGCGACGCATGCGCTCGAGCTCGTACTGATGCACCTCCACCAGGCCGCGCAGCTCCTGCAGGTCCTGCTGCATGCGCTGGACCTGCAGCAGCAGATCCGACAGGCTCTCGCTGGCGAGCATCCGCTCCAAGCGCTCGAGGCGGGCCTCGACGACGGGGTCGGCGGCCATCGCCGGTGTCGCCAACAGCGACAGCATCAGCAGCAACGACAGGCCGCGGGCGCCGCACCGGCGGCGGCAAGACGCCACCGCTCGGGGGCGGGCGGTGGGGCGAAGGGATCTCGAAGGGGTCATCGTGGGCTCCATTAGGATCGATTCAAAAACAAGTGGCGCAGACGCCCGCTCGCTGAACCTTTTGATTCGCCGTTTCTTGGTTGCGTCTGCACCACTTGTTTCTGAACCTTGACTTAGTAGACCAGCTCGACGCGCCGGTTCTTGGACCAGGCACTCTCCCCGTGTCCGGGATCATCCGGGCGCTCCTCGCCGTAGCTCAGCGTGCTGATCCGCTCCGGGGGCACGCCTTCGGCGATCAGGTAGCGCTTGATGGCATCGGAGCGGCGGTCGCCGAGGGCCAGGTTGTAGTCGCGGGTGCCGCGTTCGTCGGTGTGGCCTTCCAACATGACGCGGGCGCCAGGGTCATTGAACAGGTAGCCGGCGTGGACGCGCAGCAGGTCGGCGTATTGGGGGCGGATCTCGGAGGTGTCGTAGTCGAAGTAGACCGTGCGTTGGCGCAGCGGGCTGGACGGGTTGTCGAGGGGCGACAGCTGTACCGGCCGGGTCGGCGGCAGCGACGGCGGCGGCGTTGGGCGACGCGACAGCCCATCCAGGTCCCGGGCGCTCGGCGGCGGGTCCTCGACGGGGGGCGTGGTCGGGCAGCCGCCGAGCAGCAGGGCCGCGGCGAGCAACAACAGCATCGGGGGCAGGCGCGGGTTCACGGGGCTCTCCTGGATTTCGCGGATGGGCGCGGTGGGATGGGTCAGTTCAGCAGCGGCGACCAGGCCGGCTCGCGCACCTCTCCGGTGTCCTGAGACAGGCGCTGGATGGCCCCTCCGCCGCCGAGCGGGGTCACCGCGAGCACGCCGCGACCATTGTTCTGGGTGGCGTAAATTACCATGCTCCCGTTCGGCGCGAAACTCGGCGACTCGTCCAGGTTGCCGGGGCTGAGCAGCCGGCGGCTGCCGCCGCGGGCGTCGGTCATGATCACCCGGAACTGCCCGCCGATGCGGCTGACCATCACCAGCGAGCGCCCGTCCGGCGCATAGGACGCCGCGGCGTTGTAGTCCCCCTCAAAGGTGACCCGCGAGGCGCTGCCGCCGCTGGCGGAGATGCGATAGATCTGCGGCCGCCCGCCGCGGTCGGACGTGAACAGCAGGTGGCTGCCGTCCGGCGACCAGGACGGCTCGGTATCGATGGCATAGTGGTCGGTGAGCCGGATCACCTGGCGGCTGTCCAGGTCGAGCACATAGATGTCCGGGTTGCCGTCTTTCGACAGCGTCATCGCCAGCCGCCGCCCGTCCGGGGAGAACGCCGGCGAGCCGTTGATGCCGTCGTAGCTGGCCACCCGCTCGCGCCGGCCCGTGGTCAGCTCCTGGACATAGATGGACGACTTGCGGTCCTCGAAGGAGACATAGGCGAGCCGCCGCCCGTCCGGCGACCAGGCCGGCGCCATCAGCGGATCCGGCGAATCGACGATGGTCTGCGGGTTGAAGCCGTCGGCGTCGGCCACGCGCAGCGTCACCCGCTCCTTGGGGCCGCGCCCGCGGGAGGTGACATAGGCGATGCGGGTCGCAAACACACCGGGCGTGCCGGTGAGCTGCTCGTAGATCGCATCGGCAATGCGGTGTGCGGTATGGCGCAGGCCCTTGGCGGTGCTCGGCAGGGACTTCGCCGCGAGCTTCTTGCCGCTGTAGACGTCGTACAGGCTGAAACGCAGGCTGTAGCCGCCGCCGGGCCCCGGGGCGACCTCGCCGATGACCAGATTGTTCATGCCCAGCAGCTGCCACTCGCGGAAGTCGATATCGGCCTCGCGGGTCGGCAGCACCAGCATTTCGCGTCGGGGCATGGGCAGAAAGCGCCCGCTGCGGGCCAGATCCGCCGAGATGATCTCGGCCAGGTCCAGCGACACGCGGGCGCCGTCGACATCGCCGAAGGGCGCGATGGCGATGGGCTGGGCACCCTCGATGCCGCCGGTAATCTCGATGGTGAGCCGGGCCTGGGCGGTGCCGGCGGCGAGCAGGAGCGCGAGCAGCGCCAAGGTGAAGAGCTGTTTCATGATGCCGTTTGTCCGGGGCGTCCGGTTGCGTCTTGGGAAGCGGGTGGTGGAGGGGCGCGGGAGCGTCGGTCGGGACCTCGCCGACGGCCTTCGGTTCGGCGGATTATGCCAAATCGCGCCGCCGCGAAGGGTCTTCGGCCGACCGGCAGGTCGTTTATTGTCGGCCGACCCTACCCCCTTAGGCCGATTGAAAGGCCCCGCGGGTTTCTTGGCGAGGCACTTGGCTTTGGCCCAGGGCGGTCAACGCAACCGCACTTTCCAGGTTAAGATGCGGCAGCAACCGACTCACCGGAGCCCGAGCCCCGCAGACCGACATGAGCACCGACCTCCATGCGAACGATTTCTACAGTTGGACCCGCCGGCAGGCCGATCTGCTGCGGGAGCGTCGCCTCGACGAGTTGGACGCCGAGCACCTGATCGAGGAGCTTTGGGATATGGGGGCCAGTCAGGAGCGGGAGCTTGAAAGCCGGCTGGCGGTCCTGCTGGCTCACCTGCTCAAGTGGCGCTTCCAGCCCGAGCGCCGCGGCAAGAGCTGGCGCGCGACCATCAAGGAGCAGCGCTATCGGATTGCTCGCCTGATCATGAAGAATCCCGGTCTCAAGTCGCAGCTCGCAGACGTCTTCGCCGCCGCCTACATCCCCGCCGTGCTCCAGGCGATCAAGGAGCTGCCCCTCGACGAAGACGATCTGCCCGAGGATTGCCCCTTCACGCTCGACCAAGTGTTGGAGGACTATTGGCCCGACGCGCACTGACGGTAGTTGTCAAGGAAGATGTCGCAAAAATCAGGCTGCCTTCTGCGTGTCCTCCTCCACTATTCTTGCCGACCGTCCTGGGTTGAGCAGGACGAGATCGGGCCGGCGCCAATCGCGGGTTGCTCCGCTCCAGCGCTCGGGGCGCTTGTGCTTGTCTCTATTCGCTGCAATGCCGTAGTGATCGCGTATGGCGCGTCAAGCGCTGGCGACTTTGGGATGCGTTAGGATAACCCTTCAGGTTCCGCGGCACCTGCCGGCCTCGCCGCCGTGCTGCCTCAACCGCCATCCGAGCGCCATGCTGAAGAAGCTCCCCATCGGCATCCAGACCTTCCGCGAGATCATCGAGTTCGATATCCTATTGTTCCTCAGCGAAGGCCGGGAATACCGCAACTACTGGTTCGAGACCGGCAACCCGAGCTTCCTGATCGAGCTGCTGCCGCGGCGGGCCACCTTCCTGCCGGACCTGGAGGGGATTGAGGCCAGCGAGGAGATCCTCGACTCCTTCGACATCGAGCGCATCGACCCCATCACGCTGCTGTTCCAGACCGGCTACCTGACCATCGACAGCACCCGCTGGCGGCGCTCGCGGCTGCTGTTTCGGCTGCGCCTGCCCAACCAAGAGGTGAAGATGGCCCTGGCCGACCGGCTCATCGACGGCTACATCGGCACGCTGCCGGGCGGTCGCGATGCGGCACAGGACCGCCTCTACGACTGCCTGAGCCAAGGCGATATGGCGGGGCTGGTCGCGGCCATCCGCCGGCTGTTCGCCGGTGTGGCCTGGCGCAACTTCATCCATCAGGACCTACCCGAGCGCGAGGGCTACTACGCCAGCGTCCTCTACGCCTTCTTCGCCAGCCTGAACGCCGAGATCATCCCCGAGGATACCGGCAACCGCGGCCAGGTGGATCTGACCGTGAAGCTCGCGGGCTACGTCTACGTCATCGAGATCAAGGTCCAGCGCGACGCGGGCACCACCACGCCGACCCTGGTCGCCGAGCCCGCCGGCGACGACACCGAGAACCCGGCGCTGGCACAGATCCGCGCGCGCGGCTACAGCGCCAAGTACCGCGGCCTGCCCGACAAGGGGCTGATCGAGCTGGGGCTGGTCTTCGACCGCGGCGCGCGCAACCTGGTGCAGGCGCACTGGGCCGCCGTGGACGGCTGACGGCGGCGGTCGGACCTGGAGGGGCTCAGGGCTCGAACTCCATATCGAAGCTGCGGAAGATGTTGAATTCGTCGCCGTCGGGCACCGGCAGCGGGGAGGCCTTGTTGACGGCGGCGATGACGGATTGGTCGAAGTCGGCGTAGCCGCTGCCTTCCACGACCTTGGCGCTGCCGGGGATGACGTGGCCACCGGGCTCCAGGTCGATGCGGATCTTGGTCATGATGCCCGGCGGCAGCCCGGGGGGGATGAGCCAGACGCTGCGCACCCTGGCCTCGATCATCGGGACGTATTTGCTGGCGAGCTGGCGGGCGCGCTGCTGGTTGACGAAGCGGTCGTCGGCCTGGGCGAGTTCGCGGGCCTCGGCGGCCAGGGCCTCCAGCAGCTCCTGCTCGCGGCGCTCCTCTTCGAGCTGGCGGCGGGCCTCGGCCTCGGCGCGTTGGCGCGCCTCTTGGAGCTTGTGCTCGGCCTCGGCCTCGGCGCGACGGCGGACCTCCTCGCGGCGGGCCAGCTCCTCGGCCTCGCGGCGGATGCGCTCCTCGGTCTCGCGGCGGGCCTGTTCCAGGGCCTCTTGGCGGCGGGCCTCCTGCTCGGCGCGGCGCTGGGCCTCGGCCTCGGCCCGACGCTTGGCCTCCTCGGCGGTGCGGCGGCGGATCTCTTCTTCGGCCGCACGGCGTTCGGCCTCCTCGGCCTCGCGACGGGCCTGTGCTTCGGCAGCGCGGCGGGCGGCCTCCTCGGCCTCCTTTGCCTCACGGCGGGCCTGTGCTTCGGCAGCGCGGCGTTCGGCCTCCTCGGCCTCGCGACGGGCCTGTTCCTCGGCGGCGCGGCGTTCGGCCTCCTCGGCCTCACGGCGGGCCTGTTCCTCGGCAGCGCGGCGGGCGGCCTCTTCGGCCTCACGGCGGGCCTGTTCCTCGGCGGCGCGGCTGGCGGCCTCCTCGGCCTCGCGGCGGGCCTGTTCTTCGGCAGCGCGGCGGGCGGCCTCGGGGTCGGGCTGAGGTGGCGGTGGCGCTTCGACCGGCGGCGGCTCCGGCGGCTCAGGCAGCTCCGCCGCCTGGGCCTCCAGCTCGGCGATGCGCTGCTGGATCTGCGGGCTGTCGAAGACCCGAGCCTGGATCAGGTTCTCCTCGGCGCCGATGCGCTCGTTGTGGATCACCCAGTCGATGCCGAACAGGGAGATGAGCACCAGCGCCCCGTGCAGCAGCAGCGACCAGAGGAAGGCGGCCGGATAACGTCTTAGGATGTGCCACATGCTCGCTGCCGCCGTGTCAGCGCGCGGTCTCGGGCTCGATCGGGGCCTCGGTCATCAGGCCGACGCTGGGGGCCCCCGCGGCCTGGGCGACGACCATGGCGTCGACCACCACGCCGTATTCGACGCGGCTGTCGGCGCGGACCATGACCGGCGTCTCCGGGGCCTTGCTCAGGGCGCGGCGGATGCCGTTGAGCATGTCGATGGCGTCCACCGGGCGCGGGTCGTTGTCGCCGATGTCGAGGTAGGCGTCGCCGAACTGGTCGACGTGGATGACGATGGGCAGCCGGCCCTGGCCCGGCAGCGGCTCGGCGGCGGACTTGGGCAGGTCCACCTTGACACCTTGGGTCAGCAGCGGCGCGGTGACCATGAAGATCACCAGCAGCACCAGCATGACGTCGATGTAGGGGACGACGTTGATCTCCGCCATGGGCCGGCGGCGGGCGCGGCGCTCCTTCCGGTGCATGCTCGGCCCCTCAGCCCCGGCCCTGGCGCTGGAGCAGGGTCGAGAACTCCTCCATGAAGGCCTCGTAGCGGTTGTTCATGCGCTCGACTTGGCTGACGAAGCGGTTGTAGGCGACCACCGCAGGGATGGCCGCGAACAGGCCGATGGCGGTGGCCACCAGGGCTTCGGAGATGCCGGGGGCGACCAGGGCCAGGGTCGCCTGCTGCACGTTCCCGAGGGCGTGGAAGGCGTGCATGATGCCCCAGACGGTCCCGAACAGGCCGACGTAGGGGCTGGTGGAGCCGACGGTGGCGAGGAACGGCAGGCTGCCCTCCAGCAGGTCCATCTCGCGGCTCACGGCGACGCGCATGGAACGCTCGGCGCCGAGGATCACCGCCATGGGATCGTCCGGGTCGATCTTGCGCAGGCGCACGTACTCCCGGAAACCGTTGCGGAAGATCGTTGCCAAGCCGTTGCCCACAGGCTGCTCCTCCTGGCCCAGCTCGCGGTAGAGCGCGCTCAGGTCGCCGCCGGACCAGAACTGGTGCTCGAAGCTGTCGGCGGCGATGCGCGCGCGCTTGAGCACCCGGGCACGGTCAAAGATGGCGGCCCACGACAACAGCGACGCCAGCACCAGCGTCAGCAGGACCAGTTGGACCACCAGGCTGGCGTTCAGTACCAGATCGAGGAGGGATAGCTCGGAGCCCATGGTTGTTAAAGCTTGGAGTTCGCAGGGTGAAGTGGGAAGGGGGCTTGGCGCGGGGCGGTCATGGCTTCCAGCAGCAGGGCCGGGATGCGGGTCGGGCGCATGCGCTCGGTGTCGATGCAGGCGATGTTGAAGGCGCCGCTGCAGCAGATCGCGCCGTCGCTGTCGCGGATGACCTGTTGGGCAAAGTCGAAGGAGGTGCGGGTGGTCTTTTCGATGCGCGCCGTCACCCCGAGGAGGTCGTCGAGCCGTGCGGAGCGCTGAAAGCGCAGGTCCGCGCGCCGGACCACGAACAGCACGCCCTGCTCGCGGCTCAGGCGCGCCTGCTCGAAGCCCAGGCTGCGCAGCCACTCGGTGCGGGCGCGCTCCATAAAGCGCAGATAGTTGGCGTAGAAGACGACGCCGCCGGCGTCGGTATCCTCATAGTACACCCGCACCGGCCAGCGGAAGGGCAAGGGGTCGGCCGCAGCCAGGGTCATCGCCGGTCACCTGAGTCCGCAAAAGCGCGCAAGCATAGCGGAAAGCGAGATCCAACGCATCTGCTCGGCGTCGGCATCACCGGACCGCGGCGATGGTTCCCGGCATCGCCACCGTTGACGAGTGCCGCAGAACGTTAGCGCCAAGACGCGAAGAACGCGAGGAAAAAGAAAAGGCTATCTCGTCCGTGGGTTACCATTGTCGGTCCGTTTTTCCACAAGGTTGCCGCTGCACCCATGCCCATGCAAACGAGCCTCTACGACGAGGACCTCTTCGCTTGGGCGATGACCTCCGCAGGACTGCTGCGTGCGGGACGTCTCGATGAGCTGGACCGTGAAAACCCGGCCGTGGAGCTGGAGTCCATGGGCAAGTCCGAGCTTCGCGCGCTGGAGAGCCGCCTGACGGGCCTGCTCGCACATCTGTTGAACGGGCAGGCCCGGCCCGAGCGACGCGGCAAGAGCTGGCAGCGCACACTGATCGAGCAGCGCAAGCGCATTGCCCGGCTGCTGCGCGACAGCCCAAGCCTGCGCCCGCGCCTGTCCACCTTGCTGGCGGAGGTTTGATCGCGGGCTTGCAGAGTTTCCCGCTCAGGGCCATGTCCGGCTCATGGGCATCTCCCGATCAATCCGCTTTGCCTTGACGATCCTGTTGCTGGTCGCGCTCAGCGGCTGCGGGGACGGCGGCGCGCCTGCTGGCGAAGCGGCGTCGGCGGACGCCCATGAGCATCCGGCGGCGGTCTATGCCTGCCCGATGCACCCGCAGATCATCCAGGACCAGCCTGGCGCCTGTCCGATCTGCGGCATGGACTTAGTCGTCCAGACGGTGGAGCACGCGTCGCCGGAGACCGGCCATGCCCAGGCCCGCCCGGTCTACGTCTGCCCCATGCACCCGCAGATCGTGCAGGACCGACCCGGCCAATGCCCGATCTGCGGCATGGACCTGGTGGCCGAGGCGCCCGAGCCGATGCTCGCGCCCGATGCGCCCGACCGCCCCGCCGTGGCGCTGTCGTCGGGGCTGGTGCAGACCCTCGGCATCCGCTCGGCCCGGGTCGAGCGCGGCGATCTGCTGCGGCGCGTCCGCGGCGTCGGTCGTGTGGACTACGACGAGACCCGGCTGGCCCATGTGCACCCGCGTGCCGACGGCTGGATCGAGTCGCTCCAGCTGCGCGCCGAGGGGGAGCCGGTGCGCCGGGGCCAGCGCCTGGCCGAGCTGTACGCGCCGGATATCCTCAGCGCCCAGGTCGACTTCCTGCTGGCGCTGGACTCCAAGGGCCGCGGCGGTCCCGGGGTGCGCCCGGACAAGGCCCGCAACATCCTGCGCCTGCTCGACGTGCCCGACGACATCATCGGCGAGATCGAGCGCTCCGGGGAGCCGCGCAACCGCATCCCGGTGCGTGCGCCCATCGACGGCGTGGTGACGCGGATGATGGCCCGCGACGGCATGTACGTCACCGCGGCGACGGAGATGTTCAGCATCGCCGACCTGAGCCGGGTCTGGGTCATCGTCGATCTCTACGAGCACCAGATCGACGGTCTTGCCCCCGGTCAGCGCGCCCTGATGCGCGTGCCGGCCCGGCCGGACCGGCGCTGGGAGGGCAGGGTGGACTACCTCTACCCGGAGCTGGACCCGACCACGCGCACGCTCAAGGTACGGCTGATCTTCGACAACCCGGAGCGGGCGCTGAAGCCGAACATGTTCGCCAAGGTCACCATCGACGCCGGCGTGCGCCGCGACGTGCTCAAGCTGCCGGCGCAGGCGCTGATCATCACCGGCGAGGGCACGAGCGTGGTCAAGGTGCTGGAGGACGGGCGCCGATTCCAGCCCGTGGACGTGACCACCGGGCTGCAGCAGGGCGAGGAGGTGGAGCTGATCTCCGGCCTCGCCGAGGGCGACCGCGTGGTGGTCTCCGGGCAGTTCCTGATCGACTCCGAGTCCAACCTGCAGGCCAGCTTCCGGCGGCTCTCCGGGGATGGTCGTTGAGCCCGGCTGAAGCCCTCGAAAGGCAGGGCGCACAGGCCCTGTCGGGCTCGGGATTGCGGAGCCCCCGATGAAACAGGTCATCCTCTGGTCCATCAACAACCGCCTGCTGGTCCTGCTTGCGGCGCTGCTGCTGACCGCCTGGGGCCTGCAGGCGCTGCGCACGACGCCGTTGGACGCGATCCCGGACCTGTCCGACGTGCAGGTCATCGTCAAGACCCGCTTCCCGGGTCAGGCGCCGCGGGTGGTGGAGGAGCAGGTCACCTACCCGATCACGACGACGATGCTGTCGGTGCCCGGGGCCAAGGCGGTGCGCGGCTACAGCTTCTTCGGCGACTCCTATGTCTACGTCATCTTCGAGGACGGCACCGACCTGTACTGGGCGCGGGCGCGGGTGCTGGAATATCTGAACCAGGCCGCCGCCGACCTGCCCGAGGGCGTGCAGCCGCGGCTCGGCCCCGACGCCACCGGCGTCGGCTGGATCTACAGCTATGCGCTGGTGGACCGCAGCGGCGGCCACGACCTGGCCGAGCTGACCACGCTGCAGAACTGGTTCCTCAAGCAGGAGCTGGCCACGGTGGCCGGGGTGTCGGAGGTCGCCACCGTCGGCGGCATGGTGCGGCAGTACCAGATCGTGGTCGACCCGGAAGCGCTGCGCTTCTACGGCATCCCGCTGGCGCGGGTGATGCAGGCGGTGCGCGATGCCAACCAGGAGGTCGGCGGCTCGGTGCTGGAGCTGGCGGAGGCCGAGTACATGGTCCGCACCCGCGGCTGGATCGACTCCTTGGACGACATCCGGCTGATCCCGGTGGACGTGGGCCGCGACGGCACGCCGATCCTGCTGCGCGACGTCGCCCGCGTGCGGCTGGGCCCGGAGATGCGCCGGGTGGTGGCGGACCTGGATGGGGAAGGAGAGGTCACCGGCGGCATCATCGTCATGCGCTCCGGCGAGAATGCGTTGGCGACCATCGCCGCCGTCAAGGCGCGCATCGACGAACTGCGCGGGGGCCTGCCCGCCGGCGTCGAGATCGTCGAGACCTACGACCGCTCCGAGCTGATCCTGTCCGCCGTGGACAACCTGCGCGAGAAGCTGTTCGAGGAATTCCTCGTCGTCGCCCTGGTCTGCCTGGTCTTCCTGCTGCACCTGCGCTCGGCGCTGGTGGCCGTGGTCAGTCTGCCGCTGGGGCTGCTGGTGGCGTTCATCGTCATGCAGGCCCAGGGCATCAACGCCAACATCATGTCGCTGGGCGGCATTGCCATTGCTATCGGCGCCATGGTGGATGCGGCCATCGTCATGATCGAGAACGCCCACAAGCATCTGGAGCGTTTCGAGGCCCGGCACGGTCACCGACCGGCCGGCGACGAGCACTGGCGCGTCATCGGCGCGGCCGCCGTCGAGGTCGGCCCGGCGCTGTTCTTTTCGTTGTTGATTATCACCCTGAGCTTCCTGCCGGTGTTCACGCTGCAGGCCCAGGAGGGGCGGCTGTTCGCCCCGCTGGCCTACACCAAGACCTACGCCATGGCCGCCGCGGCGGGGCTCGCGGTGACCTTGGTGCCGGTGCTGATGGGCTGGCTGATCCGCGGGCGCATCCCGCATGAGGACCGCAATCCGCTGAATCGGCTGCTGATCTGGGTCTATCGACCGCTGCTGCGCGGGGTGCTGCGCTGGCCTTGGACGACGCTTGTCCTGGCGTTGGTGCTGCTGATCAGCACCTTGATCCCGCTGGCCGGGGTGGGCGGGCTGTTGGCGCCGTTGAAGTGGCCGTTCCTGGGTAGCGATGCGGTGGCGAGCTGGGTCTCGCGCGGCGCGACCCAGACGACGGGCGGGACAGAGGACGCGCCCGGGGCGGTAGCGACGATCGAGGGCTGGCAGCAGGCGTTGGCCGACGGCTGGCGCGAGACCTTCCGCGGCGTACCGGTGCTGGAGGACTGGCATCGGGGGCTGGGCTCGGAGTTCATGCCCGACCTGGACGAGGGTGACCTGATGTACATGCCCACCACCCTGCCCGGCATCTCCATCGGCAAGGCGCGTGAGCTGTTGCAGCAGACCGACCGGCTGATTGCGTCCATCCCCGAGGTCGAACGGGTCTTCGGCAAGGTCGGCCGCGCCGACACCGCCACCGACCCGGCACCGCTGACCATGATCGAGACCCTGATCCAGCTCAAGCCGCGGGATCAGTGGCGGGCAGGGCTGACCCTGGACGACCTGATCGCCGAGCTGGACGCCGCCGTCGACCTGCCCGGCGTCACCAACGCCTGGGTCATGCCCATCAAGACCCGCATCGACATGCTCGCCACCGGCATCAAGACCCCGGTGGGCGTCAAGATCGCCGGTCCCGAGCTGACCGAGATCGAGCGCATCGGTCAGGCCGTCGAGCGCGCCGTCCTGCAAGTGGACGGCACCGCCTCGGCCTTCTCCGAGCGGGTCGCCGGCGGGCGCTATATCGAGATCCGGCCGGACCGGCTGGCGGCGGCGCGGGTCGGGCTCAGCATCAAGGACATCAACCAGGTCGTGGCCGCCGCCATCGGCGGCATCAATCTGACCCGCACCGTCGAAGGCCTGGAGCGCTACCCGGTCAACCTGCGCTTCCCCCGCGAGCAGCGTGACAGCGTCGCCAAGCTGCGCGAGCTGCCCATCGTCACCCCCACCGGCGCCCAGGTGCCCCTGGCCCAGGTGGCCGAGGTGGTGGTCGTCGACGGCGCGCCGATGCTGAAGAGCGAGAATGCGCGGCTCAACGGCTGGACCTTCGTCGACATCCGCGGCCGGGATCTCGGCAGCTGGATCGACGAGGCGCGCGCGCTGGTCGCCGATCAGGTGGTCCTGCCGCCGGGCTACTCCATCACCTGGTCGGGCCAATACGAATACATGGAGCGCGCCCGCGAGCGCCTGGCCCGGGTCGTCCCGGTGACGCTGGCGATCATCTTCCTGCTGCTGTATCTGACCTTCCGCCGCATCGGTGAGTCCCTGATGGTCATGCTCTCGCTGCCGTTCGCGCTCATCGGCGGCGTCTGGCTCATCGACCTGCTCGACTACAACCTCTCGGTCGCCGTCGCCGTCGGCTTCATCGCCCTGGCCGGCGTCGCCGCCGAGTTCGGCGTGGTCATGCTCGTCTACCTCGACAGCGCCCTGGCGCGGCGCCGCGCCGACGGCCGGCTCACCGGGCTCGCCGACCTGAAGGCGGCGATCGAGGAAGGCGCGGTGCTGCGCATCCGCCCCAAGGCCATGACCGTCGCCACCATCTTTGCCGGCCTGCTGCCGATTATGCTCGGCGCCGGCGTCGGCAACGAGGTCATGCGCCGTATCGCCGCGCCCATGGTCGGCGGCATGATCACCGCCCCGCTGCTGAGCCTGCTGGTCGTGCCGGCGATCTACCTGCTCCTGGAGCGCCGGCGTCTTGCCTCGGCGAGTTGATGGCGGCCGGTCGGGCCTGGCAGGACCGAGGTTCGGCCCCATGTTCACGACATCACCGAAACGCACTGACCTACGACGACGCGACGGAGCCGACCCGATGATGCGAAGCCCCTTTGTCCCCACCTTTTCCGACCTCCCGGACGAGATGCCGGTCTTTCCGCTCAGCGGGGCCGTGGTCATGCCGGGGGTGCAGCTGCCGCTGAACATCTTCGAGCCGCGCTATCTGAGCCTGGTCCAGGCGGCCCTGGCCTCGGACCATATGCTCGGCATGGTCCAGCCCGCCGGCGACGGCGCCACCAACAATGACCCGCCGCTGCACCGCATCGGCTGTGCCGGGCGCATCACCTCCTACAGCGAGACCAACGACGGGCGCATCATCATGGTGCTGACCGGCATCTGCCGCTTCGCCGTCGCCGAGGAGTTGAGTCCGGTGGACGGCTACCGGCGCGTGCGTCCCGACTGGCGCGGCTTCGAGACGGACTATCAGGACGACGATTCGCCGCTGGCCGAGCGGGATCAGTTCCTGCACTCCCTGCGCAACTTCTGCGACCAGCGCGGCGTCGAGGTCCCCTGGGACGACCTGGCGAAGATGGCCGACGGCGAGCTGATCAACCTGCTCTGCGCCCATCTGCCGCTGGTGGCCGACGACAAGCAGGCCCTGATCGAGACCGTCGAGCTGGGGGAGCGCGCCCAGCTGATGCGCGGGCTGATGGACATGTCGGCGCTGGCCAGCGGCGGCGTGGCGGCGGAGCAGCGGCACTGACCGAGGGTATTGACGACGCGCCCCAAGACCCAAACCTTCTCCCCATTCAACCCAAGTTTCAACCGTCCTGAATCGGGAGCACATCATGGCTGTAACCCTTACCGACGCTGCCGCCAACCACGTCTCCGGCATGCTCGCCAAGCGCGGTCGCGGCCTCGGCCTTCGCATCGGCACCAAAAAGAGCGGCTGCACCGGCTTCGCCTACGTGGTCGACTACGCCGATGGCCTCGACGATGGCGATCAGGTGTTCGAGAGCCACGGCGTCAAGGTCATCGTTGACGCGGCAAGCCTCGGGCACATCGACGGTATGGAGGTCGACTTCGTCAAGCAGAGCCTGCTCAACGAGGGCTTCGAGTTCCGCAACCCGAGGGTCACCAACGCGTGCGGCTGCGGCGAGTCCTTCAGCGTCGAATAGCGCGTCGGCCGACGGCGGCTTGCGGGCCGACGTCGTGCAATCTGCCGTATCCACTGAGACACCATCAACCAAGGGGCAACTATGGCCGGGGAAGACGACATCGCCGAGATCATCGAGACCTTCGAGCTGTTCGGCGACTGGGACCAGCGCTATCAGTATCTGGTCGAACTCGGCGAGCGCCTGCCGCCGCTGGACCCGGCGCACAAGGTCGACGACAACCTGGTCAAGGAGTGCATGAGCACCGTCCATGTGGTCGCGCTGCCGCAGCCCGACCAGCCCGAGCGCCTGATCTTTGAGGGCGATTGCGACACCTCCATCATCAAGGGCGTGGTGGCCCTGCTGGTGGGGCTGTTCTCCGGTAAGACCCGTGACGAGGTCGACGCCCTGGATGTGGATCAGCTATTCCAGGGCCTGCGTCTGGAAGACCACCTGAGCCCAAACCGCCACGTCGGCGTCTACGCCATCGTCAACAAACTGAAGCGGCAGGCGGCGGCGGTCTAAGGCGATTGCTGTCAACTTTCATATTCCCTGCGGTCGTTGCGGCAACCGCTGACGCCGCCAGTTCAGGCGGCGGCCAGCAGCCGTTCCAGTGCGGTGACGATACGCTCGCTGGTGTGGCCGTCCCATCGATCGGGGATGGCGCCGCGCTGCCAGTCGCCGGCGAACAGCCGGTCGAATAGCGGTGCCAGCTTGGCCGGGTCGGTGCCCACCAGGACGTTGGTGCCGACGCTGACCGTCTCCGGTCGCTCGGTGGTGTCGCGCAGCGTCATGCAGGGCACCCCGAGCACCGTGGCCTCCTCGGTGATGCCGCCGGAGTCGGTGATCACCGCCTTCGCGTTGGCGACCAGGTAGTTGAATTCCAGGTAGGGTTGCGGGTCCACCAGGTGCAACGGCGCCGGCAACGGCCCCAGGTTGTGCAGCGTCTTCGCCGTGCGCGGATGCACCGGGAAGACCACCGGCAGGCCGCGGGTGCCGTTGCCGATGGCCTCGAGCATCTGCCGCAGCGAGTCGGCCTCGTCCACATTGGCCGGGCGGTGCAGGGTGACGACAAAGTACTCCCGCGACTTCAACCCGATCTCGTCCCAACAACGCGGCGGGCACAGCCGTTCGCGGTTGGCGAGCAACGTATCGATCATGGTGTTGCCGACGAAGTGGATTCGCCCCTCGTCGATCCCGGCCCGGCGCAGATTGGCGTTCGCAAACGCGCTGGTGGTGAAGAACCAGTTGGTGATGGCGTCGGTGACCATCCGGTTGATCTCTTCGGGCATGCTCCAGTCGCCGGAGCGGATGCCGGCCTCCACATGGGCGACCGGTACCCCGAGCTTTTGGGCGGCGATGGCACAGGCCATGGTGGAGGTCACGTCGCCGACCACCAGGCAGAGGTCCGAGGGTTCATCGAGCAGCAGGCCCTCGTAGCGGGTCATGATCGCCGCCGTCTGCTCGGCCTGGGTGCCGGAGCCCACCTCCAGGTTGACGTCCGGCGCCGGGATGCCGAGCTGCTCGAAGAAGGTCCCGGACAGGCGCGGGTCGTAGTGCTGGCCGGTGTGCACGAGCCGGTAGCGCAGCGGTCCGCCCGCGTCTTTGCGGGCCTCGATCGCGCGGATGATCGGCGCGATCTTCATGAAGTTGGGGCGTGCCCCGGCGATGATGTCGGTACGCATGGGTCGCGTGCTGTTCTGCAGGTTGGGTTTGGACGTTGTCGGGGCTGCCTAGGGATCGATTCAAAAACAAGTGGTGCAGACGCCCGCTCGCTGAGCCTTTGGATTGGCCGTTTCGTCGTTGCGTCTGCACCAATTGTTTCTGAACCTTGACTAGGCCGGCACGCCCAGGGTCTGGTGGATCTGATTGACCACCAGCGGGTGCAGCCCGGTGCCTTGGGCGAGCTGCTGGAGATAGTCACGTTCGGCGTCGGTGTCGACCTCGATGGCGAGCAGCGAGCCGGCATAGACCTCGGCGGCGACCTCGGCGCTGGGGATCTCGGCGATGAACGCGGCCAGGTCCAGCGGCTCGGCCATCTGTGTCATGACCCACTGCTGCATCTCGGCGTCGGCGCCGGCCTCTTCCAGCTTGCCGAGGATGCGCTGCATCTCCGACGGTGAGATCTGGCCGTCGGCCTTGGCCGCATTGATCATGCCCTTGAGCACCAACTGGGCCTGGCTCTCTACGGCCTCTACCTCCTGCGGGCTTTGCGGGGTGCGGGTGGCCAGCGACAGCTGACGGTCGGGCGTGCCCGCGACTGCGGTGCCGTCCGCTGCCTGCTGGCCGGCCCCTTGCAGCGCCTGCATGGCCACGCTCGCCAGCATGCCCAGCGCGCCGCCGCCGACCGCCCCGCCGCGGCCGCCGAGCAGGGCACCGGCCACGGCACCGATCCCGCCGGACTGCAACGGGTTGTTGGCGGCCGAGCGCAGACCGCCGCCGAGCTGGCCGAGCACGCTGTCCAGACCCCCGCCCTGGCCGGTGCGCTGCAGCTGCCCGAGGGCATTGCCGATGCGGTTGCTGCCGGAGCTGGACATCGCGTTCTGCATGAAGCTGCCGATGAGATTGCTGAAGCTTGCCATGGGTGTCCTCCCGAGATGCGGGGTTGTCGACGGTGAGCCGCGGATGTTGCGTGATCGGTAGATCAATCGCTCGGTCAGCGACGCCTGATGGCGGACGATTCGGCCGCGATCGTCGGGCGCCGCCCTAAGGCGATTTCTGTCAACTTTCATACCATCTGACTTGTCTTGACGCCCGCCTTCGGCGTCGGGCTGGCGGTCACATAGCGAGCTCAGCTCTCGCCAGCCCTCCTTGAAGGCGAACGTCAATCCTGCGTCATCTGGTATGAAAGTTTCCGGCAATCGCCTAAGACCCCCCGTTATACCGAAGTTGCCACGGCGATGCTGGCCATCTTTCGACGGCGCGCCCGGCGCGTCGCCCTGTTTCGCGTCGCCGGCCTGGTTACCCCCGCCACCCGCGGCACCCTCGACCCCCTTGGCCCGCCAAGCACGCATCCTCGTCTACCGCTGGCGGATCGCCCAAGCACGCATCCTCGTCTACCGCTGGCGGATCGCCCTAGGCTGTCGAAATCTTCCCGGATCTCGTGCAGACAAGCGGCTCGGGGCTGTCTGTCAGGGCGCTGGCGCGCCGTGCCGATCAAGCTTGGCGTCGGGTGCCCAGGTCGGGGACACATGCAGTGCGTGGGCGATGCCTTCCGCCAGGGTCGTCTGGACCCGGGTCTGATCGATGGGGCCGACCAGATCGGCGAGCCGGGTGACGGCCAAGCCGGCATGACCGCAGGGATTGATGCGTTGGAACGGCTCCAGGTCCAGGTCCAGATTGAGTGCGATGCCGTGGTAGCTGCGGCCGTGGCGCACGCGCAGCCCCACCGAGGCGATCTTGGCGCCGTCGACATAGACGCCGGGGGCGTCGGCGCGGGCCGCGGCGGCGATGTCGTAGCCGGCGAGCAGATCGATGACGGCCTGCTCCAGCAGGTGGACCAGGGTCTTGACGCCGATGCGCGCCCGCGGCAGGTCCAGCAGCAGGTAGGCGACGAGCTGGCCGGGACCGTGGTAGGTGACCTGGCCGCCGCGATCGGTCTGCACCACCGGGATGGCGCCGGGGGCGAGCAGGTGCTCGGGGCGGCCTGCCTGGCCGAGGGTGAATACGGGCGGGTGCTCCAGCAGCCAGAGCTGGTCGGGGGTTTCGGGGTCGCGCCCGTCGCTGAAGCGGCGCATGGCCTCCCAGGTCGGTTGGTAGTCGCGCAGGCCGAGACGGCGGACCAGGAGCTGTTGCGGGGTGGGTGTTTCTGGTGCTTGGCTCATCGAGATGCGCAGGAGTTGGGGCGCAGCCGCGTTGGTATCGGTGTCGGTGTCGGTGTCGGTGTCGAAAGCGAAAGCAAGACCGTGTCCGGTCGTTGTCGTTGTCGTTGTCGTTGTCGTAATCGTTTTCGTAATCGCCGTCATGCGCGGACTCGATTACGACAACGACAACGACAACGACGACGACGACGACAACGACAACGACAACGACAACGACAACGACAACGACAACGAACGGTCTCGGGATATCTGCCGCGCCGCGCTACAGGGCGTAAACGACCAGCTCGTGCTCGCTCAGGTCGCGGTAGATGGCGTCGAGCTGGGCCTTGCTTTGGGCCTCGATGACGGCGGTGATGGCGAGCCATTTGCCGCCCTTGCTCGCGCGCACGGTGATGCTGCCGAGGTCGAAGCCCGGGGCGTGGCGCATCAGTATCTCGGCGACGGCACCCTCGATGGCGCTGTCGGCCTTGCCCATGGCCTTCACCGGGAAGCTGCAGGGGAATTCGAGCAGGGTCTCGTCGCCTTGCTCAGCCATGACCGGGGTCCTCCGCCAGGCGGGCCTTGTAGTCTTGGTAGAGGTCGTTGATGCGCCGCCACAGGGGGCCGGGGCGGCCGTCGCCGACGGTGGCGTCATCGATGCGGGTCACCGGAATGACCTCGCGGGTGGAGCTGGTGAGCCAGATCTCGTCGGCCTCGGGCAGGGTCTCGGCCGGGATATGGGCCTCGTCGATGGGCAGTCCGGCATCCCGGGCCAGGTCGAGCACCAGGTCGCGGGTGATGCCGGGCAGCAGCCGCCGGTCCTTGGGCGGGGTCAGGATGCGGCCGTCGCGGACGATGAACAGGTTGCTGGTGGAGGCCTCGACGGCGAGGCCGTCGCGGATCAGGATCGCCTCCACGGCGTCGACATCGTCGGCCTCCTGCTGCAGCAGCACGGCGGCGACCAGGGAGACGACCTTGATGTCGCAGTGGACCCAGCGCGGGTCGTCGCGGACGATGGCGGCGATGCCGCGCTCGCCCAGCCCCGGGTCGCGGGGGGGGACGGTCTTGGCCATGGCCAGCACGGTCGGCGCCGCGGGCTCGCTGCCGAAGCGGTGGTCGCGCACCGGCGGCGCGCCGCGGGTGATCTGCAGGTAGATCGCCTGCCGGGGGGCGGGGTCGGCGGCCAGCAGGCGCGTGAAGATCGCCCACCAGTCCGCCCGCGACAGCGGGTTGGTCATGCGGATGCCCTGCAGGCTGTGGTCGAGCCGGTCCAGGTGCTCGGCGGCGCGCAGCGTGCGGCCGTGGTAGGCGGGGATGACCTCGTAGACGCCGTCGCCGAACAGGAAGCCGCGGTCCATGACCGAGATGGTGGCGTCCTCGGGGGCGATGAAGCGGCCGTTGAGATAGATCTCGGGCATGGTTAGAACAGTCTCAGCACAGAGTCGATGGCCTTGCGGAAGATGCCGCCCTCGTCGACGGCGGACAGGGCGACCAGCGGCACCCGCAGCAGGGTGTCGCCGTCGAGTTCGATGACGATGTCGCCCACCTGCTGGCCGCGGCTGACCGGGGCGCGGATGTCGGCGGCGTTCTCGATGAAGCCCGACAGGGCCGCGTAGCGACCGCGGGGGAAGGTGATGTAGAGGTCGTCGGCGGGGCCCACCGGGAGCTCGGTTTCGCTGCCGGACCAGATGCGCAGGGTCTTGATCTGTTGGCCGGCGCCGAAGACCTTGGTGGTCTCGAAGAAGCGGAAGCCCCAGTTCAGCAGCGCCAGGCTGTCGCGGGCGCGGGCCGCCTCGCTGTCGGTGCCCATCACCACCGAGGTCAGCCGCTGCTGCTCGCGGCGGGCCGAGGCGACCAGGCAGTAGCCGGCGGCCTCGGTGTGGCCGGTCTTCACGCCGTCGACGCTGTCGTCCTGCATCAGCAGCTTGTTGCGGTTGCGCTGTTTGATATTGTTGAAGGTGAACTCGGGCGCGTGATACCAGGCGTAATACTGCGGGAACTCGCGGATGGTCGCCGCGGTGACCTTGAGGATGTCCCGCGGTGTGGTGTAGTGCTCCGGCCCCGGCAGCCCGGTCGCGTTGGTGAAGTGGGAGCTGGTCATGCCCAAGCGCTGGGCGTGGCGGTTCATCAGTTCGGCGAAGGCGGCCTCGCTGCCGGCGATGTGCTCGGCAAGGGCGACGCTGGCGTCGTTGCCGGACTGGACGATCATGCCGTGCAGCAGGTCTTCGATGCCTACCTGCTTGTCCACCTCGATGTACATCTTCGAGCCGCCGGTGCGCCAGGCCTTCTCGCTGATCAGCGCCATATCGTCCAGCGCCAGGTTGCCCTCGGCCAGCTCGTGGAAGACCACGTAGGCGGTCATGATCTTGGTGAGACTGGCGGGCTCGAGGCGGGCGTCGGCGTTGGTGCTGGTCAGCACCACGCCGCTGTCGTGGTCCATCAGCAGGTAGCCCTTGGCGCCGATCTCCGGGGCCTGAGGGACCGGGGTCGCGGCTGCTTCAGCGGCGCTCGCGGGCGCCTCCGGCGACTGGGCGACCAACGGCGGCGCGCCCAGCAACAGCGGCAGCAGCAGGAGCGCCGGCAGGCCGGTGCGATGGATCAGCGAGGCTCGGTCAGGGTCCGTGGGGGTGCGGCTCATCGGCGTGGCGGGCTCGGTTGGATGCGATGGTGGATGCGACCCTTTCGGCCCGCCTCCGGCGCGGAAGTCGTGCATTCTAACCCCTTGATCCCGGATTCGGCATCGCCCAACGCCCGTCGGGGTCATGCACGCTCGCTCAGCAGGTGGTCGAGCCGCCGCAGGCCGTCCGCCAGGTCCGCGAGCTGGCCGCGCAGGATAGGCGGCACCTCGGTGATCTCGATCTGCAATGCGAGCCGCTGATCGTCGGCGTCGCGGTAGTCCACCAGCCAGACGCAGGGGATGGCGGTCTCGCGCACATGGGTCGGGCCGAGCGCGTCGACGCGCGCGTCGACCTCCCCGCGGCCGAGCAGTTCGAGCAGCTGGGCCTCGTCGCCGGGGCCGAAGGGCATCGCGGCCAGGTCGATGCAACTCGGCTCACCGCCGTCGATGAGCCGCCGCAGGGCCTGACGGATCTCGCTCAGGATCGGCAGGGCGTTGCCGAAGGCGTCGGCGGATGTCGGCCCCGGCGTGCCGACGGCGACCGGGATCTGCGCTGGTGTACTCATTTAGAACGGGCCTCTCGCTCAGTTGTCGTTGTCGTTGTCGTTGTCGTTGTCGCTGTCGTTGTCGTTGTCGTTGTCGTTGTCGTTGTCGCTGTCGCTATCGCTATCGCTATCGCAATCGCAATCGCAAAAGCGCATCAACCGCGCCACCGCCCCAACAACGCGCGAATCGTCCGCACCGCCTCCGGCACGGCAGCGGCGACCGCCGGCGTCAGGGTCTCCCCCCAATCGATCTCGGCCGGCTCGATGCCGATCAGCGCGCGCTGCTCGGGCAGGCCGTCGGTGAGCCGGGCCATATCGAGCAGGTCCGCCAGGCTGACCTCATGCACGCTGTTGGCGTGGCGGCTGAGCTGGGCGTCCATGGCGTCGCCCTCGAACAGGCGCAGGCTCCCGGGCGGCTCGCCGAGACGGGCCGCGTCGACGACGATCAGGCGAGCGGCCTCCGCGATCGGTCCGGCCAGCGTGAAGCTCAGCGTGCCGCCGTCGAGCAGCGTCAGGTCCGCGTCATCGGCGGCGACGGGCGCCAGCGCCGAGAGCACGGCGGCGCCGACGCCTTCGTCGGTCAGCAGGATATTGCCGATGGCGAGGATCAGGGTGCCGTCGCGACCGGGGCTGGATTGGCTCATGGGCTTATGCTCCGCGGGGGCTGCGTGGGTGGGGTTCGTGGGATGGTCAAGCAAGGCCGGCGCAGGACCGCGCTGCTGAACCTAGAAAGAGCAGTTGACCGCTCTGAGGCAAACTCAAGTATCTGTTTTTCCGGTAATGACTACCAGTACCGGAGCTCACCCATTGGGTGAAGGCCGCTACGACCCCGAGTGCACGCCCCGCGCGGCCCTGGCCTCTGACAACGCGTTGGAATCCAATGACCATTCCGCATCAAAGTGCCTCGCCAGGATCCACGCGGGACGCACCCTCGAGGCCGTTCAACTGCTCTTTCTAGGCTGAATCGACCGCGGGCGCGTGCGCCCGGCGGCGCCCGCGCAAGGCCGCCAACGGATTTGGTTGACCACGGGGGCTTGCGCGTCGCCGCGTCGCTGCCCTAGCCTGGCAGCCATCTGTCCCAGCCGATGGTACCCCATCATGTGTCTTGGAATCCCCATGCAAATCACCGCCATCAACGGTTTTCTCGCGCGTTGCGAGGCCAAGGGCGTCGAGCGTGACGTGAGCCTGTTCCTGCTCCAGCACGAACCCCTCGCCGTTGGCGACTATGTGGTCGTGCACCTGGGCAATGCCATCGATCGCGTGACGGCGGAACAGGCGGCCGATGCCTGGGCGTTGTATGACGAGATGTTGGCGGGCGGCGCTGACGGGGGCGCCGCAGTCTCGCCGTAGTCAAGGTTCAGAAACAAGTGGTGCAGACGCAACCACAAAATGGCCAATCAAAAGGTTCAGCGAGCGGGCGTCTGCGCCACTTGTTTCTGAACCGATCCTTAGCAACGACAACGAGCTCAGCCCTCGAACAGATCCTGTGGTTCCGGCGGCGCCGGGCTAGCCGGGCCTGCTCCCCTCGGGTGATCTGGCCCGGCTACCCCAGGAAGCTCGCGCGAAGGCGCGAAGGCGCGAAGGCCCTTTGGCTTGGTGCTTGCTTGTCGTGCGCCGGCGCCCCGACACCCCATCGACTCACCTCAGGCCAGGCTCCACCATGCTTCAGCTCAGCGGACTCAATCAGTTCTACGGCGAGAGCCACACCCTGTGGGATATCGATCTGACCGTCCCGGAGGCGGCCTGTACCTGCGTGATGGGTCGCAACGGTGTAGGCAAGACCACGTTGATGGCGTGCATCATGGGGCTGTTGCCGCTGCGTGCCGGGCGCATGGAGTACCAGGGGCATGACCTGGCCCGACTGCCGGCGGAGCGGCGCGCCCCCCTGGGTATCGGCTATGTGCCCCAGGGGCGGCAGATCTTTCCGCTGCTGACGGTGGCGGAGAACCTGCAGCTCGGCCTGCCGGTGCGCGCCGACGGTGTGCGGCGTATCCCCGACCTCATCTTCGACCTGTTCCCGGTCTTGAAGGAGATGATGGGGCGGCTCGGCGGCGACCTCTCCGGCGGTCAGCAACAACAGCTGGCCATCGGCCGCGCGCTGGTGATCGGGCCGCGGCTGCTGATCCTCGACGAGCCCACCGAGGGCATCCAGCCCAACGTCGTCCACGAGATCGGCGACATCATCCGCCGGCTCATCGACGAGCTGGGGCTGACCGTGATCCTGGTGGAGCAGAAGCTGCCCTTCGCGCGCCGGGTGGCGGACCGCTTCGTGCTGCTCGACCGCGGCCGGCTGCAGGCCCAGGGGCCGATGGCCGAGCTGGGCGACGACCTGGTGCGCGAGTACCTCACGGTCTGAGCACGGGCCGTCGCCGATGATCCGTGCACCGATGCCGCGCCCCGTGCCGGGGCATGGCCCGCGCCGCGGGCCGCGAACGCTCGGCGACCGCCCCAAGCCGGGGCCGTGCGCACGCGATTGGTGCAGTCGTGCCCGTTGATCCGACCGCTGCGCCCCGGCCCGCCGTCTGGGACGCCCGGCTGCGCCTCGGGCTGGAGGCGCGCGCCGGGCGAACCGTGCTCGCCCAGCGCCTGCAGCGCGGACCGCTGGCGGTGCAGCGGGCCTTCTATCCCGAGGGTGCGCCCTGTCACCTGTACCTGCTGCATCCACCGGGCGGGGTGGTCGGCGGCGATCGCCTGCGCATCGAGGCCGAGGTCGCCCCGGGCGCGCATGCCCTGCTCACCACCCCTGGGGCGGCCAAGCTCTACCGCAGCGCCGGGCCCGAGGCCGAGCTGACCCAATCCCTGCGGGTCGCCGACGGCGGCATCCTCGAATGGCTGCCCCAGGAGACCATCTGCTTCCCCGGCGCTCGCGCCCGGCTGCGCACCCGCATTGAGTTGGCCGGCGATGCCCGCTTCATCGGCTGGGACCTGCTCAGCCTCGGCCGCCCCGTCATCGACGAGCGCTTCGACCAAGGCCGGCTGGACCAGGGCCTGGAGATCCACCGCGACGGCCGCCCGCTGCTGCTGGAGCGGCTGCGCATCGCCGACGGCAACGGCCTCGACGGCCCCGCCGGGCTGCGCGGACTGCCGGTGCTCGGCGCCCTGCTCGCCGCCCCCGCGACCGCCGCCGAGCTGAGCGCGGTGCAGGCGCTGCTGGCGGCGCAGCCCAAGCCCATCGCCGGCTGCACCCTGCTCGACGAGCTGCTTGTGGTGCGCATCCTCGCCGAGCGCTGCGAGCCGGCCATGAATCTGATGCGCGCCTGCTGGCAGGTCCTGCGGCCCGGGCTGCTCGGGCGGCCCCCGAGTGCCCCGCGGGTCTGGGCGACCTGAGGGCGCTTGGCGGCGAAGATCGTGAAAGTCGTCGGGATCGGGATCGGGATCGGGATCGGGATCGGGATCGGGATCGGGATCGGGATCGGGATCGCTATCGAAATCGGATCGAAAGCGCCGGGATCTAGGCCGCAAGGGGGGCGTACGACAACGACAACGACAACGACAACGACAACGACAACGACAACGACAACGACAACGACGACGACGACGACGACGACGACGACAACGACCACGACCACGATCACGACTACGATAGCGATCGGGCGCGCCCCAAGCGCCCCGCGGGTATGGGCGACCTCAGTGCGCCCGCCCCCGCGCCCGCCCGAGCATGTGCCCACCCCCGCCGATGCGGGTGAGCGCCAAGTCTAGTGCAGCGCTGCGGAAGTCCCGAGGCCACCGGCGCTGTGGGAGCGACTTGCAGTCGCGATCTTCCGCGTCGCGGCAGTCGCGATTGCAAATCGCTCCCACAGGTGCCGCCGGTCTCGTCAGTTTCGCGGCAAAGCACTAGGCGCCTGTCCGCCGCCGTCGCGTTCCGCCCAGCGCGCCGTTTGGTATACCATCCTTCCGCGACCACCCAGCCCACGGAGGACCACCCAGCCCACGGAGGACGCATGGCAGTTCTAGCGCTTCTCAAATCAGTTCGCCGTTCCATGCGCCTGCGTCCACGAGGCGGCAGGCGGTGATGCTTGCAGGCTGCTGGAAGCCTCGCCAAGTTGACTTGCTGGTTGACTGCGGGTAGCGTCCTGATCGATAGAATCCGTAAACTACTTGCTACAGACCTTCGGATCTAGGCCCTCAACCATCCATCCCGCTAGTCCTCGATGCCTCGCAAGATCAGGGAACTCATTCAAGACCTCCGGCGGGCCGGTTTTGTTAATCGCGGAGGCAAGGGCAGTCATCGGAATTTCGAGCACACTTCCGGACAGCGCATCACCATCTCCGGTAAGTCGGGCGACGACGCAAGACCCTATCAAGAACGCGAAGTCCAGCGGAAAATCGCAGAGGCCAAGCGGTGAACGAAAGCGCCAATTATCTTAAGATCGTCGAGTGGTCAGACGAAGACCAGTGCTTCGTCGGTCAATGCCCAGGACTCATCGGGCCTTGTTGCCATGGTGACAATGAACTCAAGGTGTATGCAGAGCTTTGCGACATCGTCGATGAGTGGTTGCTCGTGCTCAAAGAGCGGGGTGAACCATTGCCCCCGCCGACCTCGGGGCAGGGTTTCGTCGAGCAGTTAGCCAACATCGCCTAGTGCCTCGCGCCCGCGAGCCAGCGTTACCTGTGATGCCCCGCAACCGCGAAGCCTCGTGGACAACGGACTCGGCTTTGGTGCGCTGCCGGAGGCGATGACGCTAAGGCATCTTCTCGAGCGAAGCCTCGGAGCGACGATGTTCGTGTCCGCGACCTAGTCTCTGACTCGATCAGTGAACAAGTTCCATTTACTGCTCCGATAATGCGAGGGATCGACCGGGATCGCCGTTCTCACGATCATGTTTAGGCTTCGCAAATCGCCCCAACCCGCGCGGGCTTCCGAACGTCGAGGCTCTCGTATACCGCTCACAGAGGAAAAAGGAAAGACCAGACCCCGTTGGCCGGACCCCGTTGGCCGAGACCCCGTTGGCCCGCGGACCCCGTTGGCCCGCGCTCCGAGACCCCGCGTTCTCCGTTGTTGCTCTGAGGAAAAAGGAAAGACCAGACCCCGCGTTGCGGACCCCGCGTTGTTCGCTGACGCCTTGCTAGACCCCGCGTTGCTGAGGAAAAAGGAAAGACCAGACCCCGCGCGGGACCGGCCGCGTTGGCGCGTGCGGCGGAAAAAGGAAAGACCAGACCCCGGTTGGGGACCCGCGTTGGGAGACCCGGTGCCGTGGACCCGTGGCGGAGCCCCGGGGGAAAAGGAAGACCAGACGCCTCGTGTGCTGGACCCGCGTTGGACGGCGAGGAAAAGGAAAGACCAGACCCCGCTGGTTGTTGCTGTCCCCTAAGGATGTCTAGGTTGTTTCTGAACCGTTACTAACCACCGAAGGGCACGCTGACACTGAGCCGGACATCGCGCCCTGGACTCAGCGCGTAGCCTTTGTAGGTATCGAGAAAATCCCGGTACTCGGTATCGAACAAGTTGCGTACCGCGAGGTCGACATGGGCGAGGCGGTTGCCGAAGGCGCGGAACGCAAAGCCCAGGTCCAGAGACGCCAAGGTATAGGCGTCGGTGGAGGCCGTGCCGAACGGCAGAGAATCGAACTGCGAGAACGGTTCCCCCGGCGCCGCGTCCTTTGCGGCGGCGTGGATCACGCCGAGGGTCACGTAGGGCTCGCGAATCGGTCCGCGCTCGACGAACCGATAGGTCGCCTCGAGCCGGAGGGAGTCGGCGGGCAGCAAGGGCAGGTCCTCGTTGGTGCGGTGGTTGGTGCCTCGCACCAGGTCCAGGGTGCCGCCGAGTTCAAGCTGATCGGTCACCTGCCAAAGCATCTCCAGCTCCAGGCCGGTGAGCAGGGCGTTGTCCTGCCGATATGCGAAGATCGGCAGACCGTCGCGAGACGCGCCGGTATCTTGCAGGTAGATGTAGTGGTCGATGGCGTTGCGATAGACCGTTGCGCTGCCCTGCAACCGAGGTGTCTGCCAGCGCACCCCCAAATCGATGTTGACGGAGTTTTCCGGCTTGAGGTTCGGATTGCCCTCCTGGATCGCCGCCACTCCGCCGTGCACGCCGTCGGCGTAGAGCTCGAACAGGCTCGGCGCTCGGAAACCGGAGCCGAGATTGGAGGCGATCGCGATCGCGTCGGTGAGGCGATACACCGCGCCGAGGGAGCCGGTGAACACCGAGTAGTCGTGAGCGTCGCGCCCGACAAAATCCACCGGGGCGCGGGTCTTGCCGGCATCACCAGTGACGGAGTGCCAGTCGTGCCGCAGGCCTGCCTGCAGCGTCCAAGCGCCGATGTCCTTGCTCTCGAAGGCGAACAAAGCCAGGTTGCCGACCTCGCCGCCGGGAGCGAGGACGGTTGTCCCGCGGGAGTATTGGATCATTTTTGTGTACTCGACCCCTAGGGTGCCGCCGTCGAACGGGCCCAGCAGGCCGTGAATGGCTTCGAGGCGCGCGGTATAGAGGTCGAACTCAAGGTTGACCGTCCCGTCGTAGCCGGCGCTCAGAGGCTGTCCGGGAGTATTGGCGCGACGCAGGTTGTTCTGCCACGACAGGGTCGGCTTCAGCTCCCAGCCGGCGGCGAGCGGCATGGCGCCGCTGAGCTGTAGCTGGTCGTTGCGCAGCCACAGCCCGATGCCTTGGCCGGTTGGCAGCAGAAAGTTGTTTTCGTTGTTCCATTGGTTGTAGCGGACACCGAATTCGCCCAGGTCCGTGGACAGGCCCAGACCGAACTGGGCGTTGAGCTGATCGAAGTCGGTGAAGGGAAGCACCCCGGTAAACTTGGGATCACTCGGATTGCCCGACTCGGCGGCGGTTTCTGCGTTCGGGGTGTCGAGGTTGCCCGCTGAGCGGCTCATCACCCCGGCATCCAGGCTGATCCGGTCGCTGCTCGCCCGCGCCTTGGCACCTGCGTCCCATTGCCCGTTGTTGCTGTGGTAAACGAAGCGCGTATCCGCGCTCGTTGCGGTTTCGCCCTCGGGCGTGAATACGAACGACGGCGAGCGCACATCGATCGCACCGCCCAGCGCACCGGAGCCGTAGAGCAGACTGGATGCGCCACGCACCACCTCGATGCGGCCGGCGAGAAAGGGATCGATGTTGGGTGGATGCCGCTCGCCGTACTGCTGGTAGTCGACGCCGACGCCGTTCGACAACACCTGGATCTGATTGCCGCTGAGTCCCCGAATCACCGGCTTGCCGACCTGATTGCCCGCCGTGATCGAGGCCACGCCGGGCAAGGCATCCAGGGTCTCGCCTAGTGTAAACCGCTCACGACGGCGTAAATCTTCCCCGGCTAGGACGGAGATGTCTGCTGCCTGAAACATCGGGTCCCCAGGCACCGGGACGCCGGCCGTCACCACGATCGGGTCGAACTCGACCACGATGTCTTGGTCGCTGCACCCTAGGCGTTGGCGTTGGAAAGCGCGCTGTTGCGCGCTCCCAGTCCGTGACGGGCTTACCTGCGCGGCAATCGCCCAACTCGAACCATTGCGCGGCTGGTTGCGAGCGCTCGGCATCTCCGATCCAAGCCGATGGCGGTCTTGATCTCTATCGGGTTGGTTCGGTTTGTCCCAGACGATGAGGTGATCGCGGGCCCCAAGGCGGCTCAAGCCGAGGGGGGCGCGCCCTGTTCCTGCCAGATATCCATGGAGGCGCGCAGGGTTGCCTCGACGGTCTGACGCGCGATGTCGCGGGTGATGAATACGATCTTGGAGCGCCGATCGTCGTCGGGCCAGGCCGGCAACTCAACCGGCGTATAGAAGAGATGCTGAACGCCGTGGATCACGAGGGGTGCCGCGCGCCCACGGATGTTCAGGATGCCCTTGATGCGCAGCATGTCCGGGCCGGCCAACGACAGCAGCAGATCGAGCCAGGCGTCCAGCATGCCGTCGTCCAGCGGCGCGGCGATGACCAGGCAGAAGGTCTGAATCCGTTCGCCGTGGCGATTCGGGTCGTGTTCGTGATGCTCGTGCCGGGCAGTCGGCGGCAGCAGGTCGTGTCCAACGGCGCCCGGATGGGCCTCCGCATTCAACCAGCGGGCCACGTCCTGGTTCTTCTCCGCCGGGTTGAACAGCCCGAGCCCGAGCACGGCCGCCGGCGCGACGACGCCGTCTTGAACGCGGATCTGCCGTGCCGCGGGATTGATCGCCAGCAGGCGCCGTTCCAAGCCGGCGATGGCCGCGGCGTCGGCCAGGTCGGCCTTGGTGAGGAGCAGGCAATCGGCGACAGCCGCCTGCTTCATGGCCTCCCACTGGTCATCCAGGGTTCTCCCCCCGCAGGTCGTGTCCAGCGTCGCAACAACGCCGTCGAGCCGATAGCGTCGCGTCAGCACGCCCACCGTCATCAGGGTATGGATGATCGGCGCGGGGTCTGCCAGCCCCGTGGTTTCGATGACCACCCGGTCGAACTGGCGCTCGCCGCCGCGCGCAAAGCGCCAGGTCGCGTCCTTCAGCGTGGCGATCAGGTCGCCGCGCACGGTGCAGCACAGACAGCCGCTGCTCATCTCCACCACCGTGTTGTCGGCGACGCGGCTCATCAGTAGGTGATCCAGCCCCACCTCGCCGAATTCGTTGATGATGACCAGGGTGCGCGCAAGCGCGGGCTGGCGCACCAGATGATTCAGGACGGTGGTCTTGCCGCTACCGAGAAAGCCGGTCAACAGCGTCACTGGGATGCGTGATTCGGTCATGGATCGCTCGTTGTGGATGATGGGCGCGCAAAGACCGCCGGGTGCCGCGTCCGGGCTTAGTCCCAACTCGCGTAGAAAGACAAGTTCGTGCCGGAGCGCCGGGCGAGCGCCGGGTGAGCGACAGGCGGTGGAAGCGGCAGGGCGTCGATGGCGGGGACGCCATCGGCGGCGAGCCCGGCAACTGCGCGCAGACCGGACCATCCGCTCGTCTGGAGACTCTCGAGTGCGCCGAGCATGTCCGGGCTGGCGGGGCGCGGGTGGACGCAGACCTGGGGCTCCGAGGCGAAGATGCGGGTCAGGTCCACCAGGCTAGATGCCTGCTGGACGGCGTCGCCGCTGCTCCCCAGCGCGAACGGAGCGGCCAGGGAGGGGGTATGGATCGCAGGTGTCGGTCGCATCGGAGTCAAATTTGCCGTGATCAGGGGGATCAGGTCGTGCTCAAGCTGCGCCGGCGTCAGACTCAGGCGCAGATCCGCACACTCGCCTGCCGCAAAGGCCGCGGCCTGGGGGTGCACCACGGTATCGACGGAGCGCTGCCAGATGGCGATGCCTCGATCGGCATCGGCGATGGTCGAGAGGACACCCGCGTCCGCGTCGGCTCGGCCCTGTGATGCTGGCCGCTCCCACAATTCGCGCGTACAGGCGACATCGGTTTGTATCATTTGCTTGCGCTCCCAAGAAAGAACGAACTGAAATGTTATGTTATTACATTTTGGAAAGTAAACCCTGTGCGATATCGGGTACGCCTGTCCCAAGACCCCGGCCTGCTGCATCATGCGGGCGATCATCGCGCCGCCGAGGGCATCGCCGAGGTCGGACGCCATGGCGCCAGTGGATTGATCGTTGATCGTAACGACGCTCCAGCGTCGTTACGCATCCCCGGGCGCTTCAGCGCCCAGCGCCCGCCCGCACCCTGCCGCGCGCAGCTGGAGCGGCCCGAGCCGCGTTGGACCGCTGCGGCGCACCGATCGGGAAATCGCAGCGACCGTTGTGGGAGCGACTTCCCTCGATCCACCAGCCTACCGACAGGCCTCGCTCTCCACGCTCTGCGTGGCAACGAGGTGTGAAGGTCGACTAGACCAGCGCCCACCGGCCCCCGCTGCGAAAGCGCGGCGCGTCTGCTCTGTCGTGGTGTCACCAAGGAAGAATTCAGAAACAAAGTGAACATGTCAGCTCGTTGTCGTTGTCGTTGTCGTTGTCGTAATCGTCGTCGGATGCTTGATTGCGACAACGACAACGACAACGACAACGACAACGACAACGACAACGACAACGACAACGACAACGACAACGACAACGACAACGACAACGACAACGACAACGAATCCTAGTTGTGCTATGGAGTCGTTTAACTTGTTTGTTAACCGTTACCAAGCCCCGGCATGGCCGTTTGACCGATCCTCGGACCCAATGCCATTAAGTTAGCGAGCGATGGGAGCGCTTTGTGGGAGCGGCTTCAAGCCGCGACTCGGCTCGCGCGGCGACCGTCGCGGCTGGAAGCCGCTCCCACGGCTTAACTTAACGGCATTGTCCTCGGACCTGCCCCGGGCGCAGCCCCCGGACATCGACGACGACGGGCGTTTGCTGGCACAATCCGCCCGCGGCAGCCGGACAAGGCCATTGCATCGGCCCGCCGGTCGAGCGTGCGCGTCGCCGTCGCGCTGCCGCCCCGCTTCACTATCGACGCAGACCCCGAACCGGGGCCATTGAGGAGATCCCATGTTGACCCTGCGCGCCGAGCAGATGGCGATCTTCGAGGCGCAGGCGCGTGATCGTTTTCGCGCCCGGGCGCGCGCCCATGTGGCGCGCTGCTGGCCGCGGGAGGCGGCGCAGCTCGGCCCCGAGCGGTTGTCGCGCTACGTCGATGCGGCCATCGCCGAGGCCGAGGCGCGGGCGCTGGATGCCGAGCGCGACGTGCTGCTCCACATCGATCTGTGTCTGCTGCTGGACCGACACCCCGATTGCGCGCGCGATACCCCCTGGGTGCGCGCGCTCTGGGCGCGATCGGACCTGCCGGCGGCGACCCGACTGCGGCTGATCTGGCGTCGACTTGGCGAGCAGACCCGCGCGGCGGTGGCGGCCCAGGCCGCCGGCAATGCTCCAGCGGCCCAGGCCGCCGGCAATGGCCGCGCGGCAGGGGGGCCGGCATGAGCCTGCTGGCGTATCTTGCCGAGTGCATGGACCGCGCCGCGACGGAACAGCAGTCGGCGCCGGAGACGCCGATCGCATCCGCGGCGTCGGATTGCCCCTATGCGGATGCGCGTCGGCTGACGCTGATCCCGCGACGGCCGTCGAATGTCTTCGACGCCGGCGACTATCTGAAGCCGCTGCTGCCGGGGCGCTATCCCCCCGCCGATCTGCCGCTGAAGACCATCGAGTACAACGCCTATCCCGATCTCAATCGGCTGCGCGCCATCACCGCCGTGGTCACCGAGACGCCCTGGGCGGTGCAGTGCGATCCACGTCCGGCACCGCGGGCCGGCGTCACGGTGTATTTCCGGCTGGGCGCCCGCACCACGGCCGACGTGACCCTGTCCGCCATGCAGGCGGTCAGCGACGGCGAGGGGCGGGCCTCGGTGGCGCTGACGGTCAACAGCCTGTCGCGCACCAAGGATGCCATCGAACAGGCGGGCTGCATCGAGCTGTTCGCATCCCTGCAGCCGGCCTGCGCCATCGCGGACCCGAGCCTGACGCTGACCATCCATCGCAACGAGGACGTGGACACCCCGCTCGGCGACACCGAATCGCCGGACGACTTTGCCGCCACGCTGCGGCCGGTGGTCGAGCTGCAGACCTGGATCGTGCGCCAGCGCCAAGACTGGGTCACCAGCAACGGTGTGCGCGCGCTCCAGCAGTTGCTCAACCAGGTCGCCTGTCGCCGCCGCGGCGGTGGCCATGGCTTCCTGCGACCGGACGGTCAGTTCGGGGAGGGCTCCCGTGCCGAGAACGCCCGATTCATTGCTGACTTCTCCGGCGTGCCCGGCGCGGGTGCCACCGCCGCCGCGGTGTTCAGTGCACGCCAGTTCGCCGTCCAGGTGGAGGAGAACGCCGCCGGCACCCAAGGCGTCAAGACCTATGTGCGCGCCGAGTATGGGGCCTACGCCGACGGCGACCTGGTCGACGGCCACCTGTTGATCGGAGCGACCGCCTGGACCCCCGGTAGCGCTGCGCGCATCCGCGACGCCGACGGCCTGCTCGATCTCTACCGCGCCGTGGTCTGGGAATTCATCGAGCGCCTGCGCGAGCGCGCCGAGGAGTACGTCGCCGGCGCCCGCAACGGCCAGACCGCGCGGACCTGGTACCGGCATCCGAGCGACAACGGCGGCCATCACAACTGGCCCGCCACCTGTGCCGAGGGCGAGGCCTATTGGTACGGCGGTGCGCGCTCGCTGGACCTGTTCCACGCCGACTTGGCCGCCAACCGCGCCGCCCTGGTCCCCGGTGAGGCCGCTCACTGGGTGCACTATCTGCGGCAAACCAACAGCCGCATCGGGCTGCACGGCGCCGATGCCGACAATCGCGTGGCCGTGCCGACCGTCAGCTACCCGGCCCATGCGCACCTGAACACGGACAGTACGATCGTCAACGTCGGCACCGCAGCGGCCCCGCGCTGGCAGCTGCGCCACATCTTCGGCACCCACAACGGCCAATATACCGGCATCGATTGCTCGGCCTTTTGTCAGGCCCTGGCCTTGGAGGCGCGCTTTCGCGCCGAACACTGTGCCGACCTGGCCGACACGCGCATCTGCCCACTGCTACCCGAGATCACCCACAACGCCAACAGCGGCTGGGCGACCAGCCGGCTGACCACCAGCACCTGGTCCAGCGGCAACCACTATCGGCGCATGCCCAACCAGACCTGGCGGCCGGAGATCGTCTATCGCGGCGACCTCTTCAACGTGCCCGGATCACACATCGTCGCCCTGGCCACCAACAGCCGCAGCAGCCTGACCGGCGGTGCGGCCGGCAACCTCTGGATCTGGCATGCAAACGGCACCACGGGGGTGCGCGCCGCCGCCGCCCCGCATTGGAATCCCAGCGCCTGCATCCGCCGCGTCGTGCATTCGCCGCTGGCGCAGTTCGCCAGTGCCTGGGGCTCTTGGGGCCAGACCACGGCGGCCGTGCACTACGGCCGCATCTACCTGTGGCAATGAGCGCCGAGCGGCGGGCAGCCCAGGCATCCGGCCGCCTGCCGCGCGCCCGGCAAGCGTGCCTGCGATGACCGGCTACGCCCAACCGCAACCCCTGCTCGCGCTGCCTTGGGGCAGGGCCCCCGCGCACCTGCCCTACGGCCGCAGCGACCTCGGCGGCCTGGAGGACGACGTCCCGACGGCGCTGGTCGCGGCCGGCGCTGGAACGCTTTGGCTGCGCTACGGCCAATCCGGCGCGGTCTGGCTGGTGGACCCGGCTCGGCATCGCGTCGCGCCGGTGGACCTGGCCGCGGCGTTGCCCGATGGGCTGCGCAAGGCACCGATCTGGTGCTTCGCCATGGCGCACGACGGCGCCGACGCCATGGCGTTGCTGGTCGGCGCCCGCGCCGCCGGTGAGCTGCGCTTCAGCTTCCGGCTGTTGCGCTTCGACCCCTACGGGCGACCCCGCGATGGTGGCGCGCCGGCGCCTCTGTATTTCGGCGCCGAGGTGCCCGAGCGCCTCGCCGTCGATGCCGCCGGGCGTTGCTGGGTGCAGGCCGGCAAGACCCTCTGGATCATCGCCCGCGATGGCGCGCCGGTCACCCAGCTGGCCGCGACCGTCGGGGTGCTGCTGGACTCCGGCCGCTTCCTGACCGACAGCGAGCCGCCGCGGCTGCTCGACCCGGCGGGCGCCCCGCTCGGCGAGCTGGCACGCCCTATGGCGGCCGCCGGCGGTCGGCTGCTGGCCGCCGGGCCGGATGATCTGGTGTTGTTCGAGCAGTCGGCAGCCGGTGCCGAGGCGCCCGCGCAGATCGGCTATCTGATCGCCCGGGTCGGCATGCCGGGGTCGGCGCCGGCGATCCTGCACCGATTCCAGCTGCCGGCCCTGCGGCTGCGGCCCGACGCCCGCGGCGAGCTGGTCGACGGCAGCCCGATACGGAGTTGGTTCCCGCCCGGCGGTATGACCTTCGCCGACAATGGGGACCTGTTGCTGAGCCGCATCACGCCGGAGCAGTTTGGGGTGCTGCGCTTGGCCGCCCAAGGCTGAGCCGCAAGAGGGTTTGGATTGGCCATGTTCCTATGCTGACTGCCCTGCGCCGACGACTGGCCGGCTGGTTGCTGGCGCCGGATGAGCACCCGGTGCCGAGCGGGCTGTTGTTCGACTGGCAGCGCGGCGCGCCGGGGCCGGCGCCCTGCGCCGAGGTGCCGCTGCCGCCGGCGCTGGCCGCCGGGCTTCGCGGCGATGATCCGGAGCTTGCGGGGCTGCGCCGGCGTTATGCCGCTTTTGACCCCCGCGTGACCAGCCCGGCGCTGTGGGTGCCCGGCACCGTCAGCGACGCCGAGCTGACGCGCTTTCGCGGCGAGACGGCCTATGTTTGGCAGCGTCGTGGCGCCCGCGCAGCACCACCGCCGGCCCGGCGGCCCCCGGCCGCCGCGGCCGGGGCGCCGGGGGCGGGGGGGGGGGGGGGGGGGGGGGGGCGCCCCCGGGGCGGGGGGGGGGGGGGCGGCGCGGCGGGGGGGGGGGGGCGGCGCGGGGGGGGGGGGAAGGGGGGGGGGGGGCGGCCGCGGCGATCGAGCATTTCCTGTGTACCGATGCGGTGCCCGAGTCGAGCTTTCTATGCCGGCGCTACCTGGCCGCGCGGGGCATCGAGGACCGGGCCGAGGCGGTGGCGCTGGATCGGATCGACGCGCGGCTGGCCGAGGTGGCGGTGGACCTGGCCGTCAATATCCACAGCTTCTCCGAGTGCCGTCCGCAGGCCATCGATTGGTGGCTGGCCCTGCTGGCGCGGCATCGGGTGCGCTGGCTGATGGTTGCCCCGAATGCTATGGACCACGGCGGCGCGCGGCTGCTGACCAACGCAGGCGTGGACTTTGCGCCGCTGATCGCACGTCACGGCTATCGGCTGCGCTGGCGAGCGCCGAAGTTTGTCGATTCGCTCGTACAGCGGTATGGTTTGTCGCCGACCATGTACCACTTCTTCGAGCTCGGTTGAGACCGGCAACAGAGGTATCCCCGATGGAGCTCACCCCGCGCGAGAAAGACAAGCTGCTGCTGTTCACCGCCGGCCTGCTGGCGGAGCGGCGTCGGGCCCGCGGCCTGAAGCTGAACTATCCCGAGGCGGTGGCGCTGATCAGCTGCGCCGTCCTCGAAGGCGCCCGCGACGGCAAGCGCGTCGCCGAGCTGATGGACCTGGGGCGCACCATTTTGACCCGCGACGACGTGATGGACGGCGTCGCCGAGATGATCCCCGACGTCCAGGTGGAGGCCACCTTCCCGGACGGTACCAAGCTGGTGACCGTGCACGATCCCATCGTTTAGCCAATCGGCCCCGGTCGGCGTCGCGGTGGGGTGCGCTCGCGCAGTCCTGCCTCCGATCCGTCGGCGCGCCGGGGCCAGGAGCGCATCCATGATCCCAGGTGAAGTCCTGACCGCCGCCGGTGAGATCGAGCTCAATGCCGGCCGCCCCGTGTTGACCGTCGAGGTCGCCAACACCGGCGACCGCCCGATCCAGGTCGGCTCCCACTATCACTTCTTCGAGACCAACCCGGCGCTGCGCTTCGCGCGCGGGCCGACCCGCGGCCACCGGCTCGACATCCCCGCCGGCACCGCCGTGCGCTTCGAGCCGGGGCAGTCGCGCACCGTGGACCTGGTGCCCTATGCCGGCGCGCGCGTGGTCTACGGCTTTCGCGGCGCGGTGATGGGGCCGCTGGAACCCTCGGCGGGCGACGGTCCGTCCGCTGCGACGGGGGAGGGGGCATGAGCAAGATCAGCCGGCAGGCCTATGCATCCATGTACGGCCCCACCGTCGGCGACCGCATTCGCCTGGGCGACACGGCGCTGGAGATCGAGGTCGAGCGCGACCTGACCCACTACGGCGACGAGGTCAAGTTCGGCGGCGGCAAGGTCATCCGCGACGGCATGGGCCAATGCCAGCGCCAGGCCGACGCCGTCATGGACCTGGTCATCACCAATGCGCTGATCCTGGACTTCTGGGGGGTGGTCAAGGCCGACGTCGGCATCAAGGACGGGCGCATCGCCGCCATCGGCAAGGCCGGCAACCCCGACACCCAGGCCGACGTCGATGTGCTCGTGGGCCCCGGCACCGAGGTCGTCGCCGGCGAGGGCCAGATCCTGACCCCGGGCGGCATCGATGCCCATATCCACTTCATCTGCCCGCAGCAGGTGGAGGAGGCGCTGATGTCCGGCGTGACCACCATGCTCGGCGGCGGCACCGGGCCGGCCACGGGCACCAATGCCACCACCTGCACGCCGGGGGCCTGGAACATCCACCGCATGCTGCAGGCGGCCGAGGGTCTGCCGGTGAATCTGGGCTTCCTGGGCAAGGGCAATGCCAGCCTGCCGAGCGCCCTGGAGGAGCAGGTCCGCGCCGGCGCCATGGGGCTGAAGCTGCACGAGGACTGGGGTACGACGCCGGCGGCCATCGACTGCGCCCTGGGCGTGGCCGAGGCCATGGACGTACAGGTGGCCATCCATACCGATACGCTGAACGAGTCCGGCTTTGTCGAGGACACGCTGGCCGCGTTCAAGGACCGCTGCATCCACACCTACCACACCGAGGGCGCCGGCGGCGGTCATGCGCCGGACATCATCAAGGCGGCGGCGCTGGCCAACGTGCTGCCCTCATCCACCAACCCGACCCGGCCCTACACCGTCAACACCGTCGACGAGCACCTGGACATGCTGATGGTCTGCCATCACCTGTCGCCGTCGATCCCCGAGGACGTCGCCTTCGCCGAGTCGCGTATCCGCCGCGAGACCATCGCCGCCGAGGACATCCTGCACGACCTGGGCGTGTTCAGCATGATCGCGTCCGACTCCCAGGCCATGGGCCGGGTCGGCGAGGTGGTCTGCCGCACCTGGCAGACGGCACACAAGATGAAGGTCCAGCGCGGCCGGCTGGCGGCGCCGGACGGGGCCGGCCCCGTCGATCGCGGCGACAACGACAACTACCGCGCCAAGCGCTACATCGCCAAGTACTGCATCAACCCCGCCATCACCCACGGCATCGCCCACGAGGTCGGCTCCGTGGAGATCGGCAAGCTGGCCGATCTGGTGCTCTGGCGGCCGGCCTTCTTCGGCGCCAAGCCGAGCCTGATCCTCAAGGGCGGCATGATCGTCGCCGCGCCCATGGGGGACCCGAATGCATCCATCCCGACCCCGCAGCCGGTCCACTACCGGCCCATGTTCGGGGCCTTCGGCGGGGCGCTCGGCGCCACCTGCATGACCTTCCTGTCGCAGGCGGGCTTGCAGGCCGGCATCCCGCAGGCGCTCGGGCTGAAGCGCCTGATCGGTGTCGTGCGCGACGTGCGGGGGGTGCGCAAGGCGGACATGATCCACAACGATCAACGGCCGCGCATCGAGGTGGACCCGCAGACCTACCAGGTCCGCGCCGACGGCGTGCTGCTGACCTGCGAGCCGGCGGACGAGCTGCCGCTGGCGCAGCGCTACTTCCTGTTCTAGCCGCGGGGGAACCGGTGGTGAGCGATGACCCGCTGCTGCACCTGACCCGACGCCTGGATCGGGCCGAGCGCATCCAGGCCCGCGTGTCGCTGAGCTTCGAGCAGCGGCAGCGCTCGCGGCTGCGGGTGCGGCTCGACGATGGGCGGGAGGCCGGCATCCTGCTCCGGCGCGGCGAGACGCTGCGCGACGGCGACCTGCTCGGCGGCGACGACGGTCTCGCGGTGGAGGTCCGGGCGGCGCCGGAGCCGTTGTCGGTGGCCGACAGCGACGACGGCCTGCTGCTGGCGCGGGTCTGCTACCACCTGGGCAACCGCCATGTGGCGTTGCAGATCGGCCCCGGTCGGCTGTGCTGGCTGCATGACCATGTGCTCGACGCCATGGTGCGCGGACTCGGCCTTGAGGTACGCGCGCAGCTGGCGCCGTTCGAGCCCGAGCCCGGGGCCTACGGCGGCCACGCCCATGGCGCCGGGCACGCGCATGGTCACTGAAGGCGCGCTTGCGCGGTTGCGCCTGCTCCAATTGGTGAGCCCGGCCCTGCCGATCGGCGGATACACCTATTCCCAAGGCATCGAATGGGCGGTCGAGGCCGGCTGGGTCCGTGGTGCCGACGACCTGGAGCAGTGGCTTCAAGAGCAGCTGAGCAACGCCATGCGCGATGTCGACCTGCCGGTGCTGCTGCGCATGATCGATGCGATCCGGCGTGATGACCCGGCGACCGTCGCCGACTGGATCGAGCGCCTGCTCGCCTGGCGCGAGACCGCGGAGCTGCGTGCCGAGGAGTCGCAGCGCGGTCGCGCATTGGCCGATCTGCTGGTTGCGTTGGGTGTCTTGAGTCGCCCCGCTTCGGCGAGACAAAGGCCCCGAGGTCGTGTCGGCTTGCCCGCCGCCGAGGCGGTACCGGTCGACGGGGGTGAAGCCCTCGGCGAGGCTTGGTATCCGCTGTTGGCCCGCAGCCAGAGTGCCGGCTTCGCGGCCGCCGCGGTCAGCTGGGGCGTCGGCACCGAGGACGCCTGCCTCGGCTTCGCCTGGGCCTGGTGCGAGACCCTGGTCTCGGCCGGCGTCCGCCTGGTACCCCTGGGGCAGAGCGATGGTCAGCGCATCCTGCTGAGCCTGGCGGCACGGATTCCGGCGATCGTCGCCGCCGCGCGGGGGCTCGACGATGACGACCTCGGCGCGGCCAGCCCGGCCGCGGCCATCGCCGGCAGTGCCCACGAGACCCAATACACCCGGCTGTTTCGCTCCTGACGAACTTCGGCGTCGATGCAAGCGCTGCGCGCGCCGCTGGTGAACTCGATCAAATCCACCCAAGCCCACCCGACGAGGATATGCCATGACAGAGAATCCCTACCGCCCGCCCGAATCCGATATCAAGCCGCCGATACAGACCGAGCCCGCCGATATCGCCGGCTTGGCCAGCTTGTGAAGACGCGCATCGTTTCGGTGCGTGATGGACGGCTGCTGTCGTTCGGGCGGCTGATCGGTCTGCGCTACCTCCCGGTTTGGCTGGTGAGCGTGATCCCGGTCATTCAGCTTTTCGGAATGATCGATGCCTTGTTCATCTTCCGTCGCGACCGCCGCTGTGTTCATGACCTGATCGCCGGGACCAAGGTCGTGCGTGCCGATGTGTCGATTGGCGTGCCGATCGGCACCGCCGGCGCAGGGGCGCTCCATGCATAGCCCGGCGGGGGAGCGCGAGGCGCTACGCGTCGGTGTCGGCGGCCCCGTCGGCTCCGGCAAGACCGCGTTGCTCGATGCCCTGTGCAAGCGCATGCGGGGGCGCTGGGAACTCGCCGTCGTCACCAACGACATCTACACCCGCGAAGATGCCGAGATGCTGATCCGCAGCCAGGCCCTGCCCGCGGAGCGCATCATCGGCGTCGAGACCGGAGGCTGCCCGCATACGGCCATCCGCGAGGATGCATCCATGAACCTGGCCGCGGTCGCAGACCTGCAGCTGCGCTTCCCGGGGCTGGATCTGGTCTTTGTCGAGAGCGGCGGCGACAACCTGGCCGCCACCTTCAGCCCCGAGCTGGCGGACCTGACCATCTATGTCATCGATGTCGCCGAGGGCGAGAAGATCCCGCGCAAGGGCGGCCCCGGCATCACCCGCTCGGACCTACTGGTGATCAACAAGATCGATCTGGCGCCCTATGTGGGTGCGTCGCTGGAGGTCATGCAGCGGGATGCGGCGCGGATGCGCGGCGAGCGCCCGTTCGTGCTCACCAATCTGCGGGCGGGGGAGGGGGTCGACGTCATCGTCGACTTCATCCAGCGCGAGGGGCTCCTAGCGCCACTGTCGGTAGAGGTCGAACAGGTGGGCGAGCAGGGCGCCGAACAGGGGTAGGGCGACCAGTTCCCAGCGACTGTCCGCCAGTGCGGCACGCACGGCGGCCAGCAACAGGCCGCCCGAGACGAGCGTCGGCAGCAGGTCTCCAATGCGGGGCCCACGGCCGGTGAGGCGCCGAAAGAGCGCGAGGGCTACGGCCTCCAGCAGCACCAGGATCAGGATCAGGTCGATGATGCGACCCGTGGCATAGAGTTCAGTCATGGGATCGGGGTCGGCTCCGGTGTTCGAAACCGAGAGTGTAAACAACGCTGGAAAAGAAAACTGTAAATCAAGCTTGACATATATTTCTGTCACGCTAAGATGACACCCATGGATTCGATGAGCGGGCTTGGAGCTTCCAGGCCAGCCCAACTAACCGCCGGGTTTCAAGGGGCTCTAGGTTCCTGACCTGACATTCGCCGCGACACGCCGCGGCTAAACGCAACACCTTTTCGGAGGGTAGACCAATGGCAGCACCGACCAGCCTTTCGGGCCTGACGCCTGAGCAAGCCAAAGAGTTCCACGAGCAGTTCAAGACCACCTACACGGCGTTTGCCGGCATCGCTGCCGTCGCGCACATCCTGGTCCTGGCGTGGAAGCCCTGGTTCTGATTCTGAAGTAAACGAGGTTAAAATTATGAATCCTTTTGAATACAAGCCCCAAGAAGAAGACTACCGCATCTGGCTGGTCGTCAACCCCGCTACTTGGCTGATCCCGATCCTGATGTCCGTGTTCCTGCTCGGCATCCTGATCCACGCGTTCCTGTTCACCGCCAGCCCCTACGGCGAGTACTGGGGTGGCGCGGCTGAGGCTGCTGCCCCTGTTGTCGAGGCCGCTCCGGCTCCGGCGGCTGAGTAATTCGAGCTTCACTGCTCGAACGCTATAAAGACTTACGTCAACGCCTTTTTGGAGTTGGCATCTTCCACCGCGGACAATCGAACGCGGCCCATTTGAACCCCCGAGGTATTGCATATGTCCCTCTCCGGCCTGACCCCTGACCAAGCCAAAGAATTCCACGAGCAGTTCAAGACCACCTACACTGCGTTTGCCGGCATCGCCGCCGTCGCGCACATCCTGGTCCTGGCGTGGAAGCCCTGGTTCTGATTTCAGACCTGCTTCGACACCCCTCCTTTTTCACGCAATCTTGAGAGACAAGACCCATGGCTGAGATCCAACGCCCCAAGAACCCCGAAGACGACTGGAAGATCTGGCTGGTTGTGAACCCCGCTACCTGGCTGATCCCGATCCTGATGTCCGTGTTCCTGCTCGGCATCCTGATCCATGCGTTCCTGTTCACCGCTAGCCCGTACAACGCGTACTGGGGCGGCTGATTACAGCACCCTGGCGGGCGATCAATACCGCCTGCCATTTTGAGGGTAAGCCGGCCTAGCTGGCGAGACCCCACAGCACTCGGCAGCTGACGAGAAATCGCCGAAAAGCGCCGGTCTGCTTCTTGAGCCTCACACCTTCGGGTGTGCTGAGCCACGAAGCGGATCGGCGCTTTGTCGTGTCTGGCTTTCCGACACCAGCCCCGTTTGCAGCTACACGATCTCCAGCGACGCTGGGGCCCTGCGGTTGACGAGCTGGTCGGTGCCCCATCGACGCCCTATGTGACTGTTCTAATAAGAGATCTTGTAGCCAGCAGAAAAAACTGTACATTTTTCTTGACAGAAACTTATGTCAAGCTAAACTGACAGTCGTGGATTAGCTGGATAGGACGAGATTTCGCAACCAGCTCAACCGGCTACCGGAAGGCCGACAAGCCACGTATCGAACATGCCGCGACACGCCGCGGCCCAACGCAAGACCTTTTCGGAGGGTAGATCAATGGCATCACCGACGAGCCTTTCGGGCCTGACGCCTGAGCAAGCCAAAGAGTTCCACGAGCAGTTCAAGACCACCTACACGGCGTTTGCCGGCATCGCTGCCGTCGCGCACATCCTGGTCCTGGCGTGGAAGCCCTGGTTCTGATTCTGAAGTAAACGAGGTTAAAATTATGAATCCTTTTGAATACAAGCCCCAAGAAGAAGACTACCGCATCTGGCTGGTCGTCAACCCCGCTACTTGGCTGATCCCGATCCTGATGTCCGTGTTCCTGCTCGGCATCCTGATCCACGCGTTCCTGTTCACCGCCAGCCCCTACGGCGAGTACTGGGGTGGCGCGGCTGAGGCTGCTGCCCCTGTTGTCGAGGCCGCTCCGGCTCCGGCGGCTGAGTAATTCGAGCTTCACTGCTCGAACGCTATAAAGACTTACGTCAACGCCTTTTTGGAGTTGGCATCTTCCACCGCGGACAATCGAACGCGGCCCATTTGAACCCCCGAGGTATTGCATATGTCCCTCTCCGGCCTGACCCCTGACCAAGCCAAAGAATTCCACGAGCAGTTCAAGACCACCTACACTGCGTTTGCCGGCATCGCCGCCGTCGCGCACATCCTGGTCCTGGCGTGGAAGCCCTGGTTCTGATTTCAGACCTGCTTCGACACCCCTCCTTTTTCACGCAATCTTGAGAGACAAGACCCATGGCTGAGATCCAACGCCCCAAGAACCCCGAAGACGACTGGAAGATCTGGCTGGTTGTGAACCCCGCTACCTGGCTGATCCCGATCCTGATGTCCGTGTTCCTGCTCGGCATCCTGATCCATGCGTTCCTGTTCACCGCTAGCCCGTACAACGCGTACTGGGGCGGCTGATTACAGCACCCTGGCGGGCGATCAATACCGCCTGCCATTTTGAGGGTAAGCCGGCCTAGCTGGCGAGACCCCACAGCACTCGGCAGCTGACGAGAAATCGCCGAAAAGCGCCGGTCTGCTTCTTGAGCCTCACACCTTCGGGTGTGCTGAGCCACGAAGCGGATCGGCGCTTTGTCGTGTCTGGCTTTCCGACACCAGCCCCGTTCGCAGCTACACGATCTACAGCGACGCTGGGCCCTGCGGTTGACGAGCTGGTCGGTGCCTCGTCGACGCCCTAGGTCACTGTTCGAAAAGAAGATCTTTCGGCCAACCGAAGAAACTGTACATTTTTCTTGACAGAAACTTATGTCAAGCTAAACTGACAGTCGTGGATTAGCTGGATAGGACGAGATTTCGCAACCAGCTCAACCGGCTACCGGAAGGCCGATAAGCCACATATCGAACATGCCGCGACACGCCGCGGCCCAACGCAAGACCTTTTCGGAGGGTAGATCAATGGCATCACCGACGAGCCTTTCGGGCCTGACGCCTGAGCAAGCCAAAGAGTTCCACGAGCAGTTCAAGACCACCTACACGGCGTTTGCCGGCATCGCTGCCGTCGCGCACATCCTGGTCCTGGCGTGGAAGCCCTGGTTCTGATTCTGAAGTAAACGAGGTTAAAGCTATGAGTCCTTTTGAATACAAGCCCCAAGAAGAAGACTACCGCATCTGGCTGGTCGTCAACCCCGCTACTTGGCTGATCCCGATCCTGATGTCCGTGTTCCTGCTCGGCATCCTGATCCACGCGTTCCTGTTCACCGCTAGCCCGTACAACGCGTACTGGGGCGGCTGATTCAGCACCTGAGCGGGGGTTTTCACCACCCGCCAAAGGGATAACCAGCCAAGCTGGGAGGCCCAACAGCACTCGGCAGCTGACAAAGAAATCGCCGAAAAGCGCCGGTCCGCTTCTTGAGCCATACATCTTCGGGTGTGTCGCCCAACGAAGGGGACCGGCGCTTTGTCGTCTGCATATTGCTGCGCCAACGTTAAAGGCGGAGGAGGATCGGCAACGATGCCGATCACTCACTCCGCCTGGATGCCGCCATCTCCGGGCGACGCCTCTTTTCTCGCCTATCCGGTTAGGCCGACCTCGGCCGCAGGGCCTTTGATCGACCGGCAAGGAGGTTGCGCTTGGCATTGTTCAGCACGGGGGCTTGGAACGGCCAAGGCGATACTGGGTCTGGCAATCAGAACCAGGGCTTCCAGGCCAAGACCAGGAAGTGCGCAACGGCGGCGATGCCGACGAATGCGACGTAGGTGACCTTCCACTGCTCGTGGAATTCTTTGGCTTGTTGTTCGCTGAGTGCCATGAGGGTGCCTCGTGAGCTCTTGGGTTGGGTTAGGTGCGGCTACGGACTAGCCGGCCAGGAAGTTGTACTTGGCGCTGCCCAGCACGACGGAATGCACGGCCAGAGCGACGAGGAGGACGGTGATCAGGATCGGCATCAGCCAGATTGCCGGATCAACGATGGTCCATACCTTCCAGTCGTCTTCCGGGTTCTTCGGGCGGGCGATTTGCTGTTCGGCCATTGGATTACTCTCTTGCATCGAGGGATGTTTAGGCTTGATCGGGCGCGGATCGGCGCGGGACGAAGCCGGCGAAGGGTTGGCTATTCAGACCGAGGTCTTAGAACCAGGGCTTCCAGGCCAGCACCAGGAAGTGCGCAACGGCGGCGATGCCGACGAATGCGACGTAGGTGACCTTCCACTGCTCGTGGAATTCTTTGGCTTGCTGTTCGCTGAGTGCCATGAGGGTGCCTCTTGAGTGCTTGAGTGGGTTTAGGGGCGGCTAACGGATCAGCCGGCCATAAAGTTGTACTTGGCGCTGCCCAGCACGACGGAGTGCACGGCCAGAGCGACGAGGAGGACGGTGATCAGGATCGGGATCAGCCAGATCGCCGGATCAACGATGGTCCATACCTTCCAGTCGTCTTCCGGGTTCTTCGGGCGGGCGATTTTTTGTTCGGCCATGGTGTTGCTCTCTTGTGTTGGGGGATGTTCGGGCTTGGTCCGCGCGGGACGAAGCTGCCGGGGTATTGGCTAGTAAGACCGAGGTCTTAGAACCAGGGCTTCCAGGCCAGCACCAGGAAGTGGGCGACGGCGGCGATGCCGACGAATGCGGTGTAGGTGATCTTCCACTGTTCGTGGAATTCTTTGGCCTGCTGTTCGTTCATTGCCATGGGTATCTCCGGTGGTTGGAGTGGGGTGTCACGATGCCGCGGCGGCGCGATGTGCGGGCGCGTTACGGCGGTGACGGACGGATGACTCGTCGGTGCCTACTCGGCGGGTGCGGCGGCGGGGGCGGCCGGGGGCGCAGCCTCGACCACCTCGTCGGCGGCCATGAAGTTGTACTTGTCGCTGCCGAGGACGAAGCTGTGCACGGCGAGGGCGATCAACAGAACGGTGACGAGGATCGGGATCAGCCAGATCTTCGGCTCGACGACCATCCAGATGCGGTGATCACTCTCGGAGGGTTTGTAATCCAGGACTTTTTGATACATGAAGTTGACCTCGTTGGGGTTGGTGGGGCCCTTAGAACCAGGGCTTCCAGGCGATGACCAAGATGTGCGCGACGGCGGCGATGCCGGCGAAGGCGGTATAGGTCACCTTGAACTGCTCATGAAACTCTTTGGCCTGTTCGGGGCTGAGGCCCGAGAGGCTGGTCGGTGCTGCCATTGGTGGCTCTCCGAAGGTTGATGGCACGCTTGCGCGCCGTTGCGGCCGGTCTTTGGCCGCCGTGATTATCTGGTTCTTGCCCTTAGGATCGGTTCAGAAACAAGTGGCACAGACGCCCGCTAGCTGGACCTTTTGATTGGCCGTTTCGTGGTTGCATCTGAACCACTTGTTTCTGAACCTTGACTTAGCTGCTGCCAACACCGATCGGACTGTGCGTGTCTTGTCGCGCTCAACCCTCTACACCGCTGGAGGTCAGTAGATATCCTGATCTAGCTAGGCTCTGTTGCTGTGTCATTCTAGTCTGACATACGATCATGTCAAGCAAGATTTACAGTTTTTTGGGGGGCAGCTACGTTCCCGTTGCGCGGATTGCCCCAGGGTCGTCTCGGGCCGTTCAACTGCTCTCTCTAGGTTCAACGCGGGCCGTTTCCGCACCCCGGATCGGCGCGGTCCGGCATCCGTTGTCACGGATGCTTACTCAGTAGTGGTACGCAGTGATTAGGGCAGGTTTCGCTGAGGGGCAGCCGGCGAGCGCGGCCTGCGGGGCCTTCGGGTCAGGGCGGTTGCCGCTGCTGGGAGGGCCTTGACTGACGTGGCCGTCAATCGGTGGGCTCGGCTTGCGCGGCAAGGGCGCGCGCAGGCTCAGGGCCGGTGTCGATGAACGATGCCCGAGGGGAGGGGAGGGGTCGTGGGGGGCGCCGTGGCGGCGCGGATGCGTTGCGCGCTAGGCTGCGCGCTTCAGGCGCTTGCTGCGACGCAGGAGGGCGCTGAAGGCCCTGTGGGCGCCGCCGCCGACCGCCCCGGGGAGAGGTCGGCCGGCGAAGGTGTAAGGTTGCTGGCAGGCTTGAGGAGGCGGATCAGGGGCGACGGTCAGCGGTACCTTCGGCCTTGCCCTTCCAGGGCGAGACCACGCCGATCAGATGCGCCATGTCCTTGAAGAAGATCCGCATGTGGGCGGCGGGCTTGGCCTTGACCAGGCGCTTGTGCATGTAGGCCTCCCAGGTCAGCTCCTGAATGTCCGGGTCGTCGCAGAGGCTGACGAAGCGCTCGCGGCGCTTGTCGCTCTTGTACCAGAACCGCTGCATGATGCCGAGGATCCAGAACACGCGGCCATGGGCCTTCATGAAGCGCTTGCGCGCCTTCGCCAGCTCCTTGGGGTTGCCGGTGGCCAGCAGCCCCTCCACCGCATCGCCGGCGAGCCGGCCGCCGACCATGGCGTAGTAGATGCCCTCGCCGGAGGCCGGGGCGACGACGCCGGCGGCATCGCCGGCAAGGACGACGTCGCGGTCGTTGTCCCACTTGCCGAGCGGGTGCAGCGGGATGGGTGCGCCCTCGCGGCGCAGGGTCTCGCACTGATCGAGGCCGGTGGTCTTGCGCAGATCGGCAACGGCATCGCGCAGCGAGAAGCCCTTCAGCTCGGTACCGACGCCGATGCTGGTGGTGTCGCCATGGGGGAAGATCCAGGCATAGAAGTCCGGCGAGAGCTTGCCTTGGTAGTAGACGTCGCAACGGGCCGGGTCAAAGTCGCTCGCCGCGCTGGCGGCGCCGGGCGCCGGCGAGCGGACGATCTCGTGGTAGGCGGCCACATGCGGCAGCTCCTTGGCGCCGGGGATGCAGTCCTTGGCCACCGACGACATGGCCCCGTCGGCACCGATGACGGCCCTGGCGCGGACCTGCTCGATGACGTTGCGGTCATCGGCCTCGGCGGGGTTGAATCTGATGATGGCGGTGCCGTCGGTGTCGCGCTCGAGCCCCTTGTAGCTGCCGTTGCGGCGCTCGGCCCCGGCGTCGGCGGCGCGCTCGCGCAGCCACTCGTCGAAGGGCTCACGGTCGACCATGCCGACATAGCCGCCGTTGATGGGCATGTCCACATGGCGATCGCTGGGGGCGACCATCCGCGCCGAGTTGATCTTGGAGACGATCATCTCGTCGGGGATATCGAACTCCTCGATGGCCTTGGGTGGGATTGCGCCGCCACAGGGCTTGATCCGGCCCGGGCGGTCGATGAGCAGGACCTTGCGCCCGCGGCGGGCGAGATCGGTGGCCGCGGTGGCACCGGCGGGGCCGCCGCCGATGACAACGCAATCGTAGGTTTCGAGGTTGGGCATGGTCGCACCCTCAAGGGCATGGTAGTGGATGGCTCGCGCCGGATCCCGGTTGGCCGGCGCGGTGGGTAGCTTGGTGGCTTCGGTATCGGTATCGGGTCGCTATCGCTATGGATCACATCGAGAAATCTGTCCAAGCGCAAGTCTTCCTTCGCGCCTTCGCGCCTTCGCGCGAGACTCATGAAATATCCCGGCCAGGCCCCGCCGAGCCCGGCTCGTCGGCGCCGCGGCTGCCGAGTCGCGATGATCACCCGGCAATCATCGGCCGCAGCGCGAACGCGGCGACCATCATGCCGCTGACCGACAGCGGCACGCCAAAGCCGCTGAGCCAGGTGGCGCGGCCGATGGGGTCCTTCAGGAACCGGACCATCAGCATCAGCTGGCCGACCACGAGCCCGAGGATGACCATGGCATGGATCGGCTGGTCCCAGCCGAGCAGCAGGCCGATGACGATGAGCTGCGGGGCGATCATGATCTCGCAGGCGATGCGCGCGGCGCCGTCGGCACCGAGCTGGACCGGCAGCGAGCGCACGCCCATGCGTTGGTCGCCTTCGATCGCCTTGAAGTCGTTCAGGGTCATGATGCCGTGGGCGCCGAAGCTGTACAGCGCGGCCAACAGCAGGATGCGCCAGTCGGGCATGGCGCCGCCGAGCATGACCGCGGCGCCGGTGATCCAGGCGATGCCCTCGTAGGCGATGGCTGCGGCGCCGTTGCCCCACCAGCCGTTTTGTTTCAGGCGCAGCGGCGGGGCGCTGTAGATCCAGGCGAGCACCAGGCCGACCAGCGTGGCGCCGACCACCCAGTCGCCGAGCAATGCGGCGAGGCCGAGGGAGGCCAGGCTCCAGAGGATGGCCAGGTACAGTCCCCAGCGGCCGGGGATGCGGCCCGAGGGGATCGGCCGGTTCGGCTCGTTGATGGCGTCCACGTGCCGATCGTACCAGTCGTTGACCACTTGGCTGGTCGCACACAGCAACGGCCCGGCGAGGATGATGCCGGCGATGACCAGTAGCCACTGTGCGACGACCGGCTGGCCGGAGGAGACCACGCCGCAGCTGAAGGCCCACATGGGCGGGAACCAGGTGATGGGGTGGGTGACCTCCAGCATCACCTTCGGCGAGGGAAAACGCGGCGCGTTGGCCGGTGTGACCATGTCCGTCATGTGCTCTGCTTCGTCAATCTCGATACTTAAGGGGTGGTGCCCGGGCCGAGGTTGTCGATGCGGGGCAGCGGGGGCTGCGCCGGTCATCGCGCCCCTGCGGGACCTGATGGCGTCAAAGCGCAGGGAGTCTAACGCAATCGCCGTGCTCGGGATGGGGCACGGGCGGAGAATCTGATCCGGGTCAACGCCTTTGCTCAGCCGCTGCCGCTGTCGTCGCCGGTGGGGGCGTCGCTGAGTCCGTAACGGCGCAGCTTGACGTACAGGCTCTGGCGGCTGAGCCCCAGCAGCTCCGCGGCGGATGCGCGGTTGTCGCCGGTCAGCTCCAGCGCGGCCTCGATGCACAGGCGCTCGATCAGGTCGGTGGACTCGCGCACCACCTCCTTCAGCGGGACCCGACCCACCAGCTCGGTCAGCTGCTCCAGCGATCGTGGCAGCGAGCGACCCGGCTGGGCCGCCGGCGACACCCGGCGGTCGACGTTGCGGACGATGAAGCCGTAGCTCGGCCGTTCGCCCGGATCGATGCCGACGGCGGAGATCTCGACCTCGGTGGACGAGCCGTACTCGCTGCGGATGCTGGTGGCAAACAGGCGCACGGCCCCGTGCTGGCGCAGGTTCGCGATCAGGACGTTGAGATCGACGCCGGGCCGGCCGAGCCAGCGGTCGAGGGACTCCCCGCGCAGTTGCTCCTCGGTGGAAAGCTGGGTCATCTCGACGAAGGCGGCGTTCGCGCTGAGTATGCTGCCGTTGGGGCTGGTGATGACGATGCCGTCCGGGGCATGCTCCATCACTTGGGTGAGCCTGGACTTCGGCTCGGTCAGCGGTCGTGCATCGCTGGGGTTGGCGGCCACTGTCAACCGAATCAGTAGCAGCGTTGCGTTGTCCTGGCGCACTGGGGCGGCGAACACGGTCAGCTCGCCGGAGCCGTCGCCGAGCCGCGCCCGCGCCTCGGCGGCGCGACCGGATGAGCGCACGCCGGCAAACAGCTGCTGGATCGCCTCGGTGCCGGTCTTGTCGAAGACCTCCGGCATGGTCTTGCCCACCAAGCGGCGGGCATCGGTGCCCAGCAGCTTGGCCGAGGCCGGGTTGACTTCCACCACCTTGTTGGTCGTCGGGTCCAGAACCATCACCGCCTCGCCGCAGCCGCGGAACAAGAGTCGGTAGCGGGTCTCCAGCTGGCGCAGACGCCAGTAGTCGCGCTCAAGCGACTGCTGGGCATCGACCAGGCGTTGTTGCAGCGCGGCCATCCCCTGCAGGTTGCGTCCGGCAGCGACCAGCTTGCCCTCGCTGCCGAGGCGCACGGCGCAGTAGCGCACCGGCATGGAATCGCCGTTGCGGGCGATGTGATCGACCTGGTGCCAGATTGGTGACTGCTCCGGCACCAGCGCCTCGGCCAGCAGCACATCGACGTTGGCGCGACTGTCGGGGGTGACCGTATCGCTCCAATGTTGGCCGATCCAGCCCTCGTCGACTTGGGACGCGAGCTCGTCGTTGTTGAACGCGAGGTCGCTGATCAGGCCCGTAGGGTCCATGATCAGCGCGATATCCGAGCAGGTCGCGATCAGCGCGGCGGCGGCCTCGGTGTTGAGGCGGCCCAAATAGTGTTCCGGCGCGTTGAAGGGCTTCACCTGGCTCGAGTCCCTTGATTGCTGTAGGGGGTGTCGGGCGGTGGGCGCAGCGCAAGTGGCGCCGTCGGCCGCAGGCCTGCAGCCCGACTCAATGTGGATGCCGTTCTCCGGCGCGAGCGCTCGGGGCTGGACGGACAGGGCAGCGGCATCGCGGGCGCGGCCCGGCGATTGCGGTGGTCTATCGGCCGGCAAAGGGCAGGCGTCACAGCGGCGCTCGCGTGCCCGAGGGGCAGGCGAACGGACGCGGCCGCGGGCGTCCGGGACACCGGCACGTGCTCTCTGATCCCGCCTCGCGGATGTCGGTCGCAATCCGAATGCATGGGCTCCCCGTCTAACGCCGCGCTCCGGTCGGCGGCCGTCCAACAAGACGGCCGGCACCGGTGATCTTGCCCCGCGATCGCTATGGCGGATTGCACCGAGATCGGCACCGGGTATCATCAACGACGATACCGGGTCATGCGGAGCGTGTGCGAACGGCAATAGCGCACCCGCTCCCCGACGGGCGCGGGGACCATCTATTAGTTAGACGTCGAGCAGGGGAATGTCAAGTCTTCTTTACGTTAAGCAGAGTTGACATGTTCGGGAATCAGGGCTAGATTTCTCGTCAGTGGCAGACTCGGGCAAGTGCGAGAGGAGACTAATGCGTCAGCGCCGTCTGGGGGATGATTTGAATCAACCCCCTCATCAACCGTTGTATACGCCAGAAGAACGCCGTCGGCGCGACGAGTCCCCTTGGACGCTCGTTCAAGGTATCCTTGCGCCGCTCCAGTTTCTGGTTTTTCTGGTCAGCCTGTATCTGGTGATCCGTTACCTGATGACCGGCGCCGGCGAGGCGGCGGCGGCTTGGTCCGTCGTCATCAAGACGCTGGTACTCTACACGATCATGGTCACCGGCTCGATCTGGGAGAAGGTGGTCTTTGGTAAGTATCTGTTCGCACGGTCTTTCTTTTGGGAAGACGTGTTCAGCATGCTGGTGCTCGCGTTGCATACCCTTTACCTCTACGCCCTCTTTACCGATGTGGTCGACGTCCGTAGTCAGATGTACATCGCGCTGGCGGCCTACGCTGCCTACGTGATCAACGCGACCCAGTTTCTGCTCAAGCTGCGCGCGGCGCGGCTGTCCCAAGCCGCCTCGGTTGCGGCGGAGGCGGCTGAATGAAGTCGGCGGTGACCGATCAGGCCCTCGCGCCCAGTGCAGCTGCCTGCGCCGTCGCCCCGCAGATTCACCACGAGAACGGCCAGCGCCAGGCATTCTGCGGGCTCGCCGGTATCGTCTGGCTGCACCGCAAGATTCAGGACTCGTTCTTTCTCGTCGTCGGCTCCCGCACCTGCGCCCATCTGCTGCAGTCCGCCGCCGGCGTCATGATCTTCGCCGAGCCGCGCTTCGCTACGGCCGTGCTCAACGAGCGCGACTTGGCCGGGCTCGCCGACTGCAACGACGAGCTCGACCGTGTCGTCAACGAGCTGCTCGAGCGTCGACCCGACATCGGCACCCTGTTCCTGGTCGCCACCTGCCCGTCGGAGGTCATCAAGCTCGACTTGGACAAGGCCGCCGAGCGCCTGGCCGCCGCCCATGCCGGCAAGAAGCGGATCATCGCCTATAGCGGCAGTGGACTGGATACGACCTTCACCCAAGGCGAGGATACCTGCCTGAGCGCGCTGGTTCCTCAGCTGCCGGCCGGCGATGGCGAGCGGGCACTGCTCGTGGTCGGTACCCTGGCCGATGTGGTCGAGGATCAGCTGCACCGCCTGCTCGACAAGCTCGGTATCGCCCCGGTGCGCTTCCTGCCGCCGCGCAGCGCGGCCGAGTTGCCTCCGGTAGGGCCCGGCACGCGGGTGCTGGCGGCGCAGCCGTTCCTCGGCGAGACCGTTGCCGCGCTGACCGAGCGCGGCGCCGAGCTGATCAGCGCCCCCTATCCGCTGGGTATCGAGGGCACGCGGGCCTGGCTCGGTGCCGCCGCCGATGCTTGGGGGATCGCCCCGCAGACCGTCGATGAGGTCTGCGCCGCACCGATTGCTCGTGCCGAGCGCGGGCTGGCCCGCTACAGGGAGCAGCTCCAGGGCAAACGCATCAGCTTCCTGCCCGATTCCATGTTGGAGGTGCCCATCGGTCGATTTCTTCACCGCGAATGCGGGGTGGAGCTGATCGAGGTCGGTGTCCCATATCTCGATCGGCGTATGCTGGGTGCCGAGCTCGAACTCCTGCCTGCGGGGGTACGCCTAACCGAGGGGCAGGATCTGGACCCTCAGCTTGACCGCCTGCGTGCCGACCGGCCGGACATTACGGTCTGCGGCCTGGGGCTGGCCAATCCGCTGGAGGCCGAGGGCCTGACGACCAAGTGGTCCATCGAGCTGGTGTTTACGCCGATCCACGGCTTCGACCAGGCCGCCGACCTGGCGGAGCTGTTCGCAAGACCACTGAACCGGCGTCGGCGGTTGGCCTTTTGAGCCCGCTGCCCTTCGACGGTCTCCGCGCGGCTCGCAGCCGGGCAGATCGATAGCGAACGACAGAACAAAGAACATGCGCCTGCATCCACCAAAGACTATGCGCCTGCATTCAGCCGACTAGCCCATGGAACTCACGGTCTGGACCTACGAAGGCCCCCCGCACGTCGGGGCCATCCGCACCGCCGCCTCCATGCGCGACGTGCATTGTGTGCTGCACGCCCCGCAGGGCGACAGTTATGCCGATCTGTTGTTCACCATGATCGCGCGCAGCGCCAAGCGGCCGCCGGTGTCCTACACCAGCTTCCAGGCCCGCGACCTCGGTGCCGACACCGCGGAGCTGTTCAAGAAGACCCTGCGTGAGGTCGTCGAGCGTTATCAGCCGCATCTGATCCTGGCCGGCGAGGCCTGCACCGCCGAGCTGCTGCAAGACCAGCCCGGTGCCCTGGCCGAGGGTATGGACCTCGGCATCCCCGTCGTCCCGCTGGAGTTGCCAGCCTATTCCCGCAAGGAGAATTGGGGCGCCAGCGAGACCTTCTTCCAGACCGTGCGCGCGCTGCTGCGCGGTCGCACCCCGGACGATATCCAGCGTCCGCCGCTGGAGGGTCGTCGCCCGCGCGCAAACCTGCTTGGCCCCACCGCGCTCGGCTTCCGCTGCCGCGACGACATCACCGAGGTCACCCGCCTGCTCGACAGCGCCGGTGTCGATGTCCATGTGGTCGCCCCGGCCGGTGCCAGCCCGGAGGACTTGGTGCGCATCCCCGAGGCCGACTTCAACGTCTGCCTCTACCCCGAGACCGCCTACAGCACCTGTGCGTGGCTGGAGCGGCTGTTCAAGCAGCCGACGGTCAAGACCGTGCCCATCGGCGTCGGCGCGACCCGCGACTTCCTGCTGGAGGTCGGCGAGGTCGCCGGCATCGACACCGGTCCCGCCATCGCCGCGGCCCAGACCCGGCTGCCCTGGTACTCCCGCTCGGTGGACTCGACCTACCTGACCGGCAAACGGGTGTTCATCTTCGGCGATGCCACCCACGTCATCACCGCCGCGCGCATCGCCACCGAGGAGATGGGCTTCGACCTGGTCGGGCTCGGCACCTACAGCCGCGAATTCGCCCGCGAGGTGCGCGCCGTTGCCGAGCGCTACGGTGTCGAGGCGCTGATTACCGACGACTACCTCGAGGTGGAGCGCCAGGTCGCGCAGCTGCATCCCGAACTGGTCCTGGGCACGCAGATGGAACGCCATATCGCCAAGCGCATGGGGGTGCCCTGCGCGGTGATCTCGGCGCCGGTCCACGTCCAGGACTTTCCCGCCCGCTACGCCCCGCAGATGGGCTTCGAGGGCGCCAATGTCATCTTCGACACCTGGGTGCACCCCCTGATGATGGGGCTCGAAGAGCACCTGGTGACGATGTTCCGCGAGGACAGTGAATTTCACGACGGTGCCGCACCGTCACACCTCGGTCCCTCAAGCGCCGGTCAGAATCCGTCCGCCGCTGGGGCCGAAGCCGTGGCCGCCGCTCCCGATGCTGCTGGGGCAGCTCGTGAGCGGTCGCAAGGCCCGGGTGTGACGTCCGGCGAGGCCTCTGGGGAGGCCGAGCCCGCGTCCGTCGTCTGGGAGCCGGAGGCCGAGAAGGAACTGCGCAAGATCCCGTTTTTTGTCCGCGGTAAGGCCCGCCGCAATACCGAGCGCTTCGCCCAGGAGAAGGGCGTAGCGACGATTACCGTCGAGACACTCTACGATGCCAAAGCCCACTTCGGCCGCTGAGGCCGCGCCCGCCGCTCAGGCACCCGTGCGCGTCGTCATCGTCACGCTGGATAGCCACCTGGCGAGCGCCACCGAGCGCGCACGACCGGCGCTGGAGAAGGAGATCCCTGGTCTGAAGCTCAGTCTGCACGCCGCCGCCGAATGGGAAGGCGTGCGTGGCGGGCTGCAGCGCTGCAACCAGAAGAGCGCCACCCACAACGTCTGCGAACGCTGCGAAGAGGCCGGCTCCTGCGCGTTGGTCAAGTGCCGCGCCGACATCGCCAAGGCCGACATCATCATCGCCACCATGCTGTTTATGGAGGACCACATCAAGGCCGTGCTGCCGGACCTGGAGGCGCGGCGCGACAAGTGCGACGCCATCGTCGGCTGCATGTCCGCCGGTGAGGTCATGCGCCTGACGCGGATAGGCAAGTTCGACATGAGCGCGCCTCAGAGCGGCCCGATGGCGCTGCTCAAGAAGCTGCGCGGCGGTCGCAAGCGCGGCGAAGACGGCAAGCAGGACAGCAGCAGCGGTGCCGGTCAGATGGCTATGCTCCGCCGCATCCCGAAGCTGCTCCGATTCATCCCGGGCACCGCCCAGGACGTGCGCGCCTACTTCCTGCTGCTGCAGTATTGGCTCGCCGGCTCCGAGCAGAACATCAGCAACATGGTCCGTATCCTGGTGGACCGCTACGCCGACGGGCCGCGGGCGGCCCTGCGCGGCAAGCTCAAGGTCGAATCACCGGTGGAGTACCCGGAGGTCGGCGTCTTCCATCCGCGCATGAAGGGACTGATCGCCGATAAGGCGACTCGGCTGCCCAAGCGCAAGAAGAGTACCGGTACCGTCGGCATCCTGGTCATGCGCTCCTACGTGCTGGCCGGCAACACCGGTCATTACGACGGCGTGATCAAGGCCCTGGAGGCCCGCGGCCTGCGCGTGATCCCGGCCTTCGCCAGCGGCCTTGATGCGCGCCCGGCGGTGCAGGAGTTCTTCCTCAGCAACGGCAAGCCCGTGGTCGATGCCGTGGTCTCGCTGACCGGCTTCTCGCTGGTGGGCGGCCCGGCCTACAACGACGCCGCCGCGGCCCAAGAGGTCTTGGCGCAGCTCGACTGCCCGTACATCGCCGCGCACCCGGTGGAGTTCCAGACCCTGGAGCAGTGGCAGGCCTCCGAGCGCGGCCTGATGCCGGTGGAGGCGACGATGATGGTCGCCATCCCCGAGCTTGACGGCTCCACCGGTCCGATGGTCTTCGGCGGACGTTCCGCCGAGGCGAGCACCGACCGCAGCCGCGACATGCAGGCCCACCCGGAGCGGGCCGAGACCCTGGCCGCCCGCATCGATCGCCTGATCCGGATGCGCAAGGCGCCGACCAAGGAGCGCAAGGTCGGGATCGTGCTGTTCAACTTCCCGCCGAATGCCGGCAACACCGGCACCGCTGCCTATCTCGGCGTCTTCGAGTCCCTATTCCACACGCTGCAGGCGATGAAGCGCGACGGCTACCAGGTCGACGTCCCGAAGTCCGTCGATGAGCTGCGCGAGCGCATCGTCACCGGCAACGCCGGTCGCTTCGGTGCCCACGCCAACGTCTTCACCCGCATCCCGGCCGACGACTACGTCCGCCGCGAGCCCCACTTGGCCGAGATCGAGGCCCAGTGGGGGCCGGCGCCGGGCAAGCAGCAGAGCGACGGCTCGTCGATCTTCGTCTTGGGCGAGCAGTTCGGCAACGTCTTCGTCGGCGTGCAGCCCGCCTTCGGCTACGAGGGCGACCCGATGCAGCTGTTGTTCGACCGCGGCTTCACGCCGACCCATGCCTTCAGCGCCTTCTATCACTTCCTGCGCGAAGACTTCGGCGCCCACGCCGTGCTCCACTTCGGTACCCATGGCGCGTTGGAGTTCATGCCCGGCAAGCAGGCCGGTATGTCCGGCGAGTGCTGGCCCGACCGGCTGATCGGCGACCTGCCGAACATGTACCTGTACGCGTCCAACAACCCGTCCGAGGGTACGATTGCGAAGCGCCGCGCCGCGGCGACCCTGATCAGCTACATGACCCCGCCGATCGCCAATGCCGGCCTCTACCGCGGGCTGGTGGACCTGAAGAGTTCCATCGAGCGCTGGCGCGGCATGACCCCGGAGACCCCGGTCGCCGAGCGCAACGAGTTGGCCGCGCTGATCCAGTCCCAAGCCAGCGAGCTGGACCTGGCCCCGGCGCCATCCGAAGAGGGCGGCGCCCCCGGTGACTGGCACGCCGAGGCCGGTGGTCAGATCACCAAGCTCAATGACGCCATCCTGGAGCTGGAGTACACCCTGATCCCGCACGGCCTGCACGTCGTCGGTACGCCGCCGAACGCCGAGGAGCGGCTCGACCTGCTGTTCGCCGTCGCCGAGTCGACGAGTCCGGACACCCCGTTGGCGCGCGAGTCCCTGGCCGCGCTGATCGACGGCAAGTCGCCGGAGAAGGCCCTGGCCGCCGGCGGCATGGCGAAGAACGATGAGAACCTGTCCGTGCTCCGGGACCTCGCCAAGTACGACCGACTGATGTGCGAGGACCACGAGACGCCGGCCATCCTGCGCGCCCTCGAAGGTCGCTTCGTGCGCCCGGCGCCCGGCGGCGATCTGCTGCGCACGCCCGAGATCCTGCCCACCGGCCGCAATCTGCACGGCTTCGACCCGTTCCGCATCCCGAGCCTGTTTGCGATGCGCGAGGGCGTCAAGCACGCGCAGCTCCTGCTCGACCGGCATCTGGAAGACAACAGCGCCCTGCCCGAGTCCATCGCGCTGGTGCTCTGGGGCACCGACAACCTGAAGACCGAGGGCGGTCCCATCGCCCAAGCCCTGGCCCTGATCGGCGCCCGGCCCCGGCTTGACAGCTACAGTCGCGTCTGTGGCGCGCAGCTGATCCCGCTCGAAGAGCTGGGCCGCCCGCGGATCGATGTGGTCATGACCCTGTCGGGTATCTTCCGAGACCTGTTGCCGTTGCAGACCAAGCTGTTGGCCGAAGCCTCCTACCTGGCGGCAACCGCAGACGAGCCCGTTGCGCAGAACTTCGTCCGCAAGCACGCGCTGGCCTACCAGCAGGCCCAGGGCGGAGATCTGGAGACTGCGGCCCTGCGTGTCTTCAGCAACGCCGACGGTGCCTACGGCTCGAATGTGAATCACCTGATCGACAACAGCCGCTGGGACGACGAGGACGAGCTCGCCGAGACCTATACCCGGCGCAAGTGCTTCGCCTACGGTCGCAGCGGCACCCCGGTGCGCCAGGCCGAGCTGCTGAAGACCGTCCTCAACGACGTCGAGCTGGCCTACCAGAATCTCGACTCCGTCGAACTCGGCGTCACCACCGTCGACCACTACTTCGATACCCTCGGCGGCATCAGCCGCGCCGTGACCCGCTCCAAGGGCGCCGACGTGCCGGTCTACATCGGTGACCAGACCCGCGGCGACGGCAAGGTCCGCACGCTCTCCGAGCAGGTCGCCCTGGAGACCCGCACGCGGATGCTCAATCCGAAGTGGTACGAGGGCATGCTCAAGCACGGCTACGAGGGCGTGCGCCAGATCGAGGTCCATGTCACCAATACCATGGGCTGGTCCGCCACCACCGGTCAGGTCGCGCCCTGGGTCTACCAGCGCATGACCGAGACCTTCGTGTTGGATGAAGAGATGCGCGAGCGCCTGGCCGCGCTGAACCCCACCGCATCGGCCAAGGTGGCCAACCGTCTGATCGAGGCCCACGAGCGCAACTACTGGCAGCCCGACGCCGAGACCCTGGAGGCCCTGCGCCGCGCCGGCGAGGAGCTGGAAGATCGGCTTGAGGGCATCGCCGAAGGGGTCGCCGCATGACCCTGGACGACCTCCCGAACACGATCTTCGGCAGCGGTGCCGGCGGTGACAAAGCGGTCCCGCCCGATGCCCAGCGCCGCGGTCCGGCCAGTCGCGACCCGCACCTCGACGGTGAGGGCAGCGTCCAGGTCCAGCTCGACCCGGACCTGCGCATCGGTCATGCCAAGGTGTTCGCCGTCTACGGCAAGGGCGGCATCGGCAAGAGCACGACCTCGTCGAACCTGTCGGTCGCCTTCTCGAAGCTCGGCCAGCGCGTGCTGCAGATCGGCTGCGACCCGAAGCACGACAGCACCTTCACGCTGACCAAATCCCTGGTGCCGACGGTCATCGACATCCTGGAGTCGGTGAACTTCCACCCCGAGGAGCTGCGCCTCGACGACTTCGTCTTCGAGGGCTACAACGGCGTCATGTGCGTCGAGGCCGGCGGCCCCCCGGCCGGCACCGGCTGCGGCGGCTATGTGGTCGGCCAGACCGTCAAGCTGTTGAAGACCCACCACCTGCTTGAAGATACCGATGTGGTGATCTTCGATGTGCTGGGCGACGTGGTCTGCGGCGGTTTCGCAGCGCCCTTGCAGCATGCCGACCGCGCGCTGATCGTCACCGCCAACGACTTCGACTCGATCTTCGCGATGAATCGCATCGCCACCGCCATCGTGGCCAAGGCGAAGAACTACAAGGTCCGCCTGGGCGGCGTCATCGCCAACCGCAGCGCCAAGACCGACGAGATCGATCGCTTCAACGCCGCCGTGGGCCTGAAGACCATGGCCCACCTGCCGGACCTGGACGTCATCCGCCGCAGCCGGCTGAAGAAGTCGACGCTGTTCGAGATGCCCGACAGCCCCGAGGTGCAGCAGGCCCAGGAGCAATACCTCCAGCTCGCGCGTGCCCTGCTGGCCGGGACCGAGCCCTTGTCGGCGACGCCGATGAAGGATCGGGACCTGTTCGACTTCTTAGGCTTCGATTGACCGGCGCACCAGACGAATTCGCATGAGCAACACCTCGTATCAAGAGCGCCGCGGCCAGATCCAGGCCTATTTCGACCGCACCGCGGCCGACGCCTGGAAACGGCTGACCTCCGACGCCCCCGTTAACCGCATCCGCGCCACCGTGCGCGCCGGTCGCGATGAGATGCGCCAGACCCTACTGGACTGGCTGCCGGCAGACCTGACCGGCAAGCGCCTGCTCGACGCCGGCTGCGGCACCGGCATGCTGGCCATCGAGGCCGCCCGCCGCGGCGCCGACGTCTATGCCGTCGACCTGTCGCCGACGTTGATCGAATCCGCCCGCGAGCGCCTGCCCGCAGACCTGCCCGGTCGCGTCGAGTATGCCGCCGGCGATATGGTCGCCCCCGGCCAGGGGGATTTCGACTACGTCGTCGCCATGGACTCGATGATTCACTATGAGATCGACGACGCGCTCGACGTGATGGCCCAACTGGCCGGTCGGGTGCGCGGCTCCATGGTGCTCACCTATGCACCGCGCACCCCGGCGTTGGCACTGATGCATGCCGTCGGTCAGTTCTTTCCGCGCGGTGACCGCTCGCCGGCCATCGTCCCCGTGCCGCCGAAGGAGCTGCGCCGGCGGATCGGCGAGCACCCGGCGTTGCGCGACTGGCGTGTGGGCCGCGAGCAGCGCATCGCCCGCGGCTTCTACACCTCTCAAGCCTTGGAGCTGATTCCCGCATGAGCGCCGATCCGCAAACGCCCTCCGTGATCGACGAGATCAAACGGCAATGGATGGAGCAGGTTCTGCCGAAGATCCTGCCGTTCGCCGACGCGGCCACGGAAGAGGTCCCGCTCAAGCGATTGCTGCGCCTGTCCCTGTTCCAGGCATCGGTCGGCATGATGATGGTGCTGCTGTTCGGCACGCTGAACCGGGTCATGGTCGTCGAGAAGGGTGTCCCGCCCTGGCTGATCGGCATCATGGTCGCATTGCCGGTGCTGGTGGCGCCGTTCCGGGCGCTGATCGGCTTCAAGTCCGATGTCCACGAATCGGCCTTCGGTTGGCGCCGCGTGCCGTTCATCTGGTTCGGTACGCTGATGCAGTTTGGCGGCCTGGCCGTTATGCCGTTCGCGCTGCTGCTGATGGCCGAGGGCGGCAGCGTGCCGGAATGGGTCGCCTGGGTCGCCACCGGTGTTGCGTTCCTGGTCGCCGGTGCGGGCCTGCACACCACGCAGACCGCGGGCCTGGCGCTGGCCACCGATATCGCCTCGGAGGAGAACCGGCCGCGGGTTGTGGCCCTGCTGTTCGTCGTGCTCCACCTGAGCATGGTGGTCGCGGCCTTCGTCTTCAGCGAGGTGCTGTCCGGCTTCAACCAGCTGTCCGAGGGCCAGGCCAACGGGCGCTTGATCGGCGTCATCCAAGGCGCGGCCCTGGTGACGGTGTTCTTCAATGTGCTCGCCCTGTGGAAGCAGGAGGCGGTCAACCGCGAGCGGGTCGCCCAGATCGCGGCCGACCATGCCGCGGACAAGGCGCCGCCGCGCTTCAGCGAGACCTGGGGCAATTTCATCCGCGCGGGCAACGCCGCAAGGCTGCTGCTCGCGCTGGGTCTCGGCACCGCCGGCTTCCAGATGCAGGACATCCTGCTGGAGCCCTACGGCGGCATCGTGCTCAACCTCAGCGTCTCCCAGACCACACTGCTGACCGCGATCTGGGCCTTCGGCACGCTGATGGCCTTCGGTCTGTCGGCGCACCTGCTCGGCAAGGGCACGAATCCTTATCGGCTTGCCGGTACCGGGGCCGTGATCGGCATCCTCGCGTTCGTCGCGGTGATTGCGGCAGATCCGCTTCAGTCCACGCTGCTGTTCCGTTTCGGTGCCCTACTGATCGGTTTTGGTGGCGGTTTCTTCGCGGTGGGCACGCTCACCGCAGCGATGGGCATGGCCGACGGCGGTGGCAGCGGCCTTGCTCTGGGGGCTTGGGGTGCCGTTCAAGCAACGGCCTACGGGCTCGCAATGTTCCTTGGTGGAACGCTGCGCGACCTCGTCGACACCTTCGGTCCCGATACGGCCTTCGGTCTGGACCTGTCCAGCTCAGCCGTCGGCTTTGCCGCCGTCTACAGTCTCGAAATCGTTTTGCTGCTCGTTACCCTGATCGCCATCGGTCCGCTGCTCATCTCGGGCGGGGACTATAAGCGGTCTTCATCGAAGTTCGGTATCACCGAACTTCCTTAGTCCATCTGCCCAACGGAGGACATCCGATGCCCATTGGCGCCATTACCAACTACGTCGACGTCGCCCAGCTCACGCTTTACGCGTTCTGGTTCTTCTTCTTCGGCCTCGTATTCTGGATTCGTCGTGAAGACAAGCGCGAAGGCTATCCCGCCGAGTCGCTGCGTCTGCGCGGCACCAAGATGATGCAGGGCTTCCCGCCCATGCCGAAGCCGAAGACCTTCACGCTGCCCCATGGCGGTGGCGAGGTCGTCCGCCCCGGTCCCGATCGTGGCCAGCCCCCGCTGAATGCCGAGCCTGCGGCCAATTTCCCCGGTGCACCGCTGGTGCCTAAGGGCAACCCGATGCTGGCCGGCGTTGGTCCCGGTTCCTATGCGCTGCGCGCCGACAAGCCCGACCTGACCCACTCCGGCGAGGCCCGAATCGTGCCGCTGACTGTCGCCAAGCACTTCTCCGTGGTCGACAAGGACCCGGACCCGCGCGGCATGTCCGTGGTGGGCGCTGACGGCGAAGAGGGTGGTGTCTGTGAGGAGATCTGGGTCGATCGTTCCGAGCCCCAGGTTCGCTACCTGCAGCTGAAGACCAAGAACGGCAAGAAGACCCTGGTGCCGATCACCCTCGCCCGCGTCAACGGCAAGAAGGGCAAGATCACCGTCGGCAGCATCAACGGTGCCCACTTCGCCGACGCCCCGACGCTGGCCAACTACCAGCAGATCACCTTGGCCGAAGAGGACAAGGTCGTTGCCTACTACGGCGGCGGTACCCTGTACGCCAACCCGGATCGTGCGGAGCCGTTTTTGTGAGTCTAGATGACTCCAGGCCTGTGCCCGTGCACGGTCTACCGGGGCCCCTGCCGGAAGGCGAGGGGCTCCGCTGGCAAGGCGCCCCCCGGTGGGGGGCCCTTGCTCGGCGGGCGTTCCATGTGCGCAAGGTCGCGGTGTATTTCGGTCTGTTGATCCTGCTGCGCATCGTCCTGATGATGACCGGCGAGGCGACGCTGCCGGAGGTTGTCGCTTCCGCCCTCTGGCTGGTCACGTTGGCGGCCTTGGCGATTGGGATCCTCACCCTGCTTGCCTGGGCGTACAGCAAGACCACGGTCTACAGCATTACGGATCGCCGCTTGATCATCCGCTTCGGCGTCGCGTTGCCGATGACCGTGAACATCCCGTTCAAGGTCGTGGACGGTGCCGGGCTGAAGTTGTACAAGGACGGGACCGGCGACATACCGCTGACCTTGATCAAGCACCAACGCGTGAACTACCTCATCATGTGGCCGAATGTGCGGCCTTGGTATTTCATGCCGGCCCAGCCGATGATCCGAGGCATCGCCGACCCCAAGGGTGTCGCCGAACTGCTTGCCGATGCGCTGCGCGAGGCCGTCCAAACCGAGGCCGAGGAGCCGGCATCGGAGAACGGCGACGAATCGGCCGGCAAGACCGCCGATGCCTTGGCGGGCTCCACCAATTGATGACAGCGATCAACGGCCCTCGGGCGGGCCTACCGCGCGAGGAGGGACCTTCCACGCTTTCGGTAATCCGCCGGTTGGATGATCCCATCTGCCTGCTTCCATGACTCTCGACCCTTGAGAATCCATCGATGAGCGATCCATTCGAGGGACGCCCGTTTCCGCGCGGGGTTCTGATCGGGGCGGCTGCCCTGATCGCGTTCGTCATCGCCTCGGTCGCCTTGGTGCGACTGACCGGCGTTGGCGGGACCGAGATTCCACCGGCCCCGGTAGAATTTTCCGTTGAGCTTCGTTTTGACGATCAGGGCGACGGCACGACGCTGGTCTACGCCGCGACCGATCCCGAAGCGATCGCGGTGCTGGAATCCGCCGTGGATGGTTTTGTACTTGGCGTGCTGCGGACCATGGCCCGTGAGCGCCGAGGCTACGAGATCCCCATGACGGAGCCCTTCCGACTCATGTTGCTCGAAGACGGGCGCTTCGTCTTCGAAGACCCGTCGACCGGACGCGAGATCGACTTGGGTGCCTTTGGGCCCACCAACGCCCAGTCCTTTGCCGACCTGCTCAAGGGCGTGCAGCTTCCGCCGCCGTCCGCCGGCCTGGGCGATGTCGAGGCTGATGCGGCCGTCTCCGAATCTCAGGCGGGCACGCCTTGAGCCGAGACGACAACCGACGTTTTCAACGCCCGGGCCTGGCCAGGGCGCGGATTGCCGGGGCTTTCGGGAGTGCTTCCCAAGCAGGTCATGACGACATCGCGGGTACCTAGTCTGCTCGGCGTTCTACCCGGCATCCGGAATCCCCTGAGGTCGCGCACTGGCCGACAGTGCCCAACGGCGATGGGGATGGTGTGCCACTATCGGTTGGATCGGACAGGTCAGGACCGGCGATGTTGAGCTATGTCTTTGCGGTGGGCTATGCGCTGTTCCTGTGGTGGTTCAGCACCGGCCTGATCCTCTATCTCGACAGCCGCCCGGCACAGACCTATCGGTGGAGCATCCTCGGTGCGACCCTGCTGCTGCTGCTCTGCATCGGGGCGCTCATCCTGCTTCGGGACCGCGGCGGCGCGCTCGCCGCCTATCTCGGCTTCACCGCGGGCGTCTTTGTCTGGGGCTGGCTTGAGATCACCTATTTCATGGGCTACATCACGGGTCCGCGCAAGGCGCCCTGTCCCGACCCGTGCAGCAATCCCCGCCGCTTCTGGCTGGCGTTGCAGACGAGTCTGTACCATGAGCTGTCCATTGTGGTGGTGGGCCTCCTGCTCATCTTCATCACCTGGGATCGATTCAACCAGGTCGGCACCTGGACCTTCATGATCCTGTGGTGGATGCGTTGGAGCGCAAAGCTCAATCTATTCTTCGGCGTGCCGAATCTGAACGAGGAGTGGCTGCCGGAACACCTGCGGTTCTTGACCAGCTACCTGGCCAAGCGGCCGATGAATCTGCTCTTTCCGGTGTCGGTCAGTGCCGCCAGCGTGATCATGTCGCTGCTGGTGGCCACGGCCCTGGATGTGGCGCCTGGAGGCTATGCGGCCGCGGCGCTGATGCTGACGGCGACGATGCTCGCGCTGGCGATCTTGGAGCACTGGTTCCTGGTGCTACCGGTGGCCGATGCGGCACTCTGGAACTGGGCGTTGGATGCCCGAGATCGTCTGCGCGATGAGCGGGCGGAGTCGCAGAACGGCTCAAGCTAGCCGCAGCCAGGTCGAAGGAGGGCGGCCCCGTATCGACGCGCGGGTTGGTTCCAAGAAAATACAACCGTCGGGGCAGCCGATATTTGACATGGACACGGCGCCGATGTTTCACTTTGCAGCTCGATCCGATGGGCAAAGGGATGCGCCTTGACGTGAGTCAACCCCGCTCGCCCGCGGTTTGGCTAACTTTGCAGATGCTTTGTCCCCGCCCAAGCCCCCAGAGGATCTTCGATGCGCAGCTCCATGAGTCACCCGACGGAAAACTCGGCCGACTACCGGCTTTGCTCGCCTATGGTGACGCGACCGCGGCCTTGCCCTGGGATGGTCGGAGCCTCCGGTCGGATCATCGCGGCCCTCGTCGAGGAGTCAGGCAACAAGGCTGTTGACAACGTCACCAACTGAGGCTTGTCCCCCATGACTGCTACGGCACCGAAGGATATTTCTCCGCAGTTGATCGACCGATTTACGCGTCAGGGGCCTCAGTGGACACAGCCGGAGCCCACCAGCGTCTGGGCAAACGTCGGCGACGACTCCGCCTATCGCGCGGCCCTCGCGGGTGTCGCTGCCGATACGGACCAAACACTGGCCCTCTACCTGCACGTCCCCTTCTGCCCGGGGCGCTGTCTGTATTGCGGCTGCAACACGACGGTGACCCACGATACCGCGCGCATCGACGGCTACCTCGATACGCTGGAGCGTGAGATCGAAATGGTCGCGGACGTCATCGGTGGTGAGCGCGACGTCGTGCAGCTCCATGTCGCCGGCGGCACCCCCAACTATTTGAACGACGCCCAGCTCACGCGGCTCGCGGAGATGTACGAGCGGCGGTTCCGCATCCTGCCGGAGACGGATGCGGCCATCGAATGCGACCCGCGCCGGACCTCCGCCGGGCAGCTTGAGCTGTTGCACGCCTTGGGCTTTCGCCGCATCACCTTCGGCATTCAGGACTTGGAGCCCAAGGTGCAGCGTGCCATCGGTCGTATTCAATCCATTGAGCTGGTCCGCGACGTCTACTGGATGGCCCGCGAGGTCGGCTTCGACAGCATCGGCTTCGACCTGATCTACGGCCTGCCGGAGCAGACGGAGGCGAGCTTCCAGGCAACCCTCGACGCCGTCCTGGAGATGGCCCCGGATCGGGTGGCCTGCTTCGGCTATTCCCGCGGGACCGACCGCGATCCGCACCAGCATGCCATCGACATCCATCGGCTGCCCTCCGAGCTGGACCGTCAAGTCCTGTTCCACCGCGCCGTGAGTGCCTTCACCGGCAACGGCTACAGCTGGATCGGGCTGGATGTCTTCTCGCTGGAGACCGACGAGCTGGCGGTGGCCCAGGAGGAGGGCCGGCTGCACCGCAACTGCATCGGCTACACGGCCACGCCGGCGACTCAGCTGCTCGGCTTCGGCACCGGTGCCGTCGGCGAGATCGACGGCTACTGCATCCAGAACGTATCCGAGATTGCCGAGTGGCAGGCGGCGGTGGATCGGGGGAGGCTGCCGGTGGCCCGATCACATCGGCTGGATACCATCGATCGGCGCCGACGCGACGCCATCGCCCACCTGATCTGCAATCAGGAGCTGCCCGAGCAGCTGGCCAAGGGTTGTCTTGACGATGAGTACAAGCGGCTTGCCGGGTACGCCGCGGACGGACTGGTGGAGCTCTCGCCGGATCGCCTGCGGGTGACCCCGACCGGGCGCTACTTTCTGCGTCGCCTCTGCACCGAGCACGATGCCTACTTTGAATGGGACCGCGCCCGCTGGCACTTCTCGCGAACAAACTGAGCACGAGGGCTGCGCGCGTCGTCGGGCAGCCCGGCTATCCCACTTTCCCCCTAAACGGCCCACCGGCGCAGTCGGTTCCCGGCCGGCTGTGCGACGATCGGCCCCTGCGCCAAGGTTGAGCATCCATTGACTGCACCATCCGACGGACCCGCCCGTATCGGTCCAAACGCCATCATCCGTGTTGCCGAGGCCCTCGTCGCCCGCGGTGATGATCCCGCCCCCATCTTCTCCAGCGCCGGCCTGGCGCGTTACCTGGACGCACCGCCCGAGCAGATGGTGGACGAGGCCGAGGTCATCGCCCTGCAAACGGCCCTGCGGGCGAGCCTCGACCCCCAGAGCGCCAAGCAGGTCTCCCACGATGCGGGCCTGCGCACTGGCGACTACCTGCTCGCCCACCGTATCCCCAAGGGTGCCCAGCGCATCCTGAAGCTCTTGCCGCCGGGGCCGGCCAGCCGCATCCTGCTAAGCGCGGTGGGCAAGAACGCCTGGACCTTCTCCGGCAGCGGTCACTACAGCTTCGAGACGGGGCGGCCGGTGCGGGTGCGCATCGCCGATTGCCCGATCTGTCGTGGTGCCCGGGCCGACCGGCCCGTCTGCGACTTCTACGCCGGGGCCTTCGAACGCCTGTTCACCACACTGGTCAGCCGCAAGACCCAGGTCCGCGAGACGCAGTGCCAGGCCCAGGGTGCCGATGCCTGCGTCTTCGAGATGCAGTGGTAGATCTACCGGAGCCAGCATGTCCCATATCCTGATCCTTTACTACAGCCGTTTCGGCGCCACCGCGGAGATGGCGCGAATGGTGGCCCGCGGGGTTGAAGAGGCCGGTGTCGAGGCGCGGTTGCGCACCGTGCCGCCGGTCTCCACCGTCTGCGAGGCCGTCGCCGACCGCATCCCCGACAGCGGCGCCCCCTATGTCGATCACGCCGACCTGGCCGACTGCGCCGGACTTGCCCTGGGCAGTCCGACCCGGTTCGGCAACATGGCCGCGCCGATGAAGTACTTCCTCGACTCCACCTCGCCGCTTTGGCTCAAAGGCGCCTTGAGCGGCAAGCCGGCCGGGGTCTTCACGTCCACCTCCAGTCTGCACGGCGGGCAGGAGAGCACCCTGCTGTCGATGATGCTGCCCCTGCTGCACCACGGCATGCTGCTGGTCGGCCTGCCCTACAGCGAGACCGACCTGCTGCATACCGAGACCGGCGGGACGCCCTATGGGCCGTCGCACCTGGCCGGCATCGACAACGACAAGCCGCTCAGCGACGCCGAGCGACGGCTCTGCCAGGCCCTGGGTCGGCGGCTGGCACGCAGCGCCGTTGCGCTTGCCGGCGGCCGAGCGCCGGTTGCGGACGCATGAGCGCGAGCAGGGGATGCCTGATCGTGTCTGATGGCGCCGACGCCTTGACCGCAGCCGGCGAGCTTGCCCGCCGGGTCGGCCTCGGTCGCGCGTCGTTTCGGCCTTGACGTCGCCCGGAATGGAGCAGATCCCGTTACCGCTGCGCCTGCCGAAGGGGCCGGGCCTCGACGCCTATGTGCCCGGGGGCAATCTCGAGGTCGTCGACGTGCTGCGCGATTGGCTGCGCGGACGGGGCCAGCGTCAACTGTTCCTGCACGGCGAGTCGGGGACCGGCAAGACCCATCTTTTGCACGCCGCGTGCCAAGCGGCGGCCAAGCAATCCCGGCGCGTGCTCTGTGTGCCCCTCGGCCATCCCGGCCTGGCGCCTCCGGTGCTCGACGACCTGGAGCTGCTCGACGGGGTCGCGATCGATGACATCCAGGCGATCGCCGGCGACGCCGATTGGGAACGCGCCCTGTTCGGCCTCTACAATCGTCTCGCCGATGCCGGCCGTCCGTTGCTGTGCGCCGCGCGGCTGCCGCCGGGTGCCCTCGGGCTCGGTCTGCCGGACCTGGCCTCCCGGCTATCCGCCGGGGCAGCCTACGCATTGCAGCCGCTCGATGACGTCGGGCGCGGCGAGTTGCTGCGCCGCCTGCTGGACGCGCGCGGCCTGAAGATCGAGCAACGGGTGCTCGACTACATCCTCTCGCACTGTCCGCGGGCCCCCGGGGCGCTGGTCGATCTGATCGATGCGTTGGACCAGGCGAGCTGGATCAAGAAGCGCGCCGTCACCATCAAGCTCGTCGGCGAGGTCCTTGCCGGACAGCCGCCGGGCCCCATCGCGCCGGGGGCTCAAGAACAGGGGGCATAGGCATGTTCCAGCTCAAGTCCATCTCCGGTCAGGTCGTGGACCTGATCGCCGGGCGCATCTTCCCCGGCACCATCCGCATCAGCGACGGGCGGATCAGCGAGATCGTCCCGCGCGCGCCCGGCCCCTGCGGGGCCGACGGCGGCGGCTTCCTGATCCCCGGCCTGATCGATGCCCACCTGCATGTGGAGAGCACCCTGATGGTGCCCTCGGAGCTGGCGCGGCTCGCGGTGCGCCACGGCACCGTCGGCACGGTCTCCGATCCCCACGAGATCGCCAACGTCCTCGGCGTCGCCGGCATCGATTTCATGCTGGACAACGCGGCCCGGGTGCCGTTTCGTTTCCGCTTCGGTGCGCCCTCCTGCGTGCCGGCGACACCCTTCGAGACCTCCGGGGCCTGCCTGGGTATCGATGCGGTCCGCGGGCTCTTGGCGCGCCCGCAGATCGGCTACCTGAGCGAGGTGATGAACGTCCCCGGCGTGCTCGCCGAGGAGCCGCAGCTGATGGCCAAGCTCGACGCCGCCAAGGCCGCCGGCAAGCCCATCGACGGCCATGCCCCGGGGCTGCGCGGCAAGGATCTGGAGCGCTACGTCGCCGCCGGCATCGGCACCGACCACGAGACCACGACGCTGGCGGAGGCCGAGGAGAAGCTGCGCCTGGGCATGCGCATCCTGATCCGCGAGGGCTCCGCCGCGCGGGACTTCGCCACCTTGGCCCCACTCATCGACCAGTGGCCGGAACAGGTCATGTTCTGCTCCGACGACCTGCACCCGGATGACCTGATCGACGGCCACATCGACCGGCTGCTGCGCCGGGCGGTGGCGCTGGACATCGACCCGCTGCACGCCCTGCGCGCGGCCACGCTGAACCCGATCCGCTACTACCGGCTCGACGCCGGCCTGCTCCAGAGCGGGGACCCGGCGGACATCGTGCAGGTGGAAGACCTGAAGGGGTTCAAGGTCCGACAGACCATCATCGCCGGCCAGATCGTCGCCCGCGACGGCAAGTGCCTGATCGAGCGCCAACCCGTCACCCCGATCAATCGATTCGAGGCCCGCCCCAAGCAACCGGCCGACTTCGCCGTCGCCGACCCCGGCGCTCCGGTCCCGGTCATCGTCGCCACCGACGGCTCGGTGCTCACCGGACGCGACGAGGCCCGCCCGCCGACGGTCGACGGGCAGCTGCTGGCCGATCCCGGCCACGATCTGCTCAAGCTCAGCGTGGTCAACCGCTACGCAGACCGCCCGCCGGCGGTGGCCTGGGTACGTGGCTTCGGGCTGCAGCGCGGCGCCATCGCCTCATCGGTGGCCCACGACTCCCACAACATCGTCGCCGTCGGCTGTGACGATGACGCGCTGTGTCGCGCCGTCAATCAGGTCATCGCGCAGCGCGGCGGGCTCGCGGTGGTGGACGCCGACGACGCGCGCCTGCTGCCCCTGCCGGTGGCCGGCATCATGAGCGATCAGGACGGCTTCGAGGTCGCCGCCGACTACGCCCGCATCGACGAACAGGCCCGCGCCCTGGGCTCGCCGCTGTCCGCCCCGTTCATGACCCTGTCGTTCATGGCCCTGCTGGTCATCCCGGCGCTGAAGCTCAGCGACCAGGGGCTGTTCGACGGCGACGCCTTCCAACTCGTTGACCCAAAGCCCGGGGGTGCCGATGGCGAGCAGCTTGAGCAAGTTTGACGGAGGGTGGTTTGCTCGGGACGGCGACGGCAATAGGCACCTGCGCGACATCCCTTTGACTTGACAACCATTTTTGCATCCGTTTGGCAGCGAGGTCATGGGCTGCTTTCATGTGCCGCGTCGCCGCCGTTTCCTGATCTGCCTCGCTGCGAACAGAGAAAAAAGCTGGGTGTACTTTCCGTTAACGGGCGGTCCGGGAAACTAGCTGAAGCGGCGAACAATGTGCCGCGTCAGTGGTGTAGCGGACCCTACTTCAGCTGCTGCAACACACGCTGCGCTTCCGCCAGCTCCTCGGCGCTGCCTTGAGAGCGCTGCAACAGCAACTGCAAGAGCTCTCGCGCCTTCGACGTCCCGCCAGTCGCGGCGAGCGCCTGCGCATAGTGGAGCGTCACCTGCGGGTTACCGGGCAATCCGTCGTGCGCGTTGCGCAGCACCATCACTGCCTCCTCCGCCTTGTTCATCGCCAATAGACCCTGCCCCAGGGTATCTGCAACCGCAGGATTTTCCGGTGCCAGCGCCCGCGCCCGGCGCGCATAGCGCGTGGCCTCATCCGGCTGACGATCGAGCAGCAGCTCGGCAAGATTGTTCAATGCCGCCACGTCGTCTGCATCGCGCTCGATCACGTCCTCATAGGCCGCCACCGCCTCAGCCTTTTTCCCCTGGGCTGCATAGAGTTGCGCAACTTGGCGGCGCGCTACCAAATCATCCGGGTTGCTGGCCAACCAGCGTTGCGCCGTTTTTTAGGCACCGGCGTTATCCCCGGAGCGCTCCTGTTGGCGCAGCAGCGTGTCAAAGTAGCGTCGATCGTCCGGGTAGCGGCCGTAGAGTGTGGACAGCGTCGCAATGGCCTGATCCGACTCGCCCCGATGCTGCATCAACAGCGCGGAAAAATACTTAATCTGCGGGTTACCCTGACTGACCTGGCCAAGACGCTGCAACAACGCATCCAGCGCCCCGTCATCTTGCGTTGCCGTGATCAGGGTCGCGAAGGCTTGTTCGGCCTGTTCATCGTTGGGATCGAGCTGAATCTAACCCCGTTCCGCAAAGCCGCAAGACCGGGATTACGCAGAGGCCGCGCAAAGACCGGAGTCACGACAGATGCTTCGCTGGAGAGGCGTCCAGCGCCTGCCTGCCTGGTTGAATTCGCCCGACCGGATACAAAGCGATCACTGGACCATTGCTCATCAGCCTCATCGGCTCGGTCTGGGCCTGCGCACTCAGCAACCGGTCGAAGTCGATGAGCGCACCAGGCGTCTGTAGTCCCGGCGCCGCCCCATCCTCCGGCAGCTTGAATCGCCCAGCGAGCCTGCCGAGTACGCGATGGCGCGCTGAATATCTACCTGCTGTTCGAGCACAAGGTCGCGTCGACGAGCCCGAGGAGCGTTAGCAATTACAACAGACCCGCAGCACCGGACACCCGATCATGCCGACCTTCGCGACTCAGCGTGTGGCATCGAATCCGTAGCCGAGCAGCTCGATGTCGCGGGCGAAGTGCCGCGCGACCAGCTCTGCGGTCTGGTCGTTGTAGTAGCCGCGATAATCGTGCCGGCGGTCGGTCGCTTGGCGGCGGTGGGGCAGGGCAGGGGGGCGGATGCCGATCCGTGCGCAGGCCTGTTCGAAGTCGTCGTGCAGGTGCTCGTAGCGGCCGATGAAGTCGACGCAGACCTGCCCGTGCAGGTCCACCAGATAGTCGCTCTGGGGCGTGATCGACGTATCCAGGTGGTACTGGTAGGTCCGCTCCGGGTCCAGCTTCCAGCGCAGAAACGCCTCGAAGGTCTCGTGTCCGCCGAGATACTGCGGGCGCTCGCGGCGGATATGGTGATACGAGCTGACCTGCAGGTCCCAGGGATTGCGCACGAAGGCGAACTTGAACAGCCCGTCGAACACCTCCCGGGGCAGCATCTCCTTGGCCAGGATCACCTTGGCATGACGCGGCAGCTTGGTGCCGATCCGGTGTCCGCTCAGATGGCTGAGGCGCGAGCAGACGAACATCGGCCAGTACCAAGGGTCGCGCCAGCGCAGCGGCGACAGCGCCGCACGCACACTGGTCCCGCCGGTCTTGGCGATGTGCACGAACAGGAAGTTGTGGCGGGGGGAGAGCAGCATGCTTTGGGACTTGCTTGGTCAAGGTTCAGAAACAAGTGGTGCAGACGCAACCACGAAATGGCCAATCAAAAGGTTCAGCGAGCGGGCGTCTGCGCCACTTGTTTCTGAACCGATCCTTAGATGACGGGTGCAGGGCCGCGGGGCCTGCTGAGCGCGGCTACTGGGCCACCAGCATCGCGGAGCTGATCCCCAGGGCGGTCAGTCGCCGGGTCATGTCACCCGCCTGATCCCGCGACGGCAAGGGGCCTACCTGGACCTTGAACAGTGGGGCGTCGCCGCTGCTTGCGGAGCGTACCTGCACCGGTGCCGAGACCTGGGCCAGCAGCCGCGAGCGTAGCTGATCGGCATTTTCCTTGCTGCCGAAGGCGCCGACCTGCAGGTAGACGCCCCTGTCGTCCTCGGCGGCGGCAGCAACCGAAGCGGCCGGCGCTGGACGGGCTGTGATCGCCGACCTCGTCTTCGGTGTCGGCGCAGCGGTGACCCGCGCTGGGACGGTCTCCGCTGCGGGCTCGGCGGCGGCGACGGTCGGCGTCGCCGGGCGCACTGGCGAGGTATCCGCGATGGGCTCGGCGACCTTTGGCGCTGGCGTCGCGGTGGTGACCTTGGAGTGGCTGGCGATGCGCACCGGTGCCGCTGTCTTGCCGACGGGCTCGGCGGCGCGGCCGGCGGTCTTGGCAGGCGCCGTGCTGCGCTCGCCGGCTGCGGTCGGCTGGCCGGCGTCGATCCACGGCGACGGCTCGGGACCGGAGCGCCGTTTCGGCTTGGCGTTCGCCGCCGTCACCGGTGCGGTCTCCATGTCGAGCCATGGCGACGAGGCCGGCCGCGTCGAGCGGCGGTGAACCTTGACGGTCGCGGGCTTGGTCGGGGTTGCCGCCGGCTTGGCCGGGGTTGCGGCCGGCTTGGCGGCAGCCGTGCGGGCATGCTGCGGCGGCTGGCCACCGTGATCGCGCGGGTCGATGGAGCGCACCTCCACCCGGGCCGTGCCCTTGCGCACCACGTCGAGCTTCTTGGCCGCGGCATAGGAGAGGTCGATCACCCGGTTGCCGTGGAACGGGCCGCGATCGTTGACCTTGACCACGGCCTGCCGGCCATTGTCCAGATTGGTCACCGTGACATAGCTCGGCAGCGGCAGCGTCTTGTGCGCGGCGGTCATCTGATGCATGTCGTAGCGCTCGCCGCTGGAGGTCTTGCGGCCGTGGAACTTCTTGCCGTACCAGGAGGCGACGCCGCGCTCCACATGGTTGCGGCTGCTGTCCTTGGTGTGATAGCGCCGCCCGAAGACCACGTAGGAATCCATATTCCCATACCTGGCCTTGGGCTCGACCTGCGGCACGGCATCGGCGATGCCGCTGTGGTCCGGTGTTGCCTCACGTTGCGGCGCGCCGCCGCAGCCGGCCAGCAGCACGATGGCCAAGCCGACCCCGAGATGGCGGACGCGGGCCCGACCGGCCGGTTGCCGGGGCGTGCCCGCTCGATGCTGTCGTGTCATGATCCCCCCTGGGGCGCCCCCCGACGCCGGATAGACCGCCATTCAACGCCGGGACAGGGCTTGGTGCCCGGCGATGGCGCGGCTGAGCTGATGGACCGCCATCGCATACAGATTGCTGTGGTTGTAGCGGGTGATGGCGTAGAAGTTGTCGAAGCCGAGCCAATACTCCTGCGGCGGCTCAGCAGCGTTGTCGGCGTGCTCGCGCTGCAGCCCGATCAGGGCTGCGCGCAGGTCGTCCGCCAGGCCGGGGTCGGCCTCGATGCCCTGCGCGCGCAGGTTACCCAGGGTCTGGGTCGGCGTGCTCGGCGCGCGCCCCGCGATCGCCACCTCGGCGGGCGGACCGGCGGCCAGCCGCGCCGGCGCCGCTACCGGGGCGCCAGGCTGCCAGCCATGCTCGGCCAGATAGTTGGCAATGCTGCCGATCGCGTCGGCGCGGCTCTGCCACAGGTCCCGGCGGCCGTCGCCGTCGAAATCCACGGCATAGGCGCGGTAGCTCGACGGGATGAACTGGGCCTGGCCCACCGCGCCGGCATAGGAGCCGTGGATTGCCAGCGGGTCCAGCCCCTCCTCTCGCGACAGCAGCAGCAACTGCGTCAGCTCGCCGCGGAAGAAATCGGCGCGTGGCGGATAGGCAAAGCCCAGGGTGCTCAGGGCATCGATCACCCGGTGCCGGCCCATGGTGCGACCGTAGTTGGTCTCGATGCCCAGGATCGCGGTGATGACCTCCGCCGGCACGCCCCAGCGCGCCTGCGCCCGGTCCAGCAAGGCCCGGTTCTCACCCAGAAAGACGCGGCCGTCGCTGATGCGCTGCGGGGTCAGAAAGATCGGCCGATAGACGAACCAGGGCTTGGCCTCGTAGGGCCGGGTCATCGCATCGATCACCGCCTGGCTATAGCGCGCCTCGGCGAGCAGGGCGCCGATGCGGGCCGGGTCAAGGTCGTGCTCGGCGGATACGTCGGCAACGAATGCCTGGCGACCTTCCTGATAATCCCGCGGCGCGTCCGCCATCGGCTGGGCGAAGGCAACGGTGGGGGCGCTGGCCAGGAGGAGGGCGATCAGCGATGTGGGCAGCGGTGGGGCCATGCTCGGGAGGGCGGACGGGTTCTCTCTTGATAGATAACCTTCAGTATAGGAGCAAGGTTGCTCTAAATGAAGATATTTTTTCTGCGCGTCTTTGCGGGAGCGAGCAGGCTGGGGGGCTAGAACCTCGCCCCCCGCCGTCTGCGCCGATGGGTATGGACCGACATGACCATCCCGAATCCGGCCATGATGGTGACCAGCGAGGTGCCGCCGTAGCTGATCAGCGGCAGCGGTACCCCCACCACCGGCAACAGGCCGATGACCATGCCGGTGTTCACGAACAGATAGACGAAGAACACCAGGGTCAGGGAGCCGGCGAGCAGGCGCCCGAACGGTTCGTCGGCGGCGGCGGCGATGGCGAGGCCGCGCAGGATGATGAACAGATACAGCCCGAGCAGGACGAGGATGCCCGCCAGGCCGAACTCCTCGCCGATGACGGCGAAGATGAAGTCGGTGGAGCGCTCGGGCAGGAATTCCAGGTGCGACTGGGTACCCTGGAGCCAGCCCTTGCCGTGGATGCCGCCGGAGCCGATGGCGATCTGCGACTGGATGGTGTGATAGCCCGCACCGAGGGGGTCGGAGCCCGGGTCGAGCAAGGTCAGCACGCGCTGGCGCTGGTAGGAGCGCATGGTCAGCCAGAGTATCGGGGCCGCGGCGGCGGCCAGGCTGCCGAACAGCAGGATCAGGCGCCAGCCCATGCCGGAGAGAAACAGCACCAGCACCCCGGCGCTGGCCACCAGCAGGGACGTGCCCAGATCCGGCTGTTTGGCGATCAGCAGCACCGGCAGGGCGATCAGCCCCAGGCCCACCAGCACCCGCCCGGCGCCGGGCGGCAACGGTCGTTGGACCAGGAACCAGGCCACCATCATCGGCACCGCCAGCTTCAACAGCTCGGAGGGCTGAAAGCGGACCACGCCCAGATCGAGCCAGCGCTGGGCGCCCTTGCCGATGTCGCCCACCAGCAGCACCGCCACCAGCATGAGCACGCCGACCAGGAACAGCGGCGCCGACCAGACCCGCAGCAGCCGTGGCGGGACCTGAGCGATCACCACCATGGCAACGAAGGCGATGCCGAGGCGCAGCGCCTGGCGCTGCACCTGAGCCATGGACGTATCGCTGGCGCTGTAGAGCACGAACAGCCCGGCCCCGCAGAGTATCAGCAGTCCGAGCAGCAGCGGCAGGTCAAGGTGCATGCGCGCCGCCAGCGAGGGCCGGTCGGACTCGAGCAGCGGGTTGCCGATGTCGAGATTGCGGTAGCGGGTCACGCCGGACGTCTTGTGTGCTTCATTCGTCCAGCCCCGGCACCAGCCAGGCGTCCATGACGGCGCGGGCGATGGGGGCCGCGGTGGAGCCGCCGTGGCCGCCGTTCTCGACGATGACGGCGACGGCGATGTGCGGGTGCTCCACCGGGGCGAAGGCGACGAACAGCGCGTGGTCGCGCATGCGCTCGGCCACCTCGGCCTCGTTGTACCACGCGTTCTGGCCGACGCTGAAGACCTGGGCGGTGCCGGTCTTGCCGGCAATGCTGTAGTGCGGGCTGCGGATGCGCCAGGCGGTGCCGCGGCGGCTGCGCACGACATCGGCCATGGCGTCGACGATCTGGTCGTAGTGCTTCGCGTCGCTCACCGGCAGGCGATGGGTGGCCGGGGCGGTGGGCTCCAGGGTGTCGGCACCGGGTCGGCGGCTCGAGCGCAGCAGCCGCGGCCGGATGAAGGTGCCGCGGTTGGCCACCGCGGCGGTGGCGGCGGCGAGCTGCAGCGGCGTGGCCAGGAAGGCGCCCTGGCCGATGCCGACGATCAGTGTCTCGCCCGGATACCAGATCTCGTGGCGCACGCGCTCCTTCCAGGCCGGCGACGGCAGCAGTCCCCCCTGCTCGCCGGCGATGTCGGCGCCTGTGGGTCGGCCGAAGCTGAGGGTGGACAGGAAGTCGTGCAGGGTGTTGATGCCCATGTCGTGGGCGAGTCGGTAGAAATAGACGTCGCAGGACTGGACGATGCCGAGGCGCATGGAGACGGTGCCGTGACCGCCGCGCCGCCAGCAGCGATAGCGATGGCTCTGGCCCGGCAGCTGGTAGTAGCCCCCGCAGAACTTGGTGCCGCCGAAGGTGGCGTGGCCGGTGGCCAGCCCGCCGAGGGCGACGAACGGCTTGACGGTGGAGCCGGGCGGGTACTGGCCGCGGATGGCGCGGTTGTAGAGCGGCTTGTCGATGTCGTCGCGCAGCGCCGCGTAGTCGGCCACGCCGATGCCGCCGACGAAGGGGTTGGGGTCGTAGCTCGGGGCGCTGACCAGCGCGAGCACGCCGCCGGTGGAGGGCTCGATGGCGACCACGGCGCCGCGCCGATCCCCCAGCGCCGCCACTGCCGCCTTCTGCAGATCGATGTCGAGGAACAGGTGCAGATCGCTGCCGCCGATGGGCGGTTGGCGGTCGACCACGCGCAGCAGCCGGCCGCGGGCGTTGACCTCCACCTGCTCGACGCCGACCGTGCCGTGCAGCGCCTCTTCGTGGTAGCGTTCCACGCCGACCTTGCCGATGTGGCTGGTGCCGGCGTAGTCCGAGGTGTCGATTTGCCCCATCTCGCGCTCGTTGATGCGACCGACGTAGCCGACCACATGCGCCGTATGCACGCCCTCCGGGTACCAGCGCAGCAGCTCGGCGCGGATGTCGACGCCGGGGAACAGGTGGCTCTTGACCGCGAAGCGGGCGCGCTCGGCCTCGTTCAGGTCGAGCCGTATGGGCACCCCCTCGAAGCGTCGGCGCCGGGTCAGCAGCCGCTCGAAGCGGCGGTGATCCTCGTCGCCGATGGCGATGATCGAGGCCAAGCCGTCGATGGTCTCCTGCAGGTCGTCGACCTTCTCGGGGACGATCTCCAGCGCGTAGCTCGGCAGGTTGTCCGCCAACAGCCGGCCCGCGCGGTCGTAGATCTGCCCGCGGGTGGGCGGCAGCGGCTGGACCTTGATGCGGTTGTCGGTGGACAGCGTGCTGAAATGCTCGTGGGACTCGACCTGCAGGTGAAACAGCCGGGCGACGATGCCGGCCAAGGCCAGCAGCACCAGCACCGCCATCAGCAGCACGCGGCGGTTGAACACGCGTGTGGCGACCTGCGGGTCCTGCAGGCCGGCGTCGAGCAGTTCGTTGAGCGGCGGGCTGCGATCTCGGGTATGCCTGCTCATGGATGCTCAGTCGCGCTCGGCACGCAGGTAGAGCGCCTGCAGCAGCGCCGTGAGCCAGGGCCAGAGCAGGGCGCTGGTCAGGGTCGGCAGCCAGTAGACCAGGGACGGCGTCGGATAGCCGCTCGCACCCATGATCCAGAGGTTGATCAGCCGCTCCAGCAGGAGCATCAGCCAGATCGAGATCGCCTGCTGCCAGGCCGGGAAGGCCAGGATGCGCCGGCTCAGCTCCACCGCGAGGAAGGCGATCAGCGACAGCGTCAGCGCATGCTGGCCGAGCAGGGCGCCCTGCATCACGTCCAGCACCAGGCCGGTGCCGAAGCCCCAGAATACCCCGATGCTCAGCGGCCTGGTCAGGCACCAGAAGATCAGCGTCAGCGCCAGCCACTGCGGCCGATAGGGCTCGGCCCAGAACGGCAGCGGCAGCATGGTCAGGAACAGGGCCGCGACCAGCGTCGTCAACACCAGCCACCGCGGCGCTGTGGTCGCGCTGGTCATGGAGATGTGGCGACGCTCGCGTCGCGCCGGGATACCGCCTCGGTGGTTGCCGCGGGGGGCGGCGTCGACTCGGTCCAGACCAGCAGCACCTCATGGCTGCGGTCGAGCCGGGCCGTGGGCTCGGCCAGCACGGTCGCGAACTGGCTGAGATGGGGCTCGAAGCCGGCGGCGATGACCCGCGCCACCGGATAGCCACGGGGAAAGACGCCGCCGAGCCCGGAGGTGACCAGCAGATCGCCGACGCGAATGTCCGCGTCCTCGGGCAGGTGCGAGAGGCGCAGGCGGTTGATCAGCCCGGTGCCGTCGGCGATTGCCCGCAGCCCGGAGCGGTTGACCTGCACCGGCAGGGAATGGGCCGGGTCGGTGATCAGCAGCACGGTGGAGGTCAGCGCATTGGTGCGGATCACCTGGCCCATGACCGCATTGGCGTCGAGCACCGGCTGACCCTTGTAGACCCCGGCGCGGAGGCCCTTGTCGACGATGACCTGCTGCCGAAACGGGTCCAGCTCGACCTCCAGCAGCTCGGCGATCAGCACCCGTTTGCCGACCTGGAACGACGACCCCAGCAGGGTGCGGAGCCGGTGGTTCTCGGTCTCCAGTGCGCTGAAGGTCTGCATCCGTGCCCGCAGCCTCAGGTTCTCGGCCAGCAGCACCGCATTGTGCGTGCGCAGCTCCGCCTCGGTGGCCAGGCGGCCGTCCACGGCGCGGGCCAGCCGGCTCGGCAGCGCGGCCAGGTATTGGACCGGGTAGAGCATCACCGCCAGCGTCGCGCGCAGGAAGTCCAGATGCTGATGGCGGCTGTCGGTGATCATCAGGCCGATCGCAAGCACCGCGGCGATGGTCAGCCGCAGCGCCGGGGAGGGGCCTTGGACGAAGAGTGGCTTGATGGTGATCTACCCCGGCAATCACTCATCCATGAACAGGTCGATGCCGCGGCTGTCGATGGTCTCCAGCGCCTTGCCGCCGCCGCGGGCGACGCAGGTGAGCGGATCCTCGGCGATGACCACCGGCAGGCCGGTCTCCTCGGCCACCAGGCGGTCGATATCGCGCAGCAGGGCGCCGCCGCCGGTGAGTACGATGCCGCGATCGGCCACGTCGGCACCCAGTTCCGGCGGGGTCTGCTCCAGGGCATGCTTGACCGCGCCGATGATGCCCATCAGCGGCTCCTGCAGGGCCTCGAGGATCTCGTTGCTGTTCAGCGTGAAGCTGCGCGGCATGCCCTCGGCCAGGTTGCGGCCCCTGACCTCGATCTCGTCGACCTCGGCGCCGGGGAAGGCCGAGCCGATGCTGTGCTTGATGCGCTCCGCGGTGGCCTCGCCGATGAAGGTGCCGTAGTTGCGCCGGACGTAGCTGATGATGGCGTCGTCGAAGGTGTCGCCGCCGATGCGCACCGAGTTGGAGTAGACGATGCCGTTCAGCGAGATCACCGCCACCTCCGAGGTGCCGCCGCCGATGTCGAGCACCATCGAGCCGGTGGGCTCATTCACCGGCAGCCCGGCACCGATGGCCGCGGCCATGGGCTCGGCGATGAGGTACACATCGCGGGCGCCGGCGCCCACGGCGGATTCCTTGATGGCGCGGCGCTCCACCTGGGTCGAGCCGCAGGGCACGCACACCAGCACCCGCGGGCTCGGCTGGAAGAAGCGCGCCTCATGCACCTTCTTGATGAAATACTGCAGCATCATCTCGGTGACGTTGAAGTCGGCGATGACGCCGTCCTTCAGGGGGCGGATGGCGGTGATGTTCTGCGGCGTGCGCCCGAGCATCATCTTCGCCTCCTCGCCCACCGCCGCCGGCGACTTGCGCCCGGTGGTCTGGTCCTGGCGGATCGCCACCACCGACGGCTCGTTGAGCACGATGCCCTTGCCGCGGGTGTAGATCAGCGTGTTCGCCGTGCCGAGGTCGATGGACAAGTCGTTGGAGAACAGTCCCTGGATACGTCTGAAAAACATCGGCGGTTTACCTGGAAGATCGAGAAGTGTGTTGTTATCGTCGGCCCGCTCGGCGCTGTCGCCGGCATAGTGGCTTGGCCCGTCCGGCGGCGCTCGTCAGCGTCGGCGCCGGCGCCGAGCGCGGCACCATGAGCGGATGAATCGGATGGAGAGGCGGCCCCGCGGGCCGCGGATTGCATCGCGGGCGCGGAGGCGGTGACCTGTCCGCCTGCGACCGGTGCGGGGCCGGCGGTTCCTCGGCGCCCCTGCGGAGGACGCGTTACTACCGGCATGCAGCGCGCTGTGCGGTCGCGGAGACCGGCGCCCGCTCGATCAAGCGACGATACCCATAAAATAGAAGGGCGCTAATCTAGCAACGCAGCGGTTCCGCGGCAAGCTGAAGCGTTAGGTCAGCATCGGCGATGCGCTCAAAGTCTGCGAATTGGTCGTGCCTCGTCGATGCCGGCCGTCTGCACGTCTCGGCCTGCCTGCAGGGCGGCCGGGTCACCGTCGGTAGACCTCCGAGGCCACCTCCAGCAGCTTGGAGCTGACATGCAGCCCGGCGCGGCGGGCGGCGGCCAGATTGACCTCCAGGCGCACCTTGCCCTGATCGAGGACAAAGCCCACCGTGCCGCCGCGCTTGGCGAACTGCGGCAGTTCGCTGACGGTGAGCACAGGGGCGCCGCGCAGACGGCGCAGGATGGCCGGCATGCGCTGGGCCTCCGAGGTGCTGATGAACAGCACATGGCAGTCGGTCGGATCGGCATTCCGCGTCAGCTGGTGCAGCCGGATGGGGCGGTTGTGCGCGCGCTTGCGCGAGATCGGTGCCAGGCTGTCGCCGAACGGGTCCTGGCCCAGGATGCAGAGCTCGTAGCCCGCGTTCGCGCCGGCGAAGCCCTGCTCTGGCCAGTCGACGAAGCGCAGGAAGTTGTAAATGAAGGCCGCCTTGACGCGGTGCTCCAGTTCGGCGGCCTGCGTGGTCCCCGTCAGGCCGTTCAGGCCGTTCAGGCCGATCAGCGCGATCAGGCCGAGTGCGAGCCTCGGATGCGCCCCGGCCCTGATCCAACCGGTGCGTGCCTTGACCTGACTGCCGGGGTGCATGAACGATCTAGCGGAAGGCGATGCGCAGCTCGGCGCGCAGGCTGCGCCCGGCGCCGCGGTAGTCCTCGACAAAGCTGCCGGCGATCGGTGCCGGCATGGCGTAGTCGCGATCCAATAGGTTGTAGGCCGCCAGGCCCAGCTCAACGTCCTTCGCCAATCGGTAGATCAGATTGAGGTCCAACAGCGTGTAGCCCGGCAGATCCGAGCGGGGGTCGCCGGTGGCGCGGGCGCTCGCGTCCTGCCAGTAGAGGCTCAGGCCCGCGCCCAGACGTGCGCTCAGCGGCGTCCAGGTCGTGAGGCTGGCCGTGTTGCGCGGCTCGTCGGCGGCGCGCTCCCCGTTTTCCATGGTGGCGTCCACATAGCTGTAGTTGGCGGAGAGGCTGTTGCCGTTTGTCCATCGATAGGCCGCCGTAAGCTCCAGACCTTGGCTGGTCATGGCGCCGGCGTTCTTGAACTGGGTCTGGCCGTCCGGCCGGATGATCAGGCCCTTGAGCTTGTTGTGATACAGCGTCAGGCGGGTGGTCAGATGGTCGATGGGGTTGGCGTTCAGCCCCACCTCGAAGGTGCGCACCTGCTCGTCCTTCAGGTCCGCGTTGCCGTCGATAAACGGCGACTCCAGGAACAGAAAGCGAAACTCCGGTGCGCGAAAGGCGGTGCCGTAGAGCGCGCGCAGGCTGTAGCGCGGGTGCAGCTGCCAGGTGAGGCCGAGCCTGGGATTGACGGAGCTGCCGAAGTCGCTGTACTGATCCAGCCGCAGCCCGGCGTTCAGGGTCAGGTCCTCGCCGATCTGCCAGATGTCCTCGACGTAGGGGGCGAGCAGGGTGCGCTCCGCGTCCTGGCCGAAGTTGTTGAACGCGCTTTGGTCCTCCAGCGGATAGACGGGCAGGCCGTTTTCAATCCGGCTGCCGAACGCCCTTAGGTCGTCCTGGGCCTGGTATTCCCATAGGATGCCGAAGGTGATGTCGTGGTTGCGAAAGTGATGGCTGGTGGCGCGCAGCTCGACGCCGGCCTTGCCGGTCTTGATCTCCAGCCGGCCGTATCTGCCGTAGGGATTGAAGGGGGAGTCGGGGTCGGTGGGCGGGATGGTGCCCTTGCGTCGGCTCGTGATCCGGGTATGGCCGTCCCAGTAGTCGAGGTAGGCGCGGGTCATCAGGTGCATCTGCGACCCGGCCTCGAAGTCGCCTTTGATCTCGACGAAGCCGCCCTCGAACTGGTAGTAGTCGTCGGCGCTCAGGTTGTACAGGGCGCCATGGGATGCGCTGCGATCCTGCTGGGTATAGCGCCCGAGCAGTGAGAACCGGCCCAGGCTGCCGCGCAGCTGCAGGTCGACCTGGTCGAATTCTCGATGCGCCTGCCCGGGGAAGCCGTTGAATCCGGCCTCCACCGGGATGCGCTCGCCCTCGCGGGTGACCAGGTTGGCGTTGAGGGTCAAGGCGCGGTCAGGCTGGAATTGCTCGCCGTAGAGCAGGTTGATCTCGCTGCCGATGTAGCCCTCCGCCTCCCATTCGCTGCGCAGCGTCACCTCGGTGCCGTCGATGTCGTCGGCCTCGCGGGTGATGATGTTGACCAGGCCGAGAAAGGCGTTGGAGCCGAACAGCGCCGAGCCCGGTCCGAGTATGACCTCGATCCGCGCGATATTCTCCAGCGGCAGGTAGGACAGCTCGAACAGGAAGGTGGCGCTGCCGTTGGCGGGCTCGTTGAGCCCATGGCCGTCGAGCAGAAACAGCAGCTGGCTGCTGCTGTCTCGGCGCACGCCGCGCACCGAGACCAGCGGTCGGCCGCGGTTGGTCACATCCACCCGCAGCCCCGGCACATGGCGCAGCACGTCGTAGAGGTTGCGCGCACCCATGTGCCGAATCTGCTCGCGGGTGACCACGGTGACGCTGGCCGGTGAATCCGCCAACCGCTGCGGGGCGAGGGAGGCGGAGACCACCGGGATCTCGGCCAGCTCCGAGGGCGAGAGTTCGAACAGGTCGTCACTGGCGGCGAGGACCAGCTGGTCGGGCGGGACTGCGGCCACCGCGTGTTCGATCGGGGCCGCGATTGCCGCCAGCAACGCCGACGCGAGCATCAGGTGCAAGCCGATCCGGCAAGCCCGGCGTGGGGACGGCCTGGGAGACGTGGGGGCGAGGGCGTCTGTCATGATTGATTCGGCCTCGGATAGCTCGGATGGCGCGTTCCATCGTCTTAAAAAAACAACAATTTTGCGTGGTTTTCACCAATTATCCGCCTTGTCGCCGAGGTTGTCGAACGCCCCCGCTGCGGCCCGGCGGCCCGATCGAGACGTCCGCTGCCGATCCCGCCCCTGGCCCCACGGCGCGGGCCGATATGGTAGTTTGTCGCATCAACCCGGACAGGGCCTCCGCGGGCCTGCCCGGGCCCCCGAGGCCCGGTGTCCGAGATCTCCCCCTCCAGACCCCGACACGAGCAGCATTGCGATGGCACTGGATAAGACCGCGGTCGCGAAGATCGCCCACTTGGCCCGGCTTGAGGTAGCCGACGCCGACCTCGACGGCTATGCGGCCGAGCTGACCAACATCCTCGACTTGGTGGAGCAGATGCAGCAGGTGGACACCGGCGGCGTCGAGCCCATGGCCCACCCGCTGCACATGAGCCAGCGGCTGCGGCCCGACCAGGCCAGCGAGGAAGACCAACGCGAGCGTTTCCAGCAGCATGCCCCGCTGACTCGGGACGGGCTCTATCTGGTGCCCAAGGTCATCGAATAGCCGCCGGCGTGGCAGGCCCATCCCCCGTTCCACCCGGCCCAGGACAGTAGATCCCATGCACGACAAGACCATCGCCGAGCTGGCCGCGGGCCTTCGCGAGAAGGCCTTCTCCAGCCGCGAGCTCACCCAGCACTATCTCGAACGCATCGGCCATTACGACCCGGCCCTGAACAGCTACATCACCGTCACCGCCGATGCGGCGTTGGCCGCCGCCGATGTCGCCGACCAGGCCATCGCCGCCGGCGACGCCGGTCCGCTGACCGGCATCCCCATCGCCCACAAGGACATCTTCTGCACCGACGGCGTGCGCACCAGCTGCGGCTCGCGCATGCTCGACCGCTTCATCGCCCCCTACGATGCCACCGTGGTCGAGCGCCTGGCCGCCGCCGGTATCGTCTGCCTCGGCAAGGCCAACATGGATGAGTTCGCCATGGGCTCGTCGAACGAGACCAGCTGGTACGGACCGGTGCGCAACCCCTGGGACAGCGAGCGCGTCCCCGGCGGCTCCTCCGGCGGCTCGGCGGCGGCGGTGGCGGCGAGGCTCTGCGTCGCCGCCACCGGCACCGACACCGGCGGCTCCATCCGCCAGCCCGCGGCCCTGTGCGGCATCACCGGCATCAAGCCCACCTACGGGCGCTGCTCGCGCTGGGGCATGATCGCCTTTGCCTCCAGCCTCGATCAGGCCGGTGTGCTGACCCGCTCCGCCGCCGATGCCGCGCTGTTGCTCGGGGCCATGGCCGGCTTCGACAGTCGCGACTCCACCAGCGCCGACGAGCCGGTGCCGGACTACACCGCGAGCCTTGACGACGACATCGCCGGGCTGAAGATCGGCCTGCCGAAGGAGTATTTCGGCGACGGCCTCGACGCCGGCGTCGCCGCATCGGTGGACGAGGCGATCAAGCGCTTCGAGTCTCTGGGCGCCAGCGTGCGCGAGATCAGCCTGCCGAACAGCCCGTTGTCGGTGCCGGTCTACTACGTGGTGGCCCCGGCGGAGTGCTCATCGAACCTGGCCCGCTTCGACGGCGTCCGCTTCGGCCACCGTTGCGATGATCCCCGGGACCTGGAAGACCTCTACAAGCGCAGCCGGACGGAAGGCTTCGGTGCCGAGGTCAAGCGCCGCATCATGATCGGCACCTACGCCCTGTCCGCCGGCTACTACGACGCCTACTACCTGAAGGCCCAGCAGATCCGGCACCTGATCAGCGACGACTTCCGCGCCGCCTTCGCCGACGTCGACGTCATCATGGGGCCGACCTCGCCGTCCACCGCCTTCGCGCTGGGCGCCAAGACCAGCGACCCGGTGGCCATGTACCTCAACGACATCTACACCATCGCCACCAACCTCGCCGGACTGCCGGGCATGTCCATCCCCGTCGCCCCGGCCGACGGGCTGCCGGTGGGCCTGCAGCTGATCGGTGACTACTTCCAGGAAGGCCGGCTGCTGAACATCGCCCATCGCCTCCAGCAGGCGACCGACTGGCACCGGGCGGCACCGCCGGGGCTGGGCTGATCGCGCCGCTGCCCCCAGCGGTGCGGGGGGCGGCGGCGGTCGGTGTTGCTAGACTCTCATGGAATATCTACCGCACAACCGGTGGACCGCGGCGACCTCTGGTCCTTGCCCGATCAGCGACCCCGCGGCACCGCCCGAAGCAGGAGTCCTGTACGATGAAGCGCTACCTCGGCCCGTTGTTCATCAGCCTTGTCGTCCTGTCCTCCCCAGCCCAGGCCCTGCGCTGCGGCACCGGGATCGTCGGCGTCGGCGATTCGACGCTGAAGCTCATCAGGACCTGCGGCCAGCCGACCATGCGCGAGCACTTCCAGGATCCGGTCCCGAACAGGGTCTACAACCCGAATACCGGCACCTACTACACCGAGTTCCAGCCGAGCAGCTATGACGTCTGGACCTACAACTTCGGCCCCAACCGCTTCATCCAGCGCATCACCATCAAGAACGGCAAGATCGACCGGATTGAGGGCCAGGGCTACGGCTATTGACGCCGAGGGCCTTGATCATCCTTGCCGCCGGGCAAGTTGCGGCAAGGGTCGGTGGCTGCCCTGCGCGGGCGCCCTGCTCGCCGCACTCCTCGCCGCCGGCTGCGACACCGCCGGCCCGCCGGAGCTGACCAAGGCCGAGCCCGGCAGCATCCCGGCCAGCCCCCAGCGCGCCGGCGACCCGGCCACCGGCCGCGATGCGCTGCTCAACCGCAACCTGCTCGGCTGCGGGCTCCCCTACAACGCCTACGTCGCCATCAGCGGCAACCCCGGTCCCGGATACCCGCTTACCGGTCGGCGCGGGCGCAACGCCGAGCTGCCCTACGCGGTCACCGCCTTCACCGCCGACAGCGGCGTCGAGCTGGTCACCTCCAACTGCCTGGGTTGCCACGCGGCCCCGCTCAACGGCGAGCTGGTCATCGGCCTCGGCGATGCGTTGCTCGACTTCACCGGCGACCCGCTCATGCAGGTCGACGCCGCCGCCGCCCATGTCGACGGCGAGGCCGAGACCCGTGAATGGCGGCGCTGGGCCGAGCCCATCCGCACCGTCGCCCCCTGGGCCATCACCGACACCATCGGCGCCAACCCGGCCCGCGCCCTGGCCCGTGCGCTGATCGCCCACCGCGATCCCAAGACCCTGGCCTGGTCCGACGCGCCCGTGCTGCCGCCGCCGCCGAGGCGGGTGCTGCCCCTCAGCGTCCCGCCGCTGTGGAACCTCGATAAGAAACACGCCCTGTTCTACAACGGTGAGGCACGCGGCGACCAGGCCCGCCACATGGCCCTGGCCGCCATCGCCTGTGCCGACACCGTCGCCGAGGTCCGTGCCATCGACGCCTGGCTGCCCGATGTACGCGCCTACCTCGCCAGCCTGCCGTCACCGGCCTACCCGTACCCCATCGACCAGCCCCTCGCCGCCGCCGGCGAGCGCCTGTTCAACGCCAACTGCCGCAAATGCCATGGCCGTTACGGCGCGCGCGAGACCTATCCCAACAAGCTCGTGGCCCTGGACCAGATCGGCACCGACCCCGAACTGGCCGAACGGGCCTACCGCAAGTCCGATCGTTTCATCCGCTGGCTCAACGGCGCCTTCTTCGGCTCCCGCCACGGCGCCGTCGCCAAGACCCGCACCACCCCGGCCTTGGGCTACATCGCCCCGCCGCTGGACGGCGCCTGGGCCACCGCCCCGTATCTGCATAACGGCTCGATCCCGACCCTGGCCGCGCTGCTCGACACCACCACCCGTCCCACCTACTGGCGCTTCGCCACCGCCAAGCCCGACTACGACACCGGCGCGCTGGGTTGGGAACACCGGGTGTTGGATGCTGCCGGGCGTGACCAATACGCCAGCATTGACGCGCAGAAATGGGTCTACGACACCACCCGTCCCGGCTACGGCAACCGGGGGCACGATTTCGGCGACGCGCTGAGCGCGCAGCAGCGCCGGGCGTTGTTGGAGTATCTGAAGACCTTGTAGCCCGGAAGGCCGGGGTGGCGATGCGTGCCCAAGCCGCCATGCGCTCCATTTTTCTGTTGCAGCGGTGTAAAGCACGGGCAACCGAATGCCGGATGCTGTGTCGCCCCCAATGCCATTAAGTTAGCGAGCGATGGGAGCGCTTTGTGGGAGCGGCTTCCAGCCGCGACTCGGCTCGCGCGGCGACCGTCGCGGCTGGAAGCCGCTCCCACGGCTTAACTTAGGATCGATTCAAAAACAAGTGGTGCAGACGCCCGCTCGCTGAGCCTTTGGATTGGCCGTTTCGTCGTTGCGTCTGCACCACTTGTTTCTGAACCTTGACTTAACGGCATTGGTGTCGCCCCAGGGCTCGACACCCCGCATCTTCGGCTATTCTTTGTATTTACATTGCCGCACTGTTTCGCTAGGCTTAAATCACCAAAGGCAGAAAACAACACAAGAGATGGGGAGATTCGACATGGCCTCCACCGATCGAAACATTGGCGAGCTTGTCTTCAAAGCGGTTACCGCAATCCCGGGTGTTCATCGGGTGATTAGCAACGCGGTTATCTACCGCTACGCCAAGGGTACTGTACCCGGTCGATGGACCACGGAAGGTAATGGCACGGCATCGCTGCATGAAACCATCAATCCCAAGTATTTCTCCCTTGAGGTGCCGAAGCCGACTCCGGACTACATCAAGGCCCTGCCCCCAATCGATGAGCTGCTCCCGCTGTTTGAGCGAGAGGGTGAGGCGCCCGAGATCCGCGCGTCGTTGTTGCTGCCGTTCTTTGCGCAACACCTCACCGATGCCGTGTTTCAAAGTGACGTCAAGGAACCTTATAAGACGAACGCGCCCCATGAGATCATCCTGAACCAGGTCTACGGCAATACCGCACAGGATTCTCAGCTTCTGCGATCCCATCAGGAAGGCAAGCTGAAGACCCAAACACGCGAGGTCAACGGCCGGCAGGTCGAGTTTCCCGATGCCTTGTGTGAGAACATCGACGGGGAGTGGCAGGTCAAGCAGGAGTACCGAGGTCTCTCCTACCTTGACGAGGATCATATCAAGCAGTTGATGACCGCGTATGAGGGCAAGGAGCAGGACATCTGCGCCACAGGTCTGTTCCAGGGGAATATGACCCTGGGCAACTTCGCCATCACGTCACTGTTGGTTCGGGAGCACAACAGGCTGTGCGATGGGATTATGGAAGAGCTCAAGCGTAAGGGTAAACTGGCTGATGACGATACCGTATTCGAGATCGCCCAGCAAAACAACATTACGGCGTATATGAAGGTCGTCATTGAGGACTACATCAACACCTTTGCCGGGCAGGACATCTTTCGCATGGATACCAAGACGTTCGGCTACCGGTCCAAGGATTGGTGCACGCGCTCACCCATCCCGTATCATTTCAACATCCTGTACCGCTTCCACTCCATGTTGCCGGATCAGCTGCGGGGCTTTGAGGGCCTGGGCTTCAATGCCTTTCTCGCCAACAACGACATGGTGATGGGCGCAGGGCTGGCAGCGATCTTCGAGGCGGCATCCAATCAAGCGGCCAGTGCCATTAGCCTGAAGAATACCCCGAAGGGCGTGCTGCCCGCGGACCGCGCGGGCCTGACCAAGGCCAGGGGCGTGCTGGCATCGTTCAACACCCATCGAGAGGCTCAGAAAAAGGGCTCTTCCGTCGGTTTCGATGCCTTCGATCCGAGGGTGCGCAAAGACCTCGAGAGGATCTACAAAGGCGATCCGAACAAGGTGGACTATGCCGTCGGTATCTTGGCCGAGCGCCCGCGACCGAGCTGGCCCGACAGCCTGGGATTGAAGCAGGCCCCGTTCATCGGCGACACGCTCATGAACGATGTTGCCAAGCATGCCTTCCGGCACATCCTCAGCAATCCGTTCATGGCCAGAGAACGCCTGAATCCCGAGGTGTTGACCGACTTCGGCTGGGACAACCTGCACCAGACCTCATCCGTTGCCCAACTGGTCGCTCGCAACGTCCCGGAACATCCCCAAGCCGCCGCATTGGACATCTCATTCCAGGCCCCGCATGTCCGCTAACGCAGGCCGTTGCCGCTGGCGCTGCCGTTCAGCCTGAAGCGTCGGCGCGCTTGTCCCCCGACGCGGCTGCACACGGCTCGACATGGCTGCACCGGATTGCAGATGGTTGCAGATGGATGAGCGCCGGTCGCGGGCTAGAGCTCGCCGGGCTTTGCGAATCGAATCGGCGCCTGCTTGATGTAATCGTGCTCGAAGTCGAGCTCGATGGAGAAATCCTCGCCCTCTTCGCGAATCTTGACCTGTTTCAGATCGGTCATCCGCACCGCCAGATAGGTACACATGGCCGCCGCCATGGCCTCGTTGTCCGTCTTGATCGCATGGGCCAGATTCGCGGCGATAAACTGGGCGCGCTGCCCCAAGTCGGGGTTGCGCACCAGCGCTCCCCCCAGGTCCAGGCCCTCGTCCATCCTGCGATCCATCTTGTCAAGGTACGCGCCCTGATAGTCCGGCACCGGCTTGGTCCGATCCAACTCGATCTGGGCGACGCCGTTCAGCAGCACGGCCATTATGTGATTCATGGTAAAGCTCAGCTTGCAGGTTGCGGCATCACAGGCGTGACGCCGACGGGTGAAGACCAACGGACCGATCCCATCGTTGCGGCCCTCGCACCAGAACGCAAGATGGTGCTGCAGCGCGACTACTAAGGATCGATTCAAAAACAAGTGGTGCAGACGCCCGCTTGCTGAGCCTTTGGATTGGCCGTTTCGTCGTTGCGTCTGCACCACTTGTTTCTGAACCTTGACTAACGGATCGTTCGAGGCGTTTGCGGCCGGCGTGGCGCGAGGCAAGAGGCCGCCGGCTCGATCGATCAGCGTCGCCTGCGATGGTGGACCGGGTCGGCGGTCTCGGCGGCGGTGCGCACGTCGATCCCGAAGGTTCCCCTGATCGTCACGACGCTCCAGCGTCGTGACGTGTCCCCGGGCGCTCCAGCGCCCCGGGTCGGTGCAGGGACCATGCCGCCCCATCGGCGGCGATGGTTGCGGGCCGCTGGAGCGGTCCGACCTGCGTCACGACGCTGGAGCGTCGTGACGATCGAGGATTTACCGCTGCCGCTGGGGCCGGCCACGGCCAGCAGGGGCTGGCGGGCGACGGTGGCGGCCAGGTCGGCGATGTCGCGCTCGCGGCCGAAGTAGTTGGCGGCGTCTTGCGGGCGGAAGGCGGCGAGGCCGCGGGAGGGGCTGGGCGGCGGCGGGCCGGAAGCTGCGGTCGCCGTGGCCGGGGCGCTGCCGGTGCGGGCCGGGAGGTAGTCTTCGAGATACCACTCGACGACGCCGAGGAAGATGAACAGCACCTTCTCGGCATGGCTCGGGTCCGGCTCGACGGGCTCTGCCTGGGCGTGGGTGATCAGGTTGCCGTTGGCGCGGATGTAGTGGAGATCGCCGGCGATGCGGGCGTCGATCAGGCCCTTTTGCTGGTACAGGGCCTCGATCGTATTGTTCAGCGGCTTGGGCTTGGCGTCCGGCAGCTCGCGGCGGTAGATGTCGCGGACGATGATCTCCAGCACGCGGCGGGCCTGCATGAAGACCGACGGCAGATGGACGTCGGCGAGGCGAATCGTGGCGGCGACCTCGGCGAGGAGCTTGGGGTCGGCGCGGGCCTCGACGCGGGTCTGAAGGGCCTCGAGTCGGTGTTTGATCTGCTCGAGGAGGTCGATCTCTTCCATGGCTTGGGGTGTGCGGGTGATCTGGCGCTGTGGCGGTTGGCGGGGGTGATTGGGGCTGGTGGGGTGTTGCCGGGGATTGGGGGCAAGGATAGCGCGGGGTTCGGCTCGCGACCACGCTACTGAGCCTGCGCGAGTCTTCCTCGAATCTGCGAAAACCCACTCCGGCGTAGTCGGGTTGAGCTTGCGAAACCCAGCTTTCGGCGGCTTACGCGCGGTCATCGCTGGGTTTCGTTCCTCAATCCGACTAAGGCGAAGACTTGCCCAGTCTCGGAGGCGGTGTCGCGGGCAGGTGGGGGCGTCACGCGCAAACGAGTGGCCCGGTCGCCGTGTGGATTGCCCCGTGCATGTTGTGTATGTTAATGCTTCGGCGCGCCGGATCATGGCGCGGAGGATCTCGGTGGGCGCGCGTCGGCCCCCGCGGGTGCTTCGGCCAGCAGCCGACACGACATCATCATCCAGCCCGTCAGCCGGGCGCCACGCACCGCGCGTCAATCATGGGAGCAGCAGTTGGACACCCTGGCCGTCATCGATTTCGAAACCACGGGGCTTTATCCGCTCGATGGGGATCGGGCCACCGAGATCGCCGTGATGCTGGTGCGCGACGGCGAGATCGTCGACCGCTATCAGAGCCTGATGAACGCCGGCGTGCGCGTGAGCGGCTTCATCACCAGTCTGACCGGCATCACCAATCAGATGCTCCGCACCGCACCGCCGGCGGAGCAGGTGATGCGCGAGGCGGCCGCGTTTGTCGGCAAGGTGCCGATGGTGGCGCACAATGCCTCCTTCGACCGCCGCTTCTGGGATGCGGAGCTGGAGCGCATCGGCCGCTCGCGCCGCCAGGACTTCGCCTGCTCCATGCTCGTCGCTCGGCGCGTCTTGCCCGAGGCCCCGGATCATAAGCTGGGCACGCTGGTGTCCTATGCGGGCCTGCCCAAGTGCGGAGACTTTCACCGCGCCGAGGCCGACGCGGAGATGACCGCTCACCTTACGACCTATCTGTCGTCGGAGCTGATGCAGCGTTTCGGTCTTGATGCGGTGCCCCATGAGTTGCTGATGCGCGTACAGAAGGCGCCGAAGCATCGCCTGCGGGCTTGCATCGACGGTTATCGGCGCCGTGCGTGCCGCTGATCCGGCTGGTTGATGTGCGAAGCTGTCGGGGTTTTCTGCCGGATGACGGGGTGGCGCCGGTCCCAGTCCCAACGCTCGTGGGCCTGAAGGCCGCGGAACAGGGGCTCGTTGCCGGCGAACAGCTCGGCGAGGGTGTCGAGGAACAGGGACTTGCCGAAGCGGCGGGGGCGGGAGAGGAAGTAGTCCTTGCCTTGGTCTATGAGGCGCAGCGCAAAGCCGGTCTTGTCCACGTAGTAGCAGTCCGACTCGCGCAGCTTGGCGAGGGTTTGGATGCCGATGGGCAGGGGCTTAGGATCGGTTCAGAAACAAGTGGCGCAGACGCCCGTTCGCTGAGCCTTTTGATTGGCCGTTTCGTGGTTGCGTCTGCACCACTTGTTTCTGAACCTTGACTTACGCTGCATGGGGTGGTCTCCGGGCGGTCCAGGCTGCCTTCGGGGGTGTCCCGCTCGGGTTTGGTTGACCGGGTCGGTTCAAATGCGTTGTCCCAACTCGTGATCGTGATCGTGATCGTGATCGTGATCGTGATCGTGATCGCTGTCGTGCCCGGAGTCGATCACGATCACGACTACGACCACGAAAAGAGCCGGATCGCAATGCGCCTGCGCAGCCGCAGGAAACGCTCAGGGCTGCATCTTGGCCACCAGCGGGCGGTATTGCAGGGCGTAGAACATCTCCAGGTAGCGGCGGGCCTCGCGGCGCTCGAGGTCGCTGACGAAGCGCCAGAAGCCGTAGACGCGGGCCAGGGTCATCATGCGCTCGGCGTAGAGCTGCCAGGTGTAGCGGGTCTCGACGCGCTTGAGTGCGCCCTTGGCGATCTTGTCCCAGTGCTTGGGCTCCTCGCGGCAGCGGGCGAAGAAGTCGGCCATCCGGGCGGCGGCGGCGTCGCCGTGGTTGGGGTCGATGTGGAAGCCCGAGACGCCTTCCTGGATGATCTCCAGCGGGCCGCCGAAGCAGGTGGCGAAGGTGGGCAGCCCGGTGGCCATGGCCTCGATGACGGTGAGGCCGAAGGCCTCGAACAGGGCCGGCTGGACGAAGCCGCCGCGGCGATCGGCGACGACGCGGTAGAGCTCGCCGTTGCGCTCGCGGTCGACCTGGCCGTCGATCCAGCGCATGTCGCCGTCGAGGTCGTGCTGGTCCATCAGGGCGTGCATTTGCGCGATCTGCTGTTGCTCGTCGGTGTCGTGGGAGCGCTCGGCGTCGACATAGCCGGCGACGACCAGCAGGTTGACCTCCTCGCGCAGCGCCTGGCTGCGGCCGAACCAGTCCACCAGGCCGGTGATGTTCTTGATCTTGTCGAGCCGGGCCATGGTGAACAGGATCGGCTTGTCCGGGTCGGTGAAGCTGCCGCGGAATTGCGAGCCGGCGCCGTCGCCGAAGATCAGTTCGTCGATTTCCGGGTGCAGGTGGTGCAGCCGCTGCTCGGTTTGCTGGGGCGGGAAGTAGATCTGAGCGTCGGCGCCGGGGGAGACGATGTTGAACTTGGGGTCGTAGACGTCGATGCCGTGGACGACGCGGTAGAGGTCGGGCAGGGTGTAGGCCATGTGGCTCTCGTACTGGCCGATGCTGTCGTCGGTGCCGGCGATCTCCTGATAGGTGCTGGTGATGATGAAGTCCGCCGTGCTCATGGCGATGAGGTCGGCGGTGAACTGGCAGGAGAAGTGGTGCTCGGCCTCGTTGGCCTTCCAGTAGAGGTCGGAGTAGAGGTACTTGGTCTTCTCCAGCGCGTGGGCGATGGTGCATTGGGTCACGCCCAGGCGCGGGGCCATGATGGAGGCGACCAGGTTGCCGTCGGAGTAGTTGCCGATGATCAGGTCCGGCCGGCCGCCGAGCTCGGCGAGGAGGTCACGCTCGGCGTCGCGGGCGTAGCGCTCCAGGTAGGGCCAGATGTCGAAGCGCGAGATCCAGTGCGGGACCTCTTCGCCCTCCTGCGTGCGGAAGGGCACCCGCAGGATACGCGCCTGGCGGGTGCCGGCGACGCGCTCGATGCGCTGGTTGCAGCTGGTGCCCTCGGCCTCGGGGATGAGGCGGGTGAGGATGATGATCTGCGGCTCGATGTCGAGCCCCTGGGCGGCGATGCTGCGGCGCATCTCCTCCTCGAGCGCGCGTACCTGGTCGAGGATGTAGACCACCTGGCCGCCGGTGTCGGGCCGGCCCAGGACATTGGCCTGGCCGAACCAGCCGTGCGGCGACAGGATGGCCAGCGAGAAGACCATCGGGATGCGGGCCAGGAAACGCTCGAGGGTGTCCGGCGACGGGGCGTCGAGGATGTCGAGCAGCATCTCCATGGTCTCGGCAACGCGCGCGGCACGGTCGCCCCAGCCGGGCTCGAAGCCCAGGGCGTGCAGCTGCGGCTCCAGGTCGGACCAAGGGGTCTCCGGGGCCTGTTTGTTGGCCAGCGCGACGGCCTTGCGCAAGGCCTGGCGCAGGGCGCTGACGCTGCCGATGGTCTGGCCAAGCATCAGCTGCCGGCCGCGGTGGGCATGCACACGCAGGAATTGGACCATGCGCTCCTTGCCCTGGCGCTCTTCCTCGAACAGCTGGCTGGACAGGCGCCGGTTGAGGAACTCGACGCCGCGGCCGATGAAGCGCTCCTCGCCGGGCTTGGCGAAGCCCCTGGAGAAGGGCTCCAGGTCGACCTCCGTGACCCAGTCGTCGTCGGTGCCGATCAGCTTTTCCTTAAAGGCGAGGAAGTCGGCCACCGGGATCGTCTCGGCCTCCATGGTATCCATCTGGATGCGCAGATAGCTCCAGCGCCCGATGCGCGAGCGCACGGCCAGGTACAGCCAGGGCATCATCAGTACGGCCTCCTGGCAGTGCAGGATGGCGCGCGCCAGCGGCGTGTCGTGGAGCCGATCACAGTCGCTGCACAGCTCGCCGTAGACGTCGTGCAGGTCGCTGCGCAGCAGCAACGGGCGCTCCAGCTGCTGGTAGTGGTGGAAGACGCGGTGGGCGTCGCTGTGGTGCTCGCGCAGATAGTCGCTGATGGCGGCGGCGAGGTCGGTGCTGCTGTCTACTGGCACGATGGCTTCCCGTGGGTGGTCTGAGGCTCAGGGCCTGCCTATGCTACCAGACGGTGACGGTGGCGCCGCGGGTGGGCGCGGCCCGCTGCCGGTCGGGGTGGCGGCGGCCGTCTCGGTGGGGCGCATGCCTGTCGTTGTTCGGACCTCGAGCCGCTCGCTGCCGCGCCACAGCTCCAAGGTGATGGTCGCGTCCGGGCCGCTGCGGGCGATGGCCTCGCGCAGCATGGCCGATGCGCCGACGACCTCGCCGTCGAGGCCGGTCACCACATCCCCGGGGCGCAGGCCGGCAAGGTCCGCCGGGCTGTCCTCGGTCACCGACGAGACCAGCACGCCGGTGGCCGTGCGCAGGCCGAAGCGCTCGGCCAGCACCGGCGTGACGCTGCGCCCGCCGATGCCGATCCAGCCCGGCTCGCCCCGGCCGTTGCGGCGGATGCGACCGACCACCTCGAATATCAGGTCCACCGGGATGGCGAAGCCGATGCCGGCGGAGACGCCGGTCTCGGACAGGATGGCGGTGTTGATGCCCACCAACTGGCCGTGGCTGTCGATCAGCGCGCCGCCGGAGCTGCCCGGATTGATGGCGGCGTCGGTCTGGATGAAGCGCTCCACCTCGGTCAGCCCCAGATGATGGCGGCCGATGGCGCCGACCACGCCCAGGCTGACGGTCTGGCCCATGCCGAAGGGGTTGCCGATGGCGAGCACCAGGTCGCCGACGGCGAGCTGGTGGGGGTCGGCGGCGCTCAGCGGGGGCGGCAGGTTCGGGTCGGTGCTGGTGAGGACGGCGAGGTCGGTGGCGGGGTCGATGCCGAGCAGGCGCACCTCAAGCGCACGCCCGTCGGCCAGCCGGGCGTCGATGCGGTCGGCGCCGGCGAGGAGGTGGCCGTTGCTGACCAGCAGGCCCGCATCGATGACGACAGCGGCGCCGAGCCCGATGCCGGGTCCCGGCGCGGTGCGTCCCCCGGGGGCCGTCGGCCGGCGCTCACCCTCGGCACCCGGCCGCGGCAGGTGGCTGGCGTAGAGGTTGACCACCGCCGGTGCGGCGCGGGCCACCGCCTCGCGATAGGAGTCGGTCGCGGCGCTGCCGTCGCCCGGCTCGGCGCGTGCGGCCGGCTGCCCCGCCGCAGTCGCCGCCGGCGGATGCGGGTGGCCGTGCTCCAGCCAGAGTACGGCAACGGCCCCCAACGCCGCGCCCAAGCTCAGCAGCAGCAGGATCTCGATCGGGTGGCGGCGGTGGTGCGGCATGGGATCTAGGCTAGCATCGGGCGGTTGCGACTGCATGATGAGCGGCCCTCGTCTGGGTTAGGATTCTTTGCCATCACCGGGCATGGTGGCGCATCGGCGCTCCAAGTTGTCGTGTCCGGAGCGCCCCCGGGGTGCGTCGCCCCCCGTCGAGCGCAGCCCGTCCCATTGGAAAACCAACAGAGCCTCATTCCGCATGACCGAGCCGCAAGCCCCTTCCGATGCCCCGAGCCTCCGTGCCCTGGTCGATCACTGCGACGACCTGTTGGCCGTCGCCGCCTACAACGACTACTGCCCCAACGGCCTGCAGGTCGATCCGGGCCCTGACCCGGATCGCCCGGTACGGCGCCTGATCACCGGCGTGACCGCCAGCCAGGCCATGATCGATGCCGCCGCCGAGGCCGGCGCCGATGTGCTGCTGGTCCATCACGGATTCTTCTGGAAGGGTGAGGACCCGCGCATCATCGGCATCAAGGCGCGTCGCATAGCGGCCTTGATGCGCGCCGGCATCGCCCTGGTGGCCTATCATCTGCCGCTGGATGCCCATCCGGAACTCGGCAACAACCGCCGGTTGGCGCAGGTGCTGGGCATCGACGCCCCGCGTCCGTTCGAGACCCCGGGCAGTCTGCTCTGGCGCGGCCAACTGCCCGGACCGCTGTCCGGCAAGGCCTTCGCCGCGGCGGTGGGCGCCGCGCTCCACCGCGAGCCGCTGCACATCGCCGTGCGTGAGCGCCCCATCCGCACCATCGCCTGGTGCACCGGCGGCGCCCAGGGGCGGATCGAGGAGGCCGCCGCGGCCGGTGTCGACGCCTACCTCAGCGGCGAGGCCTCCGAGCAGACCACCCACCTGGCGCGCGAGCTGGGGCTGGACTACATGGGTGCCGGTCATCACGCCACCGAACGCTACGGCGTGCAGGCGCTGGGGGCGCATCTGGCCCGGACCTTCGGTGTTGCGCATCGTTTCATCGACCTCCCGAACCCGGTCTAGCGGGCCTCCGGCGACGTGGCGGCGACCTGTCTTGCAGACGCTCCAACCGCGCTAAGTATCGGTTTTTGCGTTTTATCGTGGCCTCGCGCCGCGCCGATCCCGTTCAATCGTGCAGGTCTGGGGCCGGTCGGTCGGCCCGACGGCAGCCGCCTTGCGCGCCCTGAGCGCTCTGGCGGGTTTCTGCGGGTTTCTGCGGGTTCCTTCGCAACGCAGCAATAGCCATGCCGAAAGCGGGTCTTCCTTGACCAGATCGGCCAGATTCATAGACAATGCGCGATCGATTCTTGAAGTGCATCGCGATATTCTGATTTTTTAACCTTCGGACCGTCCGACCGCCCCGACCGCGGGCGTCGGTTCCTGAGCCTAGCGGGGGTCTTCTATACATATGAGCGCACAAGGCGTGGATAAATCGCGGAGGCGGGTTCTCGTCGCCGCTACCAGCGTGGTTGGTGCCGTCGGCGCCGGTTTCGCTGCCGTACCTTTCATCGCATCGATGAACCCGAGTGCCAAGGCCCGGGCGGCCGGTGCCCCGGTCGAGGCCGACATTGCCCAGCTGGAACCTGGCGCGCTGTTGCGCGTCAAATGGCGTGGGCAGCCGATCTGGGTCGTGAATCGCACGCCGGAGATGCTCGCCAATCTGCCGAAAAACGATCCCAAGCTGACCGATCCGGCATCGGAAGCCTCGATCCAGCCGGACTACTGCAAGAATCCGACCCGAGCCGTCAAGGACCAGTACTTCGTCGTCATCGGTATCTGCACCCACTTGGGCTGCTCGCCGACCTATCGACCGGAACTGGGCCCCGACGATCTCGGCGAGGGTTGGCTCGGCGGTTGGTTCTGCCCCTGTCATGGGTCCAAGTTCGACTTGGCCGGGCGCGTCGTCAACGGCTCGCCGGCACCGACCAACTTGGTCATCCCGAAATACACCTATCTGAGCGATACCACCATTCTGGTGGGTGAGGATGGAGGAGCTGCCTAATGAGTGCAGAGTCCAAAAGCGAAGTCACGGGCTTCGTTGGCTGGGTGGACAAGCGAATCCCGATCATGGATGTCTGGAACGACCACTTCGCCAAGTACTACGCGCCGAAGAACATGGGGTTCTGGTCGTTCTTCGGCTCGCTGGCCATCATGATGCTGGTGATCCAGCTGGTCACCGGCATCTGGCTGGCCATGTCCTACAAGCCCGCGGCGGCCGATGCCTTCGCGTCGGTCGAGTACATCATGCGCGATGTCGACTGGGGCTGGCTGATCCGCTACATGCACTCCACTGGTGCATCGTTCTTCTTTATTGTCATCTATCTGCACATGTTCCGCGGGCTGATGTGGGGCTCCTACCGCAAGCCGCGTGAGCTGCTGTGGATCATCGGCATGGTGCTCTACCTCGCGCTGATGGCAACGGCCTTCTTCGGCTATCTGCTGCCCTGGGGGCAGATGTCGTACTGGGGTGCGCAGGTCATCGTCAACCTGTTCGCGGCCGTACCTGAGGTCGGTGAAGCGCTGTCGGTCTGGGTGCGCGGTGACTATGTCATCAGTGATGCCACGCTGAACCGCTTCTTCGCCTTCCACTTCATGTTGCCGTTCCTGATCGCCGGCCTGGTGTTCCTGCACATCGTCGCCCTGCATCGCGTGGGCTCCAGCAACCCGGACGGCATCGAGATCAAGGAGAACAAGGACGAAAACGGCATCCCCCGCGACGGCATCCCGTTCCACCCGTACTACACCGTGAAGGATATCGTCGGCGTCGTCGGTTTCCTGGCCCTGTTCTCGGCGGTCATCTTCTTCTGGCCCGACTTTGGCGGCCTGTTCCTGGAGCCGCCGAACTTCCAGCCGGCGAACCCGCTGAAGACGCCGGAGCACATCGCACCGGTCTGGTACTTCACGCCGTACTACGCCATGCTGCGCGCCGTGCCGCCGATCGCCGGCTCCCAGTTCCCGGGCGTCGTGGTCATGTTCGGGGCCATCCTGCTGTTCTTCTTGCTGCCCTGGTTGGACCGCAGCCCGGTCAAGTCGATTCGCTACAAGGGGCCGATCTTCAAGGGCTTCCTGGCCGCGTTCGTCGTCTCCTTCGTCGTCTTGGCCTATCTGGGCATGGTGCCGTCATCGGATCTGTCCACGCTGATGTCGCGGATCTTCACCACCGTGTACTTCGCGTTCTTTATCCTGATGCCGATCTACAGCTCGATCGATAAGACCAAGCCTGTCCCGGAGAGGGTGACCACATGAGACCTGCTGCCATCATTGCCCCCGCCATCTTCGCCGTCGGCCTGGCGCTGACGCCGCTCGCGTCCATCGCCTCCGGCGGCGGGCCGGAGCTGGAGGAGTCCAACATCGACCTGCGCGACCAAGCGTCGCTGCAGCGCGGAGCCAAGTACTTCGTCAACTACTGCAGTGGCTGTCATTCGCTGCAGTACATGCGCTGGCAGCGCATGGCCGACGACATCGGCATCTCCGAGGTCGACCTGCGCAAGAACCTGCTGTTCGGCGGCGCCCAGCCCGGCGATATGATCACCACGTCCATGCGCCCGGAGGACGGCGAGAAGTGGTTTGGTACCGCCATCCCCGACCTGTCCTTGGTCACGCGTTGGCGCTCTTCCGATTGGGTCTACAGCTATCTGAAGTCCTACTACACCGATTCGAGCCGCCCCTACGGCGTCAACAATCTGGTGTTCCAGGACGTCGGTATGCCCAACCCGTTCACGCTGCTGCAAGGGGTTCAAGACCCGATCATCGAGGGTCATGACGGCGAAGAGCATATCGTCGGCGTCAAGCTGGTGGAGCAGGGCTCCCTCTCGCCGGAGGAGTTCGACAACATGGCCCGGGACATCACCAACTTCCTGACCTACGTCGGCGAGCCGTACAAGCTCGAGCGGCAACGCCTCGGCGTCATGGTGCTGATGTTCCTCGGCGTGCTGTTCATTCCCGCCTACTTCATGAAGAAGGAGTTCTGGAAGGATATCCACTGATCCTTTCCGGTCCCGCGGCACCCCTTTGACAGGGTAGCCGCACGCGTGGCGCGCAGGGATGCGCTGCGTCGCGGTGAATAGGCGCCCCCCATCCCCCCTTCCTCTATCGTTGGCGGCGAACGTTCCGCTGCACCGCTGGCCATCATTGGACCGCTGACTGGTTTGGCACCATGACCTCCAATAGACCCTACCTGATCCGTGCGTTGTTCGACTGGATCCTCGACAACGACATGACCCCGCACCTGCTGGTCGATGCCGAACAGCCCGACGCCTTCGTGCCCCGCGAATTCGTCGAAGAAGGTCGCATCGTCCTGAACGTCGCCCCTAGTGCCGTAAAGGAACTGCACATCGGCAACGACTCGATCAGTTTCTCCGCGCGCTTCGGCGGTGTCCCGCGACAGGTCGAGCTGCCGCCGCGGGCCGTCATCGGCATCTATGCCCGCGAGAATGGTCACGGGATGCTGTTTCCGGATGAGGAGACGTCGGCGACCGCCGAGGCCACCGATGGGCCTTCGGGCGATGACGAAGGCGGCGGAAAGCCGGACAAGCCCAGTCGACCCGCGCTCCGCGTGGTCAAGTAGCCTTAAGTCAAGGTTCAGAAACAAGTGGTGCAGACGCAACCACGAAATGGCCAGTCAAAAGGTTTAGCGAGCGGGCGTCTGCACCACTTGTTTTTGAACCGATCCTAAGCATCACGCCTTCGCGACGCCTGCCGGGTGGGCGCTCTGGAATCCGCAAGCGCAGCTCAACCGCTGCGGGTCTTGGGCTCGGTGGTCGGTGCCGCTTCCGGGGGTGCTTCCGGGGGTGCTTCCGGGGGTAATAGCACCCCCAAATCGATCCAATCCAGCGTAATCCCGAACAGCGCTAGGCTCGCCGGGCAACGGTCTGCGCCGTCGTGGCTGATCTCGAACCGATAGGTCCGGTGCAGCCGCAGACCACGCGCCGCCCAACGCAGCCGGATGCGCTGCAGCACCACGGTTTGATCGAGCATCTGCAGTCCATGCCTCCTGCAGCCACGACGGGCGAGGGCGATGGCCATCTCGCGCGCGCGCAGGGCATCAAGCCAGAATGCGCCGATCAGCAGCATGGTAATCAGGGCGCCGAGGGCTTCTTCGGTCAGCATGGTGGGCTAAGTTTCCGGCAATCGCCTAAGGTCGGCGGCGCGGGGGCAGGTGGTCGGCAGCGCCGTCCCCCGTGGCTGATTGCCTGGCTTAGGATCGATTCAAAAACAAGTGGTGCAGACGCCCGCTCGCTGAGCCTTTGGATTGGCCGTTTCGTCGTTGCGTCTGCACCACTTGTTTCTGAACCTTGACTTAGTTGCGCTTGAACTTGGGCAGCCCCGAGTGCAGCCACCAGGCCTTCGTGTCCTCTTCGAAGCGCCATTCCTGGCGGTCCACAAGGGATTCGAGGCGCTGTCGATCCCTCAGCACGTATTCGATCCGCACGAGCTGGCCCGCGCTGATGTCCTCCGCGATCACCGGTGGCTGGACCACCTCGTAGCCGGTCACGCGGACGTTGTCGAGGCCGTTGAGATCGATCTCGGCCTGTTTGCTCGGGTACACAAACCCGGCGGCTGCTTCCCAGTAGCCCCAGCGGATGGACTGGCGGTAGCTGGTGGTGGCGCTCTCCAGCCGCATGGCGATCTTGTCGTCTTTCAGGCGGGCGCAGCCGAGCGTCGACAGCAATACGATCAATAGCAGTGGCGGGAAGAGCCGGGATTGGCGTGGGCTCATGTTGGGTTGTTCACTCGGTGCAGTGCAGGCTCAATGGACGGCGACGCAGGGCGTCCTGTTTAGCGGCGACCTCGCGGTGTCGGTGGCTGCCGTAGGCAACAGGCGGCAGCTTAGCAGATCGGGGTCGTGCACGGCGGCGGGCTGATGGGGACAAGCTCCTGTATCATCACGGCTGCGACTATCACCCACTCCGGAGCCCACTGCCATCGATGGATACCCAGGACGAGCCGCGGATAGACCTAGGCGTCAGCGGTGCCGATTTGACCCTGCTGGGGACTGCACATGTCTCGCGGGCCAGTGTCGAGGCGGTCCGGGCCGCCATCGATACCGAGCAGTACGACGCGGTGGCGGTGGAGCTGTGTCCGAGCCGCTACGACGCCATCATGCAGCCCGACAGCCTCTCTCGGCTGGATCTGTTTGCCGTAATCCGCCAGCGCCGTGTGTACATGGTGGTCGCCAGCCTGGCGCTGTCCGCCTATCAGCAGCGCCTCGCGGATCAGTTCGGCATTCAGCCGGGGGCCGAGCAGCGCATGGCGATCGCCGCGGCCCGGGCGCGGAATCTGCCGGTACTGCTGATCGATCGCGAGATCGGGGTCACGCTGCGGCGCGCGGCGCGCAACCTGGGCTGGTGGAAACGCCTAAACCTCTTCTCCGGGCTCATCGTCAGCCTGCTCTCGCGCGAGGAGGTCACCGAAGAGGAGGTCGAGCGCCTGAAGCAGGGGGACGTGCTCGAGTCGACCTTCGCTGAGCTGGCCTCGGACCGCCAAGACCTGTTCGTGCCGTTGATCGAGGAGCGCGACCGCTACATGGCCGCTCGCCTGCGCGACGAGATCGCGGGCAAGGGCTATCGCCGTGTGCTGGCGGTTGTCGGTGCCGGGCATCTGTCCGGTCTCGGTCGCCAGCTTGCCGACAACGAGGCACCGGTGCAGGACGAGCTGGCCCTACTGGAGCAGGTGCCGCCGGCGTCGCGGGCCTGGCGCCTGGTGCCCTGGGTGATCGTCGCGGTGATCCTCGGCTTCTTCGTCTACGGCTTCAGCCGCAGCCCGGAGCTTGGCTGGGATCTGGTCGGCGATTGGGTGCTGATCAACGGCGGCCTGTGCGCGCTGGGTGCGGCCATCGCCGGCGGCCATCCGCTGACCGTGCTCGGCTCCTTTCTGGCCGCCCCGCTGACCTCGCTGAATCCGACCATCGGTGCCGGCATGGTGGCCGGGGCCATCGAGCTGACGGTGCGCCGACCCAGCGTCGGCGAGCTTGGGCGGCTGCGCGAGGATATCGTCAGCCTGCGCGGCTGGTGGCGCAATCGGGCCTCGCGCATCCTGCTGGTGTTCATGTTCGCGACCCTGGGCTCCGCCCTCGGCACCTATCTGGCCGGCTTTCGTATCATCGGGCGGCTGTTCGGCTGATACGGCCTCAGAGCACCGCCTCCGGATAGGAGCCCAGCACCTTGTGCAGCCGGGCGGCGGACTTCAGCTGCTCCAGGGCGTCGGCGACCTTGGGGTCGCCGCGGTGGCCGGAGAAGTCGATGAAGAACACATAGTCCCAGACGCCTTGCTTCGATGGACGGGACTCGATGCGCGTCATGCTGATCTCGTGCTTGGCGAACGGGGTCAGCAGTTGGTGCAGGCCGCCGGCCTCGTTGCGGCACGAGAGCAGCAGGCTGGTCTTGTCGCGTCCGCTCGGCGGGGCGTCCTCGGGGCCGATGATCAGGAAGCGGGTGGTGTTGCCGGGGTCGTCCTCAATGCGGTCGGCGAGGATGGGCAGCCGGTAGCGCTCGGCGGCGGCCTCGCCGGCGACGGCGGCGCAGTCGTCGGTCTCGGCGGCGAGACGGGCGGCCTCGGCGTTGCTGCCGACGGCAATGCGCTCGGCGCGCGGCAGGTGGCGGTCGAGCCAGGCGCGGCATTGGGCCAGAGACTGCTGATGGGAGTAGACGCGCTGGATGTTCGACAGGTCCGCGCTGCGGCTCATCAGGTGGTGGTGGATGCGCAGCATGACCTCGCCGGCGATGCGCAGCGATGAGCCCATGAAGGTATCGAGCGTATGGTTGACCACGCCCTCGATGGAGTTCTCCACCGGCACCACGCCGAAGCTGCATGAGCCCGACTCGACCTCGCGGAAGATGTCGCTGATGGTGCCGAAGGGCTGGGTGCGCACCGAGTGGCCGAAGTGCTTCAGGGTCGCGGCCTCGGTGAAGGTGCCCTCGGGGCCCAGGTAGGCGACCTCCAACGGCTTTTCCAGGGCCAGGCAGGCGGACATGATCTCGCGGAACAGCCGTGCCATCTCCTCGCCGTCGAGGGGGCCCGGGTTCTCGGCCTTGATCCGGCGCAGGATCTCGGCCTCGCGCTCGGGCCGGTAGTAGTGCGGGGTGGGCTCGGTGGCGTCCTTGATGCGGGCAACCTCTTGAGCGCAGGCGGCCCGCGCCGAGATCAGCCGCAGCAGCTCGGTGTCGATGACGTTGATGCGATCGCGCATCTCCAATAGACGTTGGTCGGTGGTCATGGTCGAGCCGGTTTACTGGTCGGACGCCTCGGACGCTGGAGGGATGCCCGAGGAAAGATGAACCGCAGAGACGCGGAGCATTCGCAGACAACACGGGGAAGATCAAGGCCCATCATAGTACCCCCCCTCTGCCCTGCGTATTCCCAGCGTCTTCGCGTCTCTGCGGTTGACGAATATCGGACAGGTGCCAAAACCGAGCTGCACTGGTGCTCGATCAGGCCGCCGGTGCGCGCTTCTCGCCCAGGCAGCGTACCTTGAGCACGCCGTCGATGCCGCGGATCTTGGCCGCCGTCTCCTCCGGGCAGGTCTGGTCGACGTCGATCAGCGTGACGGCCACATCGCCGCGGGAGCGGTTCAGCATATCCAGGATATTGAGCCCGGCCTCGGCCAGGTCGGTGGAGATCTGGCCGACCATGTTGGGGACGTTGCTGTTGACTACGGCCATCCTGAAGCCGCCGTTGCGCGGCAGATTGATCTCGGGGAAGTTGACCGAGTTGTGGATGTTGCCGTCCTCCAGGTAGCTGCGCAACTGGTCGACCACCATGACGGCGCAGTTCTCCTCGGCCTCGTTGGTCGATGCGCCCAGATGCGGCAGCGTCACCACCCGCGGGTGGTCCTTGAGCAGGTTGCTCGGGAAGTCGCAGACGTAGGCGTAGAGCTTGCCGGCGTCCAGGGCCGTGACCACCGCATCGTCGTCGATGATGCCGTTGCGCGAGAAGTTCAGCAGTACGGCGTTGTCGCGCATGGTCCGGATGCGCTCCGCATTGATCATGTGCCGGGTGTGGTCGTTCAGCGGCACGTGGAAGCTGATGAAGTCGGAGCGGGCCACCAGATCGTCCACCGACAGCGCCGCCTCCACGTCCGCCTCCAGCTTCCAGGCGGCGCGCACGGTGATGCTCGGGTCGTAGCCGATGACGTTCATGCCCAGTGCGCGGGCGGCGTTGGCCACCTGCACGCCGATGGCGCCTAAGCCGATGACGCCCAGCGTGCGCCCCGGCAGCTCGAAGCCGACGAACTGCTTCTTGCCCGCCTCCACCGCCTTGTTGATCTCGGCGTCCTCGCCGGACAGGCCCTTGGCGTACTGCCAGCCCTGGGCGATGTTGCGTGCCGCCATCAGCATGCCGGCCAGCACCAGCTCCTTGACCGCGTTGGCATTGGCCCCCGGGGCATTGAACACGGCCACGCCGCGGCGGGTCATCTCATCCACCGGGATGTTGTTGACGCCGGCGCCGGCGCGGCCGATGGCCTTCAGCGTCGCCGGCAGCTCCATAGCGTGCATCTTGGCCGAGCGCACCAGCACGGCATCGGGGGTGCCGACCTCGGAGGCCACCTCGTAGCGCTCCCGCGGCAGCCGGTTCAGGCCGGCGACGGAGATGTTGTTCAGGGTCTGGATCTTGTACATGGAAAGGGTCTCAAAATCGAAAAAGGCCACAACGACGTCTGCGAAACGGCCAAACCACGGCGGGCGGCGGAAGATGCGTCGCTGTCGCTGTCGTCCAAGGTTACGTCGACGAAGAGACTCTCGATTTCGATTTCGATTTCGATGTCGATTACGACAACGACAACGACAACGACAACGACAACGACAACGACAACGACAACGACAACGACAACGACAACGACAACGAGCTGAGCCTCAAAGTCCGCCACTTAGTCACGGCAAGACCGCCTTAGGCGATCCATCGACGAACGATGTAAAGGTCGTACACACCATTCACGGCTGAACGCCCACCACCGCGTGCGACTCAGCCTTTGGTACGCTCGAACTCCACCATATACTCGATCAGCGCATCCACGCCGGCCTCGGGCATGGCGTTGTAGATGCTCGCGCGCATGCCGCCGACGGAGCGGTGGCCCTTGAGTGTGAGCAGGCCCGCGGCCTTGGCGCCGGCCAGGAAGTCGGCGTCCAGGTCGGCGTTGGCCAGCGTGAACGGGACGTTCATCCAGGAGCGCGAGGCGGGCTCCACGGGATTGGCGTAGAAGTCGGAGCCGTCGATGGCGGCGTAGAGCTTGGCGGCCTTGCGCTGGTTGATCTCGGCCATGCCGGCAAGGCCGCCCAGGTCCTTGAGCCACTGGAAGACCAGGCCGGCCAGGTACCAGGCATAGGTCGGCGGGGTGTTGTACATGGAGTCCGCGTCGGCCTGGGTCTTGTAGTCGAACAGGGTCGGCGTGCCGTCGATGGTGCGGCCCATCAGGTCCTCGCGGACGATCACCAGGGTCAGCCCGGCGGGGCCGATGTTCTTCTGGGCGCCGGCGTAGATCAGGCCGAAGCGCGAGACATCGACGGGTCGCGACAGCATGGTCGAGGACATGTCCGCCACCAGCGGCGCGCCGCCGGTCTCGGGGATGTACGGGAATTCGACACCCTGAATGGTCTCGTTCGGGGTGTAGTGCAGATAGGCGGCGGCGCCGGACAGGGCCAGCTCGGCCTGGGCCGGGGCGCGGGTGAAGCGCTCGCCCTCGGTGTCGGCAGCGACATTGACGGTGCAGTAGCGCTTGGCCTCGGCGATGGCCTTCTTCGACCAGCTGCCGGTGTTCAGGTAGTCGGCCTGGTCAGCGCCGCGCAGCAGGTTCATCGGCACCGCGGCGAACTGGCTGGAGGCGCCGCCCTGAAGGAACAGGACCTTGTAGCCGTCCGGCACGGCGAGCAGCTCGCGCAGGTCCGCCTCGGCCTGCTCGGCGATGGAGACGAACTCCTTGCCGCGGTGGCTCATCTCGGCGACGCACATGCCGCTGCCGTGCCAGTCGAGCATCTCGTCGCGGGCGCGTTCCAAGACGGGCTCCGGCAGCATCGCGGGGCCGGCACTGAAGTTATAGGGTCGAGGCATATGCTGTTCTCCAGCCCGCACATGCGGGCTCGTTTCTGGGGGTTGTCCGGTGTTCGGCGCCGCCGTCCTAGCCTTCCGCCGGGTCGTTGTCGTTTGCGCTGTCGCTTGCGTTGTCGCCATCGCCATCGCCATCGCGGCATCGCCATCGCCATCGCCATCGCCATCGCCATCAGCGTCGCCATCAGCGTCGCCATTGAGCGCAATGATGCGCTCGATCCCGGCCAGGCGCTGCTCGGCGCCCAGGTTGATGAGTTTGACGCCGCGGGTGTTGCGGCTGAGCAGCGAGATGTCGTCCACCGAGGTGCGCACCAGGGTGCCGGCCTCGGTGATCAGCATGATCTCGTCGCCGGGGCGGACCAGCACGGCACCGACCTGCTCGCCGTTGCGCGCGTCCATGCGCATGGACAGCACGCCCTTGATGCCGCGGCCTTTGGTCGGGAACTCCTCGACCGGCGTGCGCTTGCCGTAGCCGTTGGCGCCGACGGTGAGCACCGCGCCGGGCTCGGCCACCAGCAGCGAGATGACGTGCTGGCCCGCCTCCAGTGCGATGCCCTTCACGCCGTGGGCGGCGCGGGACATGGCCCGTACCTCGGACTCGTTGAAGCGCACCGCCTTGCCCGCGGAGCTGAACAGCATCATGTCCTGGCGCCCGTCGGTGATGGCGACGCCGATCAGATGCTCGTCCTCGTGCAGGTCGATGGCGATGATGCCGCGGGACAAGGGGCGCGAGAAGTCGGCGAGGGGGGTCTTCTTGACCGTGCCCTTGCTGGTGGCCATGAAGACGTAGCCGCCGGAATCGTACTCCAGCACCGGCAGCGTGGCGTTGATGCGCTCGCCTTCTTCGAGCTGCAACAGGTTGACCATGGGCCGGCCGCGGCCGTTGTAGCTCGCCTGCGGCAGCTCGTAGACCTTGAGCCAGAACACCTTGCCGCGGCTGGAGAAGCAGAGCACCGTGTCGTGGGAGTTGGCCACGAACAGCCGATCGATGAAGTCCTCGTCGCGGGTCTTGGTCGCGCTGCGGCCCTTGCCGCCGCGGCGCTGGGCCTGGTACTCGGACAGCGGCTGCGCCTTGACGTAGCCGGCGTGGGACAGCGTGACCATCACGTCCTCCGGGGCGATCAGGTCCAGCAGGGTCAGGTCTTCGTGATCGATCTGGATCTCGGTGCGGCGCTCGTCGGCGTACTGCTCGCGGATGGCCAGCAGCTCGTCGCGGATGACCTGCATCAGGCGCTCCGGGTTGCGCAGGATGTCGAGCAGGTCGGCGATCTTCTCCAGGATCTCCTCGAACTCCTTCAGGATCTTGTCCTGCTCCAGCCCGGTCAGGCGCTGCAGCTGGAGATCGAGGATGGCCCGGGCCTGGCGCTCGCTGAGCCGGTATTGGCCGTCGTCGGCCATGCCGAAGCTGGCGGCCAGGTCATCTGGCCGGGTATCGGCGGCGCCGGCACGCTCGAGCATGCCGTTGACGGCGCCGGACGGCCAGGTGCGGCTCATCAGCCCCTCGCGGGCCTGCGCCGGGCTCGCCGAGGCCTTGATCAGCGCGATCACCTCGTCGATGTTGGCCAGCGCGACGGTGTAGCCCTCCAGCAGATGGGCGCGCTCGCGGGCCTTGCGCAGCTCGTAGATGCTGCGCCGGGTGACCACATCGCGGCGGTGGCGCAGGAAATACTCCATCATCTGCTTGAGATTCAGCTGCCGCGGCTGGCCGTCCACCAGCGTCACCATGTTGATGCCGAACACCGTCTGCATCTGCGTGTGCTGATACAGGTTGTTCAGGACCACGTCCGGGTAGTGGTCGCGCTTGATCTCGAACACCACGCGCATGCCGTCCTTGTCGGACTCGTCGCGCAGCTCGGCGATGCCCTCCAAGCGCTTCTCCTTCACCAGCTCGGCGGTCCGCTCCAGCATCCGCGCCTTGTTCACCTGGTAGGGCAGCTCGGTGACGATGATCGCCTCGCGCCCGCTGCGCTTGTCGGTCTCGGTATGGGTGCGGGCGCGCAGCTGGATGCGCCCGCGCCCGGTCCGGTAGCCCTCGCGGATGCCGCGCTGGCCGTTGATGATGGCCGCGGTGGGGAAGTCGGGCCCGGGGACGATCTCCATCAGCTGCTCGATGGTGATCATCGGGTCTTCGATGATGGCGAGACAGGCGTCGATAATCTCGCCTAGGTTGTGCGGCGGGATGTTGGTCGCCATGCCCACGGCGATACCGGTGGAGCCGTTGACCAGCAGGTTGGGGAAGCGCGCCGGCAGTACCGTCGGCTCGTGCTCGGACTCGTCGTAGTTGGCGACGAAGTCCACCGTCTCCTTGTCCAGGTCGTCGAGCAGGCTGTGGGCGATGCGCGCCAGCCGGATCTCGGTGTAGCGCATCGCCGCCGGCGAGTCGCCGTCCACCGAGCCGAAGTTGCCCTGGCCGTCCACCAGCATATAGCGCAGCGAGAACGGCTGCGCCATGCGCACGATGGTGTCGTAGACCGCGGTGTCGCCATGGGGGTGATACTTACCGATGACGTCGCCGACGATACGGGCGGACTTCTTGTAGGGCTTGTTCCAGTCGTTGCCGAGCTCGTTCATCGCGAACAGCACCCGGCGGTGGACCGGCTTGAGACCGTCGCGGACATCGGGGAGCGCCCGGCCTACGATCACGCTCATGGCGTAATCGAGGTACGACTGGCGCATCTCGTCTTCCAGATTGACGGGCAGAACCTCTCTGGCAAACTCCTGCATGGGCGTGAAAAACCTTGGCGTGGGGCCGTTTTGGCGGGGCTGGGGACAACGACCGCAGGCTGCGGCGTCGGTGCGTAAAAAAGCACCAAATCATACCACGACGTCGCCCCCGGGCGCCGTTCTTGCGCCTAAATGGGGCGCTTGTCAGGCCCCCGCGCCGCGGCGCTCCCGACGGGCGACGAAGATGCCGGTCAGGATCAGGCCGAGCCCGTAGAGGTGGCCGGGCGTCGGCTGCTCGCCGAGGAAGACGATGCCGATGGCCACCGCCCAGAGCGGGATCAGGTAATTGAGCTGGGAGACGAAGGTGGGCCCGGCGAGGGCGATGAGCCGGAAGTAGACGATCAGCGCGGTGGCCGTGGACAGCAGGCCGAGGAACGCCAGCGCACCGACGACGGACCAGGGCAGGGGCAGGCTGACCCGCTCCAGCGCGCCGTCGGCGCCGGCCAGCGCCAGCAGCGGCAGGCTGAGCAGCGTGGCGAGCAGGGTCACGGTCGCGGCGGTGGTCAGCGCATCCGAGGGCGGGCGCAGCCGGGCCAGGATGGCCGAGATGCCGTAGCAGATGGCGCCGGCCAGCACCGCCAGCATCGGCACCAGCGGACCCTGCTCGCCGCCGATGGCGAGCAGGGCCTCGGGGCCGATGAGTACGACGACGCCGGTGAAGCCGAGCAGGAAGCCGCCGATGCGCCAGCGCGTCAGGCGCTCGCCGGGGATCAGGAAATGGGCCAGCCCGAGGGTGGCCAGCGGCATGATGGCCATCAGGATGCCGGTCAGGCCGCTGTCGATGGCGCGCTGGCCCCAGGTGATCAGCAGGAACGGCAGCAGGTTGCCGATGCCGGCGATGGCGACCAGAAACAGCCAGGCGCGGCGGCTGCGCACCGGGCGCAGGCCGCGGGCCAGGGCCAACGGCACCAGCACGGCGGCGGCCAGGCCCAGGCGCAGGGTCACGATCAGCTCCGGCGGCAGGCGCTCCACGGCGATCTTGGTGAACAGGAACGCCGAGCCCCACATCAGCGTCAGGACCAGCAGCATGCCCCAGTCGGCGAGTTCGTGGCGGGTTGCGGGCGGGGGCGGCATGGCTCAGTCGCGCTGGCAGCGCTCGCACCAATAGGTAGAGCGCGGTCGGGCGCCGAGGCTGTCGCGGCGGATCGGCTCGCCGCAGCGCAGGCAGGGCAGGTCGCGGCGACCGTAGACCCAAAGTGGTCCGCGACCGTCCTGATTGGCGCGCGTGGTGCGGCGCCCGCCGCCGAGGTTGGCGCGCAGCAGCACCGCGGCGCGCCGATAGAGACGCTCGATCGGCGCCGGGCCCAGATCGACGATGCGTCGGGTCGGCCGGATGCCCTCCAGGAACAACAGCTCCGACTTGTAGACGTTGCCGATACCGGCGGCGATGCGCTGGTCGAGCAAGAGGTCGACGGCGAGCGTGGCGGGCTCGATGAATGTGTGGACGCGCCGGAGGACCTCGGCGGGGTCGATGGCGGTGGCGATCAGATCGGGGCCGAGCCGCTGCAGTTGATCCTGATGCCGCATCCCGTCGGTCCGCAGCCACTCCACCTCCTTGGCGTTGAAGCAGACATACTGCCAGTCGTCGAGGTCGACGATGATGCTGGCCTGGCGTCGCGGCCGACGCCAGTGCGCGTCCGGTCGATAGCGATGCCAGGAGCCGTACATGCCCAAGTGACTGCGCAGTGTGGCGCCGCCGGACAGTGTAAGGAACAGGTGCTTGCCCTTGCAGTCGACCGCGGTGATTTGGCGGCCCGCCGCATCCGGCTGATCCTGGGGGCGCACCCAGAGGCGGCGGATCGGCTGACCGACCGTCTCCGCGGCCAGGAACCGGGCAAGCTTCGCAATGGTGTCGCCTTCGGGCACGCGATCCTCAACCTATGACAGGGATGCCCGATCGGCATCGCGGGCGCATTCTACGCCCGGCGGGCAAAAAAAATCCCCGCCGGAGGCGGGGAACACGACAAGGAGTCAGAGAGCTTGCGTGAAGCTCGAAACCTTTGAGCGCGGGGTTCGCAAAAGGTTCGGTGTCGACGCGGAGAATTCCCATCGGGAAATTGCGGCTTGTCCCCGGGTGACTACTTGATCGGCGTCGGCACCGGCACCAGTCTCGGGAAAGTGGGCAACAACCGAGAAACTGTGATACCTTCTGCCTCGCACACATCACAGGGCCGTCTCGCCCCCGACAGCTACCCCGTCGGCTTCGTGGTGAGTTTCAAGGCCAAAGGGCTAAACCCCCAGCCCCGGTCGCTCGCCCCGCCCTGTTCGATAACGGTTCCCGGTTCATGGTGCACCAGACTCTGGTGCTCAACGCTTCGATAGCGTCTCTACCAAGGGCCGGACTCCTCCCCAAACCGAGACTTCCCAAGACAGATTGCTATGCAAACCAGTCCTCGTGGACCCCATCACCGGGGTTCAGTCGGAGCGAAGGGTTCAGGCCAGCGAGCCCCGGCCACGGTGCCGGCTCACCAGCCCGAGCGATCCAAACGAGCAGCCGCTGACGAAGGCCGCTCCACCAGCGAAAGAAACGGCTCCGAGCCGAGTCGCAACCCGCGCCATGCGCGGCGCCGGGGCGGCAATCCCGATCGCCAGCGCCACAAGGGTCAGCCTACGGCCAGCGCCAAACCGGCGCGCGAGCAACTATTGCCCATGAGCGTGAAGCTCACCGGCGATACGCTGGCGCTCGATCGCAAGATCCGCGGCACCATCGAAGAGCTGGCGACCCAGCTGCGCTCGCGGTTTCCGAGCCAAGCCATCGACATGACCGCCCGCATCGCCGAAGAGTTCGACCAGCTCAACGGCCACCGGGTGCGCTTCGAGTTGATCGCCTCGCTGACCGACCGCCAGCAGATCATCGTCCGTGAGGCGCGCAAGAGCGCCGAAGATGCGATGGCCTCCGCGTTCCGCGGCCTCAAGGGCAAGCTGCGCCGGATCAGTTTGCGCGCCTGCATGCCCCGGGCCGCCGCGCAGACGCTGCAGGTCGCCGGCACCTGAGGCGCCTGAGGTCGCCTCGGCGACCCTGACCTGCCGGGCTGTCCTGGCGCGCCGGGCTGGAAAGTCCGGCGTCGACCCCATCTTTGCCGCCAGAGCGTCGGCGCCTCGGCACCGACGTCCCATCCATCGATCGGTCGCTGCAGAGGCGGCTCGAGAAGGAGGCATCCATGAAGGTCAGCGTTATCGGCGGAACCGGCTTTGTCGGCAGCCATATCCTCACGCGTCTCGCCGCCGAGGGCCACTCGGCGCGGGTGCTCGTGCGCCCCGGCAGTGAACACAAGCTCCCCGCAACGCCCGACTGCGAGCCGATCAGCGGCGAGGTCGGCGACGAGGCGGCCCTGCGCAGCTGCCTGGAGGGCAGCGACGCGGTCATCTATCTCATCGGCATCTTGCGTGAGCTGCCCAAGCGGGGTGTCACCTTCGACGCCCTGCAGCGGCGCGGGGCCGAGCGCACCTTCGCCATTGCCGCCGAGGTCGGCGTCTCCCGCGCGCTGTTGATGAGCGCCAACGGCATCGATGCGGCGGCCACGCCCTACCAGCAGACCAAGCTCGCCGCCGAAGAGGCGCTGAAGGCGTCCGCCCTCGACTGGACCATCTTCCGCCCGTCGGTGATCTTCGGCGACCCGGACGGACGGATGGAATTCTGCTCGCAGCTCAAGTCGGATCTGATCGACGCGCCGATGCCCGTGCCGCTGTTCTATCAGGGGTGGCTGCCCAAGAACGCCGGTGGCTTCCAGCTCGCGCCGGTCCACGTCGACGACGTGGCCGAGGCCTTCGTAGGCAGCCTCGGGCGTGCCGATACCTGCGGTGAAACCTATGACCTATGCGGCCCGGATGACTTGAGCTGGAAGCAGATCCTCAGCACCATCGCCGCGGCCGTGGACAAGCGCAAGCTCATGCTGCCGGCCCCGGTGATGGCCATCGGCACGGCCGCCGCGCTGCTCGACCGCTTCCCCTGGTTCCCGGTCACCCGCGACCAGCTGACCATGCTGTTGGCCGGCAACACCTGTGCCGACGACGGCTTCGGGCGCCTCGGCATTGCCCCGCGCCCGTTTGGCCAGGCGGCACTGGCCTACCTGCGGGCGTCTGGAGACTGAACCGGACCCGCGGGCCATCGTCCACCACCCAAGCCACGAGGAGTCAGACGCCATGAGTCAAAACTTCATGATCGGCAACCTGCCGCCGGATGTCACCGTCGAGGAGCTGACGCAGATACTCACCGACGCCGGCGCGGAAAACCCCGAGATCGTCCTGAACAACGAGGGCAACGCGGACAAGGTCACCGCGATCCTGACGGTTCCCGGTATGGACCGTCCGACGGCCGACAAGATCGTCGACCGCATTCGCGGCCGGCTGTTCCGCGGCCGAACCTTGAACGCCTACGTCCCGCTGTTTACTTGAGCGGGGCTGCTTGGCGATGCGGGTTCTGCGTCGTGGCCGCCGCGGCGGCCGGATTTGGCCGGGCTGAGGCGATTTCTGTCAACTTTCATACCATCTGACTTGTCTTGACGCCCGCCTTCGGCGTCGGGCTGGCGGTCACATAGCTCGCCATGCTCTCGCCAGCCCTCCTTGAAGGCGAACGTCAATCCTGCGTCATCTGGTATGAAAGTTTCCGGCAATCGCCTGAGGACACGTCATGCCGACCTTGCTCGACCGTCTGCAACGGATCGCGTGCCGCGGGCGGCGGCTGAAGCCCTTCGCGCTAGCCGTTGCGCTCGGCCTGTTCCTCGCCAGCGTCGCCGTGGTGATGCTGGTGCCCGGCACGAGTGGCGATCAGGTCCTGCTGCCGCTGATCCTAGGCGCGGTCTGGTGCCTGAGCGGCTTCCTGTTCGTCTACCTGTTCGAGGCCGTGCCGCCGCAGCCCGATCCGCACGGCGGGCCCTTCGTGCGCATCCAGCGCCGTCTGGTGCGCGGGCTCTACTGGATCTTTGCCCTCGCCTTCATGGTCTTGGGGGCGTTGGTGCTGATGCTGACCCTGCGTCTTGCGCGCGAATGGCTCGGCGCGCTGGTCGGCTAGAACTGCCGGGTGCGCAGCAGCACCAGGGTGCAGGCCCGCTCATGGGCGATGCCGGCCTGGTCGAGGGCACGCTCCAGCTCCACCGACTCGGCACCGGGGTTGAGGATCACCCGCGAGGGCGCCAGGTCGCAGATGGGCCGGATCAGCCGGCCGATCCGCGCCGGGCCGATGTAGAGCGTCAGCGTATCCACCGGCCCCTTCACCTGCTCCAGGCTCGCCACCACCGGCACGCGATCGACGCGCTGCGCCTTTGGATGGACCGGGATCACGCGATAGCCGGCGGCGGACAGCTCGGTCACGGCCATATAGGCGTAGCGGGTCGGCTTCGGGCTCGCGCCGAGGACGACAACGGTTCGATCGGCGGGCTTCGGGGGCAGGTGGTGCAACGGGTTCTCTCCAATCCAGCAAGTCGAGGCGATAGTCCCTGATGTGCGGTCGATTTGTCCAGTTCAGCGACCCGGAATACTACGTCAGCCGCTATGGCGTGGAAATCCCCTGCGCGGTCGAGGGTCCGCGCTACAACGTCGCGCCCACCCAGGCCGTGCTCGCGATCCGCACCGAGGCCGACGGTCGGCGCGCCCTGATCCCGCTGCGCTGGGGGCTGGTGCCGCATTGGTCCAAGGGCATCGATCCCCGCTACAGCATGATCAACGCCCGCGCCGAGACCGTGCATCAGCGCCCGGCCTACCGCGACGCCTTTCGCCGCCGCCGCTGCCTGATCCCGGCCGAGGGCTTCTATGAATGGCAGGCCTTGCCGGAGGGCAAGCAGCCCCATCTGATCCGCCGCGCGGATTGCGCCCCCTTCGCCATGGCCGGCCTCTGGGAGCGCTGGCGTGATCCGGCCACCCCGGACGGGCCGGCGCTGGAGTCCTGCACCATCATCGTCACCGACGCCAATGCGTTGATCGCCCCCCTGCACGAGCGCATGCCGGTGATCCTGCCCGAGGCGACCCACGCCGACTGGCTCGACCCGGGCCTGGACGATCGCGAGGCACTGCGCGCCCTGCTGCGGCCCCTGAGCCCCGCGGGCTGGACCGCATTCCCCGTCTCCCGCGCCGTCAACAATCCGCGCAACAACGGCCCCGAGCTGATGGAGCCGCTGGCGCTGCCGTAAGGGGCACATCAGCGTCCGGCGCCGCCCCCGCCGTCGCCGGTCAACAGCCCGTAGGGTCGCGCCAGCGCATCGGCCAGCGCCTCCAGGGCGAACACGCGGGACTTGCGCAGACCCTCCCGCCCGTCGATGAAGACGACCAGGGTCGGCACGGCAAACACCTGCAACTGCGCCGCCAGCGCCGGGGCGGCGGCACAGTCGACCACGCCGAGCCCGATCGCCGGAAACCGCGCCGCCAGCATCCGCTCCAGCTTCGGTCGCAGCACCGTACAGACCCCGCAGTCGGGGGTGGTGAAGTACAGGATGCAGATGGGATAGTCGCGCACCAGCGCGTCCACGGCGGCGCGCTCGGTCAGCTCGGTCGGCATCGATCGATCTCCGGCAGGTTGGACGGCAGCGCAAGCCTACCAAGGATCGGACCCCCACGCGTCGCCAAGCCGAGCGGACTAGCCGGTCGCCCGGGAACGCAACCCGGCCCGCGGCGCGCCCGTCAAAGCACTTGACACCGGCATCGGCCATCAGCATAATTGCCCGTCTACCGCGCCAGTAGCTCAGTTGGATAGAGTACCTGGCTACGAACCAGGTGGTCGGAGGTTCGAATCCTTCCTGGCGCGCCAGACGAGCAAAAAGGCCCAGACGGTTTACCGTCTGGGCCTTTTTCTTTGCCTCACCATCGCGTTGTCATTGCGTCACCATGGCAACCGGCTCCCGAGTCACTAGGGCAATCGGCGTCGGTCCCAAACCTGGGCGGCTGCGTGACGCCTTCACGATTACCCGCCGGTCGCTTGAGGAACGCCCACATCGACTTTCCGTGATAACCGTCGATGGCCTCAATCGCGCCCACGAAGGTCTCGTCCGGGTAAAAAGGGCCGCCTCGTTTAGCAACGTCGCAATGCCCCGTCGCAGGCCAAGGCGTTGATGTCCAGAAAATCCGCCCACGGCCATGGCCGCCTGCTCGCGCTCGGCAAAGGTGGTGAAGGCTTCAATCCACACCCCTTTCGGACAACTCCCCGAAGTGCGCGCCCAGATCGATCTCCTTCGAGGTGATGATCCGCGCTCACTGCGGTCAGCACGGCATCGAAATCGCCGACTCCGCTCCGTCCCAAGCCAAGACCTAGGGGCGAAAGGAAGCCCCGATCCATGCAGCAAGAAAAGATCTCCCTCGCCCAGCTCGAATCCTTCCTGCTCAAGTCTGCCGACATCCTACGCGGCAAGATGGACGCCTCCGAGTTCAAGGAGTTCATCTTCGGTATGCCAAATACTTCGCCGACAGCGCCGGCAAGAAGGGCGGCGAGTTCTACACCCCGGCCGAGGTCGTGCGCCTCTTGGTCCAGCTCACCAAGCCGCGTGCGGGCATGGAGGTCTACGACCCCACCGCCGGCTCCGGCGGTTTCCTGATCCAGACCCATGCCTACAGGCAATTCCCGAACCGCTTTCGCGAATGGTGCCCCCCGGCCTGTTCTACGGCACCGGCATTCCCGCCTGCGTGTTGGTCTGCAACCAGTCCAAGCCCGACACCCTGCGCGACAAGGTGCTGTTCATCAACGCCGACCGCGAATTCGCCGAGGGCAAGAACCAGAGTTCGAGGTCGATCCCGCCTCCCTGTTCCGCCCCGAGCGTCCCGGCCATCTGGCCTTCCAGGATTGCATCGACACCAAGCAGGGCATCAAGGCCCGGCTGGAGGCCGCGCCGGAACTGCAAGAGACCATCGCCATCCACCATCAGGTGCTGGAGGCCTGGTGGAAGGTCGCCCGCGACGACTTCGCGCAATTGCGCGAGGGCAAGCGGCTCCCCGAGGTCCGTCTGGAACTGCTCAGCACCCTCAAGGCCGAGCTGATCCCACTGACCGTGCTCGACGAGTTCCAGGCCGCCGGGGTCTTCGTCAACTGGTGGCAACAGATCCGCTTTGATCTCAAGACCATCGTCGCCACCGGCTGGCACCACAGCCTGATCCCGGACGAAGACCTGATCGCCGCCTCCGGGAGCTGGAGCGGGCGCGCGGCGACACCCTGGCAGTACTGGATAGCTTTCTCGATGGGTTGGGCTACTTGGGGGACTCTCAATGATCGATCGTGACTTGGTAAGCCCCGCATTTTTCGAGCAGGTTCGCTCGATGCTCCGGGAGGCCCGACACCGGGCGCAGACCAGCGTCAACTTCATCATGGTGGAGACCTACTGGCGCATTGGCCAGCGCATCGTTGAAGAGGAACAGGCCGGCGCCGCACGCGCGGACTATGGTCAGTTTTTGATCCGGGAGCTATCACGCCGGCTTGGGGATGAGTTTGGCAAGGGCTTCTCGGTCGCCAACCTCTGGAACTTCCGCCAGTTTTTCCTGACCTTCTCCGATGATGCAAAACTCTACGCGCTGCGTAGAGAATTGTCCTGGAGCCACTACCGCCTGATCATGCGGATCGAGGACGTCGAAGCCCGCGCTTACTACATCCGCGAAGCCGCCGACCAGCGCTGGAGCAGTCGGCAACTGGAGCGCAACATCCGCTCCCATTGGTATGAGCGCCTGCTGTCCACATCCAGCGAGGCCCTGGCCGCCGAGGGCGGACCGCCACCGGTCGGCGAATTCATCAAAGATCCCTATGTGCTGGAATTTCTCGGCCTGCCCGAGATGGCCAAGGAGGCCGAGAGCCAACTGGAGACCGCACTGATCGGCAAGCTCCAACAGTTTCTGCTGGAGCTAGGCAAGCGGGGAAAGGGGCCAGGCTCAATTTATGCTGGGATTCCATGCCTCGTCGCACGCGCATCCACATCGACGGCTTGCCGCTGCACATCGTCCAGCGCGGCCACAACCGGGCGCCTTGCTTTTTCGAAGATCAAGACCGAGCCGCCTACCTCGGCCGGCTGGGTGAGGCGCTGGCGCGTGAGCGGTGCCAGTTGCATGCCTACGTGCTGATGACCAATCATGTTCACCTGCTGCTCACGCCGGAGCAGGCCGTGCGTGTGCCGCAAGTACTGATCTCGGTCGGCCGCCGGCACGTACAGTATGTCAACCACACCTATGGTCGCATCGGCACCCTGTGGGACGGTCGCTACAAGTCCTCGCTGGTGCAGGCCGATGCCCAATGCCATTAAGTTAGCGAGCGATGGGAGCGCTTTGTGGGAGCGGCTTCCAGCCGCGACTCGGCTCGCGCGGCGACCGTCGCGGCTGGAAGCCGCTCCCACGGCTTAACTTAACGGCATTGGGCCGATGCCTACCTGCTGCTGTGCCAGCGCTACATCGAACTCAATCCCGTCCGTGCCGGCATGGTGGCCGATCCGGCCCTCTACCGCTGGTCCAGCTACCGTGCTAACGCCCTCGGTGAGGTGGATGCGCTGTTGAACGCACATCCGCTTTACCTTGGCCTCGGCGCCAACGATGACTTTCGGCGTGCGGCGTACCGAGACTTGTTCAGTTGCGCCCTTGACGAGAAACCGCTCGCCGAACTGCGGCTGGCATTGAACCAGGACCAACCCGTGGGCAACGACCGCTTCTACCGGGAGATTGAAGCGATGACGGGACAGCGGCGCGAGTTGCGCAAGCGGGGTAGGCCGCGCAAGCGCGATGAGCCGCGATCCGGCAAGGACTTCGACCAGGCGGAGCTTCCGCTCTAGATTAATCGAGCCTGGCCCCTTTTCCCCTTTTTTCCCGCTTTTCCCGCCGCCGGCTGCCGGACTGGCCCCGGACTGGCCTACGCATGGCCGAGGCGCTGCGGGCTCAGGGGACAACGCGCCCCAAGAAGCCGGGTTTGCGCACAACTTATAACTTGTAATCGGCTTCCGCTCCGATTATGATCCGTTCGGCCCTGATCATCGTTCCGGCCACCTGTGCGTCCGAATGCGTAGCCGGGCCATCTTGGCCCGGGTGATTTGGGGCCGGAAGCCTCGACTACGCGGCATCCCGCGACCCGTGACCGGAACGATGATCAAGGCCATCTGCGCAGCAGACAACATCTAAATATACGATTGTAATTCTCGCTTTATTGCTTATTAGGATCCTAAATTTTCCTCACCGGAGCAATGAAGTGACCGGAAAAGAGATCGTTCAGATCTTAAAAACGCATGGCTGGGAATTGGACCGCGTCAATGGCAGCCACCACATCATGATCAAGCCGGGACATCGCCCGGTTCCCGTTCCGGTGCATGGCAATCGAGACCTTCCGAGAGGTCTGCTATCCGCTTTGGAGCGGCAGACTGGCGTCAAGCCCTTGAAGGCGTAAACGGCAAAGCAGCGCGCGACTTCTGTCGGCGCACCACGAGGCGAGCATGGCAGACAACGACATCCTGGATCTGGTTTACGGTGCCGCTCTCAAGCGAGAGGACGACGGCATCGTTGTTACCTTCCGCGACCTCGACAATGTCTTCTCCTGGGGCGAGAACGACGAAGAGGCGATCTTTAACGCCCAAGAGGCCCTCGATGGCGTGCTTGAGTCCATGGCCGCACATGGAAAGGAGGTCCCGCTGCCCTCCGCGATCAAGGACGGCGAGACTCCGATCCCCGTCAGCGCGAGGGTTGCCGCTCCCATCCTGTTGCACACCCTGCGCCTGCGGCAAGCCGCGTCGCTGTCTCAAGTGGCCAAGGCCTTGGGCAAGCCTTATCAGGCGGTCCAACGGCTTGAGCAGAGCGGCGCCAACCTCACCCTCAAATCACTGGACCGGACCGCCGCGGCATTGGGTGCAACGGTGGAGCTCAGGATCAGGCGAGCTCCACCGGGCTCCGTCGACCTGGCTACGCCTTCAACCGAGACGCCGGCGTCAGCGTAGCCGACGCCGGCACGCCGCTCACTAAATTCCGAAGTACGACTCCCGCGGCTTCGCCTTGGCGCGATCGAGCGCGATCTGCGCGGTGGCGACATCGCCGAAGGTCGCGACCAAAAGATCGCTTTGGGCGCTGATCGTATCGAACAGCCGGGCCAGCTGTTCATCGCCCAGCGCTTCGCGGCGCCGTGCTTGGCCTTGGTCTTGTCGTCCTCGTGGCCCTTGACCTCCAGCACCAGGGTCAGATCGGTGCCGGGTGCCTCCAGCCGGACTAGAAAATCCGGTTCGTAGTTGTGCGCGACACCCATGTACTCATAGGGGATCACCAAGCCCAGCTGATCGTTGCGCGCATAGACGGAGTTGGGCGGACGTTGGGCGGGGTCGGGTTGGGCGGGGTCGGACCAGGCTAAACACCGGAACTCTCGATTTTTATTGCCCGCAAGAAGCCGTTGTCGAGCGTTATCAGGTCGTTTTCGGGGCCAAAAGCCAGTCTTTGGGAGGATTCCGGCTCCTTGAGCATGTCGTGTCCTTTAGCTCCATGTCGAACCCGCACGGCCCGTGCCTGCACGCCCAGCGTTTCCAAGAGCCCGTTCACAAACGCTCGACTTCCGACCGCTAGTGCTTCCGTCCATTGTGGCTCTCGAACAGTGTCATGGCCGTTAATGATCTCCTCGATCCATTCGGGGTGACCTGCGGCCAGCTCCGCGTGCGACGCCACAGCGTAGCATGAGAAGAGAGGGGGATGTTCAGGTCTTGTGTTTTGCATCCGGCTCCCCGTCCTGACTCGACAAAAAAAGAGCGGTCAGCGTCGCGTTATCCTCAAACAATTTTTTGAAGACCCGCTTGCCGAGCCGGCGGCAGGTCTCCGGGAAGGCGAACATCGATGATTGCAGATTGTCGATTGCAGATTCTCTCACGGGTCGTTCTCTTCAAATCATCAACCCAAAATCATCAATCAATGCCTTCCAAAACCCGCCAGACCTTGCGGTAGACGTCGCCCTCGCGTTGGCCGAGCGCGTCCTGCCAGGCGCCTTGGTTCAGGCCACGTAGACGGGTGCGAACCTGCGTCAGTGGCTCGGAGGCGATGTTGCCCATGCTGCCCGCCAATCGGGGGGCGGCGGAGCGCGGGACCCCAAGCAGACGCAAGGCAACGGCATCATCGCTGCCAACGCCGTAGAACACGCGTGACGGGAGATTGCTCAGCGCGCTCAGTTGCTCCTCGGGCAAGTCGCTACCGGTGATGGAGAGCAAGGCTCCCAGCCCCCAGGCCGCTGATTGAGTCAGCTTGCCGAACAGGTTCTTTCCGCAGTTGGTCAGCGCCGCGGTGAGATCCTCGTCTCCGGTCTTGAACCAGGTTTCCGCGATCTGCGGCAGCGTCGCCCCATTGACCCAGTCCTTGACGATCATGGCCAACTTGTCGCCGTCCGGGCCTCCTCCCCCGGTCATACCGTTACCCACATCTCCCCGCCCCCTGACATCGCCGAGGCTGGACACAGGACGACATAGCTGGTGAAATCCGCCCCCATCGTATGCGAACCGATGGGGGCAGAGGTAGATGGGCGAGGCGGTTGTTGTCGAAAACTGGCTGGGGAGGCGGCTGACGGCGGGCGATCTGGAAACGATCCGCGGCGCGGTGCGCACTGCCGAGCCGGCGTTGCGCGCGGAGATCGCGCGCCGCGTCTGCGAAGCGCTTCAGTGGCATGACGTGCAAGGCCGACCCAAGCTGATGAGCTGTCGGGTCGGTCTGCTGCGGCTGCACCGCGCGGGGTTGATCGAGCTGCCGGCGCCGCGCAACGGCAACGGCAACGGGCGCGGCTTGGTGCATCCGCCGGCGGCTTGGCCGGAGCCCCAGCCGCTGACGTGTGCGGTGGGTGAGCTGAACGGTCTGCGCCTGGAGGCGGTGAGCGGCAAGCCGGCCTCGCGGCTGTACAACGGTCTGATCGATCGCTGGCACTACCTCGGCTACAGTGCGCTGCCCGGAGCGCAGCTGCGCTATCTGATCCGTTGGGACAGCGGCCTGCTGGGGGGTGATCGGCTTCGGTGCGGCGGCCTGGAAGGTGGCGGCGCGCGACCGTTGGATCGGCTGGGATCGGTGCACGCGCGAGGCGCATTTGGGTCGGGTGCTCAACAACGCGCGTTTCCTGCTGCTGCCGTGGGTGCAAGTCCGGCATCTGGCCTCGAAGGTCTTGGCGTTGGCCGCGCGGCGGGTGGCGGAGGACTTCCCCGCGCGTTACGGTGAGCGGCCAGCGCTGCTGGAAACCTTCGTGGAGATTCCGCGCCATCGCGGCACCTGTTACCGCGCGGCCAATTGGCGGTATCTGGGCGAGACGACGGGGCGCGGCAAGTGTGACCGCAGCCACCGTGCGGCGCTGCCGCGCAAGGCGGTCTACGTCTACCCCTTGACGTCGGACTTCCGCAGTGCGCTGGGGGTGGCGCAATGATCGCCCTGGCCGCGGAACTGGACGGGGTCGCGCTGGGCGATCGGCGCCTGAATCGGCGCGCACGGCGGCTGCTGGCGAAACTCGGCGAGAAGCCCACGCTGAGCATTCCCGCCGCCTGCGGCGGCTGGGGCGAGACGCGCGCCGCCTATCGGTTCTTCGACCATCCCGAGGTGAGTGCCGAGCGCGTACTCGCCCCGCACATCGCCTGCACCGAGGCGCGGCTGCGTGAGCACCCGCGGGTGCTGTGCATCCAAGACACCACCGAGCTGGACTACGCCACCAAAAAGGGCATCGCCGGTCTCGGACCGCTGAACTACGAGACCCGCTGGGGGATGTATCTGCACCCCACGCTGGCCGTGACCCCGGATCGCGTACCCTTGGGGCTGCTCGACCTCTACAGCTGGGCACGCGAGCCCGGCAGCCTTGGCCAAGACAAGGACCCCAACCGCTCGCTCGAAGAGAAGGAAAGCGTACGTTGGGTCGACGGCTTTGCCCACGTCAACGCGCTCGCCGAGCGGTTGAGCGATACCCGCCTCACCTACATCGCCGACCGCGAAGGCGACATCTACGATCTGTTCGTCGAGGCGCCCTGTCCCGAGTACGGGGCCGACTGGCTGGTGCGCGTGAACCAGCAGGATCGGCTGCTCGGCGACGGACGCAAGCTGCGCGAGGTCATCGACGCGGCGGACGTGCTCACCGAGATCAGCTTCGAGCGCCCCGGCGCCAAAGGCCGCAAGGCGCGCACCGTCCACCAACACATCAAGGTCGTGCGCGTGACCCTGGAGCCGCCCGCGCGCCCTGATCGCATCCTCGCCCCGGTGACCGTTACCGCCGTGCTCGCCACCGAGCCGAATCCGCCCGCCGATGAGGACCCGCTTGACTGGCTGCTGCTGACCAACCTCCCGGTCGAAACCCCCGAACAGGCCATCGAAAAGCGCTCTTGGTCTCTTTGTCGCTGGCAGATCGAGGTCTACTTCAAGGTCCTCAAGAGCGGCTGCCGTATCGAGCAGCTGCAACTGGAGACACGCGAGCGCCTCGAACCCGCCCTGGCCTTCTACATGATCATCGCCTGGCGGGTGTTGTTCCTCACCATGCTCGGGCGCGAGTGTCCGGAGATGCCCTGCGACACCGTGTTCGCCGATGAGGAGTGGCAGGCCGTCTATCTGGTCACCCAGCGCAAGCCCCCACCCGAGCAGCCACCTTCGCTCGATGCTATGGTGCGCATGGTCGCCACCCTCGGCGGCTTTCTCAACCGCAAATGCGACGGCTTCCCGGGACCGAAAACACTTTGGATCGGCCTACAACGTATCCCCGATTTCGTGCTGGCGCTGGAGGCGCAGCGCAGCGTCGGGGTGGGATATGGGTAATGGTATGGCACGCGGTAGACAAAGGTCTTTGCATATCCCCCAGAATGCGCGTTATCCTCACAGAGTACGCGTCTAATGAGTCACGGTCTGTCCAGCGTTGACGGTATCAACGCCTAGTCCGGTGACGCTCTGACGGATGCTCGCTTGCATTGAAGATCGCCGTACCTTGGCGCAGCAACATAGATGGCAGGAAAAGGGGGTTCGACAACTATGCCCGCGGACACAGAGACCGTCTCCGGCGGCAGCTATGAAACGGTGGTCTTCGACACCGGTACCAATCTCAAATTCGCCTTCGAAGCCGAGGCTGCGCCGGAGGTATTCCGTGTGCTGGGGTTCGAGGGCGAAGAGGCGCTGTTCGAGTGCTACGCGCTCACCATCGAGCTGGTATCAGAGCATTTCGACCTCGACCTGCACGCGCTGCTCGACACCCCGGCCAAGCTGTTCATCCTTCACGCCCACGCCGAACCGCGCTACATCCACGGCGTGATCGCCGAGATCGAGCGCCGCGGTAGCGGCTTCGACCGCACCTACTACCGCGTACTGCTTGCCCCGGCGCTGCACCGGCTGCGTTATCACAGCGACAGCCGCATCTTCCAGCAGCAGAGCGTGCCGGACATCTCCAAGGTCATCCTCGCCGAGCAGGGCATCGATGAGGTCCAGTGGCGCCTGCAACAGCCGCACATCGAACGCGAGTATTGCACCTGCTACCAGGAGTCGAGCTACGACTTCCTGCGCCGGCTCTGGGCCGAGGAAGGCATGTTCTTCTGGTTCGAGCACAGCGCCGAGGGCCACACCCTGGTGGTGGCCGACGACCGCCTCGCCAGCCCGCTGCTCGCGGCGGCCCCGGACATCGCATTCAACGCCACCCCCGGCGGCACCGCCACCGGCTTTTGGGTCAGCCGCTTCGATCAGACCGAGCGTCTGCGCGCCACCGAGCGCATGGCCCGCGACTACTGCTTCAAACGCCCGGCCTACAACCAGCAGCACTTGACCGATCAACAAGTCGCCAACGGCGCCAAGGCCACCTACCAACTCTATCAATACCCCGGTCGCCACAAGGAGGCCGCCGCCGGCAAGCCGTTCAACCGGCACGCCCTTGCCGCCCATCGCCTTGACGCCACCACCGGCGAGGGTGAGAGCAACAGCATCCATCTTGCCGCCGGCTTCATCTTCACGCTGCACGAGCACCCCGACGTCGCCGCCAACGACCGCCACCGCCTGCTGCGGGTGCGGCACACAGGGCGCCAGCCCGCGGCGCTGGAGGAACAGGCCTCCGCCGACGGAGCCACCACCTACCACGCCGCATTCGCCACCCAGCCGGCGCATCTCGACTACAAACCGGTCAACCCCAACCCGCGCCCGCGCATCGACGGCGCGCAGATCGCCATCGTCACCGGTCCCGCGGACGAGGAGATCTATTGCGACGAGCACGGCCGCGTAAAGGTCTGGTTCCCCTGGGACCGCCACGGCCGCCAGGACGAGACCTCCTCGTGCTGGATTCGCGTCGCCCAGAACTGGGCCGGCGGCACCTGGGGCCACATGGCCATCCCGCGCATCGGCCAGGAGGTCATCGTCGAATACCTCGAAGGCGACCCCGACCAGCCGATCATCATCGGGCGCACCTACCACGGCACCAACCGCCCGCCCTATCGGCTGCCCGAGCACAAGACCCGCATGACCATCAAGTCCCAGACCCACAAGGGGACGGGATTCAACGAGCTGCGCTTTGAGGACGAGGCCGGCGAGGAAGAGGTCTTCATGCACGCGCAGAAGGACCACAACACCGTCATCGAGAACGATGAGAGCCATCAGATCGGCCACGATCGCAGCAAGAGCGTCGGCAACGACCAATCCGAGAGCATCGGCCACGACAAGCACATCAGCGTCGGCAACGATCACTCCGAGGACATTGGCAACGACATGTTCTATCGGGTGGGACGCAACCAGCACGAGCGCTACGGCAAGGATCGCCTGGAGGCGGTGGGCAACATCCTCAAGCAGGACATCTACGCCGATCACCTGGAGACCATCGGGCGCAACTACGAGGGCCAGATCAACGGCAAGCTGCGCCTCGACGTCGGCACCACCATCACCACCAACACCGGCACCGTGCACCGGCTCATGGCCGGCGAGCGCTTCGAGATCGCCGGCCCCGGCGGCAAGATCATCATCGACGCCAAAGGCATCCGCCTGGAAGCACCCAAGATCGACCTCAAGGGTCGCGTGACCATGGGCGGCACCGGCTCGGCGCAGGTCCCAACCCTACAGCCGGCCGCCAACGACGCCTGCCGCTGGCCGAGGAATGCCCCCAGAACGACCCGGAGGAATAGACCATGCGCCCCGTTGCCCGCATTGGAGACAAGCACATCTGCTCCAATCCCAAGCACCCGCCGAACGTCATCGTCTCCGGCGGCATCGCCATCGTCGATGGTCGTCCGGTGGCGCGCATCGGCGACAAATGCGCCTGCGGCGCGGTCATCGTCCAGGGCTCCAGCCAGGCCAGCGACGACGGCAAGCCCATCGCCTATCTGGGCTCGGCCACCCGCTGCGGGCGTTACTCCGGCAAGATCGTCAGCGGCTCGCCGAACCATCGGGTGAAGCCCTAGACCGCGATCGGCCCCCGCCCCCGCAATCACCAGCCGACGCCACCAACACCAAACACGGATGCAGCGCCATGCGCGATCAGCACAAACACCCGGATGCGCGACCCAGCCGATGGCATGTCGAGACCCGTACCGGCATCGTGCCGCTGGACGCCCAATTCGGCATCCACCCGCCAAAGTGCGTGCCCGATGCGCTGCGCGAGGCGTTGTTCGGACAGCCGGCTGCGAGCCAGGACGAGCTGGCGGCAGTGGATCATGACCCGTCGCGCCTTGCGCCGATGCACAGCTACGCGGTCTTGGATGCGGCCAAGGTCCAGGCCCTGCCCGAGCGTCTGGAGACATCCGGGCTCGCCCATCGCTGCCTGCTCGCGCACGACGCCGACCAACGCCTCAAGCAAGCCGGCCCCTGGCTGGTGGCGCTGACGACGGACAGCAGCTTTACCCGCAACCTGTTCACCCGCGGCGAGACGCACTGGACACTCTGGGACGCCGAGCCCGGCATCTATCTGCGCTCGCGCTGCCCGCTCGACGCCCTGTGGCCGAAGCTGCGCGCGCTGATGTGCGTCCAGGACGAAGACGCCAAGCGCTATATCCTGCGATTCTGGGAGCCGAACTGGACCCGTGCCCTGCTCCAGGAGCAGCGCCGTGAGCTGATCGCGGGGCAGTTGGCCGAAGTCGTACACTGGATCGTGCCCCACGCCGATGGTCGCGTCGAGCTGATCGGTATGCGCCACCGCGCGCCCACTCCGGAGCAAGACCAATGACGACGCTGACAAAGGACCAGTTGCGCGCCTTTGGGCACTACGCGGCCGAGACTTGGTACCGCGACGCCGCCTGCAACCTGCACCAGAGCTTCGCCGCGTACTACGACGCCATGGGCGCCGATCCGCGGCGGCTGGTTGGGCTGGTTCGTCGGGTTACCGACTGGGCCGGCACCGCCTATGGCATCAAGGGCAAGGCCGATGTGCTGCGCCTGTGCATCGTCGCTGCCGCCCTTGGGCATGGTTATCGGCAGGATCCGCGCTTCCGCGCTTGGGTCGCCGCCACCCTCGGCAATGCCGAGCTTCCCGTCACCCGTCGCGCCGAGCCCATGGTGCGGGTCACCCGTCATTGGCTCGGTAAGCTCTGGGAAGATGACGGCTTGGAGCAGTTCGGCGCGCGCCTGGCCGAGCACGTACGACATGGTGATGACGCCGACCTCGTTACCCTGCATCACATCCTTGCCGGCCACTGGCGACTGCTCGATGCTGCCGACAACCAGCGCCTGATCGACGGGCTGCGTCTACGCGCATCGCGGCAGGCAAGGAGTCAAACACCGGCGCGCCGACTCACCTACGTCGCTTGCGCCCTGGTGCACGGCCCCGACTGGCTAGACGACCCCCAGCTACCGCGGCTGCAATCAGCACTGTCCGAGCAAACCAAGCCTGCGGCGCTGGCCGATGCCATCACCGCACTCTACAAGGAGGCATCCGCCTGATGGCCGGCCCCCAGGACCCCAACGCCGTCGTTGCCGCAAGCGATGCCGCAGCCGCCCAAGGCGCCGGCCCCATCGACCAAACCTGCGCTAGCTGTCCGCCGAACGAGATCTACATACGCTACGAGTACGCGGACGGCACCGGCGTGCCCGGCGCCAACTACGTCATACAGACCCCGACGGAAGACGGCACCGCCACCGGCGAGATCCTCGCCGAGGGCAAGACCGACGACAACGGCGAGGCCCGAGTCCAACTCCCGGACGAGCACCGGCAAGTCGAGTTCTACTTCCACGACGACCCCGAGGGCGAGCCCTACGTCGACCCCGAGGCCGAGCGCCCACTCGAAGAGCCCGAGCCCGGGTTCTGGGAAGGGCTGTGGAAGAACATCAGCGAAGCCGCCGACTGGGTCTGGGGCGTGCTCAAGGGCGACTTCGAAGAAGACCCCAAGACCAGCCAGATCATCGCCCGCATGATCCTCACCATGATCCCCGGCATTGACCAGTTGGCCGATGTGCAGGACCTGGTACATGTGCTCTACCGCCTGATCTGGAAGCAGGAATGGGACGAGCCGATGCACTGGATCTTGCTGTTGATCACACTGATCGGTCTGATCCCCGTGCTTGGCTCGCTGGCCAAGGGCGTGCTCAAGCTGGTCATCAAGGAGATCGGTAATCTGTCCGGGCTCTATGCCGTCTTCAATCATTTCCGGAGGAGCAACGCCCATCGCTGGATACGCGACTTCGCTCGCGACCTTACTGGTAAGCACTTAGAAGCCGCCCTTGATCTGCTTGACGGCATGATGGCCCGTGTCGTGCACTACATGACGAAAGCCAAGACGATGCTGGGCAACCTCACAGGCTGGAATGGGCTGCTCGACGAGGGCCTGAGCAAGGTGGCCAGATTCCACGCCGCCGCTCCACAGAAGCTGCGCGAGGCCGCCGTTGAGCTGCAAAGGCGACTGCGCGATACCCTCGCCACCGGCATGACGCGGATCACCCGGCGCGGGACACGCAACGCGCAACCGCACACCGTCACCCAGCGCAGGCGGGCTCCACCAAGAACCTATCCCTTGCGCGACGCCAGAGTGAGGGAGATCCTGGACGTACCCAAGGGACAGCGGCCTGATCCCAGCACGTACCTGTCCCAGGAATACATAGATGAGCATCTCGCACGTTTCGATGACGGTGCGGTTCGCATAACCAGTGTGGAGGCTGTTGAGCAGTATGGTACGGCCGGACCGCCGGGAGGTTTTGTGATGCCGAAATCAGACTTCGACGAGATCGTCGCTGATGCCAACGGGGATCTTGGCGTTCTAGAGCAAAGACTGGGACTCCCCAGCGGCTCCTTAAACGACGGGCAAACCATCGCGCTCGAAATCGACCCGGAAGATTACCGAGCACTGCGCATACCGTCAGGAAACGAAGGAGGAGTCAACGCCGAATGGCTTCCCGGCGGCTATACTTCCGGCGGTGTTCCTGAGGCCGTCATGGACTTCGACGAAGTGCCGTTCACGCCAATCCCACTAGGGGGTCAATAGTGATCGAATTTGGAAAGAAAATTACCCCGAAAACATCCGCTCCGGAGAAAACAGCGAGGAGAATATCCGGCCCCACCTGGTCTGTCGAGCAGCGCGGCCATGAGTATATCTTCGAGTACCTGTCCGGCAGCCACGGAGGCGGCATCAAGACTGCCAAGGTGACAGCGGAGGACTTTGATGCGCTACGCGCCGGGCGACTGACAGACTATGATCTCATGCTGAAGTATGATCTCAGCTAGGCCTGCCTGCCCCATGGGATGGCTATCCCACCGAACCTCGCATCAGGTGCGGGCGCCGTACTTTAATGCAAAGGCGCATCATGTCCAAACGACCGGAAATTGACCGAGCCATTCGCGACCGCATAGAGGCCCTGCGCGCAGAGGCCCGGATAGCATACCAGGCCGGCGACAAGGCATCCTTTACGGCCAATCTGGAACAGGCATGGTCCTTGATTCCAGGTGAAAAGGCCGTGTGGGATTACTATCCCCAGACCTTGGCTCGCTCGCTGGTGCGCATCTATATTGAGCTTGAAGACGTCCCGGCAGCGAAACGATGGCTTGCCACAGCCTATAAGGTGTATGGCGATCCGCAGCGGGAGAACCTCTTCGTGCTGATGCTGGAGGGTGATGCGCTCTTCAGGTTGGATCTCACCGACGAGGCCTATGCAGTGTTTTCCAAGGTGTTTCAACTCTATGGTCGGGACGGCTTCAAAGGCGAGCAACTGAAATATCTTGAGTTTTTCCTGAAGGAGCGCGCGAACCGCAATGAATGAAGAGCTACCCGACGCGATCTTCGAGCAGGTCACGACGTTGGCAGAATCCGGCAATACCGCGTTGGATTATGACGACCCGGCTGAAGCAATTAGCTGTTGGCGACAAGCCTTGAAGCTGCTGCCGTCGCCCGAGCTGCAATGGTCCGCCGCCATGTGGCTGCATGCCTCTATCGGCGACGCACAACGCCAACAGGGCGAATTGGAGCCGGCGGTATCCTCCTTCCAATCCGCCGCCGCCGCGGATGGCGGTGCCGAGAATGCGTTCGTTCAGTTCGGGCTCGGCGCAACACTGCTTGATCTGCATCGCCGCGAGGAGGCAACCGACCCGCTGCTTCGGGCCTACATGTTGGCGGGAGACGAGATCTTTCAGGATCAAGCCGTGCGCTATCGCGAACATCTGGCCGCCCGCAGGCTGATCATCTGATGGCCCGCCGAGTCGCCCCCGTCGCATCCTCATCGATCATCGCCCAAGACCTGGAAGGTCTGGCAGAAGATCATGGCGAGCCCACCACCTTCGTACCGACCGACCCCGCCGTCTTGGCGAGGTTGCGCGAAAAGCTGCCAGAGGTCTTCATCGCGTACTGGCAACGCTATGGATTCTCCGTGTTCGCCAACGGCTTCTTTCAGCTCGTCAACCCGGAACCCTATCGCGCCGCCCTCAGCGCCTGGATCAAGGATACCGAGCTTGCGTCCCGCGACCGCTATCACGTCATCATGAAGACGGCGTTCGGGCATCTATTGATCTGGGGGGAGACCTGCGGCAACGACATCACCCTGTGGCTGATCGGAGGCTACATGAGGATTCGCAAAGACAACAACGCCCAAGACATCACCAAGGGCCAGGCCAACAAGTGGGCGGAGAGCCTGCTCTATGGCATCAGCCAGAGGCACCACGACGCCAAGGACGCGAAGGGTCCGATGTTCGCCCGAGCCCTGAAGCAACTCGGCCCCTTGGGTCTCGACCAGGTCTACGGTCTGGTACCAACACCCGCCATCGGCGGCGACATCGCGCTGGACAACCTCCGGATCGTATCGGCCCCCGAGCACATCGCCATCGCCGCAGCGCTGGGCGACCGAGCCGTGCTCAGGCGCGACGATGTCGTCGAGCGCCTCTATGGCAGCGGCGCTGTCGCGACCGTCAACCGGATGATGCAACCGGATTGAGCGGTTGCAGCAACCCCTGACCGTGCGGCGGACCACCGTCGCTTGGTCCTGCCAGCGCACCCCGTTTCGTCGCAACGGAAAATCTGATCGTCATGATGGGCATAGAGCAGACTTGGCTGGGCATCTGCCACCTTCGCAGCGCAAACGACGGGCCGCAGCAGCACCGAAAGGCACTGGCCGCCGTCTACTGCCGCGACTGGCAGACCTTCGACGACCTGCTGCGGCCGCATGTGGAGGCCCGCGGCCTTTCGCTCGACTCAACCGAGGAGGTGCTTACCGCAGACTCCTGGCAGACCTTTCACCCCAATCACCCTGAGGCCGCCGAGCTGGCGCAACGCGTGAATCCAAACCAGCCGGTCGCAGTTGGTCGCCTGATGATGGATGACGGCGAATCAGGGCCGGCTGACGAACCGCAAACCTATCTGGAAATCACCGAGATCGCGGGCGTCGAACCTTTGGACATGCAGCTTGGCGCCCATCCGCGCCGGACGGTGCCCGATGCGCTCCGTGAGGTCCTGTTCGGGCAACCCGAGCCGAGTGAATCCGAGATTCGCCGTTATGGGACAGCACAGGCCGTGCCGCCGATGAAGACCTTTGCGATTCTCGATGCCGCCAAGGTTCAGCACCTGCCGATGCTCCTCGACGACGCACAGCTCCGGCATGGCTGCCTGTTCACCGGTGAGGAAAGCCATCTGCTCGGTGAGGTCGCACCATACCTGGTCGAGCTTGATGAAGACATTTCGTTTACCCGCGCGCTGTTCACCCATAACCCGAACTTCCACGAAGACCATGCCACCGTCCACATGTGGCATAAGGAGCCTGGACTTTATCTACGTTCCCGCGACTCCTTTACCCGGAATCTCAGTCATTTTCGGGAGATCGCAAGGGTCGCTGATGATGACGGAAAGCCTGTCTTCTTTCGCTTCTACGAACCGAGCGTGGCGATTTCCTATCTGGAAGGCAATCGCACGAATGCGGCGCTGATCAATCTGATCTTCAGACATGCCAATAATATCCCCGACGTCTATAGCATCATTGCGTTAAGCCCCTGCCAGCGCACTTTTAGAAGCTATGTGCCATCGTCTGCTGCTGCCCGCGTAGCCCGGGCCCGGCGCCTGACGATCACGAGAAGCGATACGGCCATCTTCGAGGCATCGGCGCACCGACGCCTGCCGCGGGAGCTATCGGCCTGGTTGCTGCGCCTGGATCAACATCGCTTCCGCCCCTTCGGCCAGGCCAGGCTTGGCAGGCTCTCCACCCACGCGGTGCAAGAAGGTGCAAGGTTCGGCTTTCGGTACAAAGAGGAGTTCGCGTACTTGCTTTACATGATGACCTATCTCGGCGGCTGGTTTCACGAGTCCGCGCTGTACCAGGACTTCCTGCCGGACCTGAACGACCCGACGGATGCACGCATGTCCAACCTGGGTAACAAGTTCGTTCACAGATTCAACGAGATGAAGCAGCAGATGGCGAGCGATCAGCAGATCATGCAGATCTTGGGTGCCCAACTGGACAAGCTGATCCCCTGTGCCGACGATGGCGGGCGCGCTTCGCGGATCACCTCGGCTACCCTGCACGACCTTGACGCTCGATTGGGCAAACGAGATACGGAGCTTCTTTGGCGCTTCGTCGCGCGGGTTTCCGACGAGGCCGCCGCCTGGCGATTCGACGAGTTTCAGAAGGCTGCGCACCTCGGGTTATCTCTCGCCCTCGGCTTTCGATATTGCGATGACCCGATGTATCCCTGGGCCTTCGAGCACTTCCGCAAAAACAAGGAGCCGGATATGACCAAGCTTTTGCAGTTCGGCAGAAAGCGACTGCGCAAGGCGGAGCGATTGGCAGAGGCCAAGAAATGAGCAACAAGAACAACGCTCCACCGGCTACTCATCCTCCAGCAGGGCCGCCTAGGGGTCCGATGGGAGGCAGAGGGCCGTGCTGCGCATGCTCAGCTTCCGGTCCGATATCCCGAAGCGCAATCGGCGAATACTACTTCGGAACCTATGACTGGTACGACCCCGCTGATCGCTACGTCCTTATGAATGATTGCGAAAAGATCGCCGTCAACCGAACGGCTACTGGCGGCACCGTAGAGATCACGAAGTCATTCTCTTTGTCCTTCGTAGCCGGTGGGACAGCTAGCCTGCACGAAAGCCTAGTTAAGAATAGCATTGGTAACGCCATGACAGCTTGGACGGCGGCGGCAAGCTCATATCGCGTAGTCATCAACGAAACTGGTTGCCCAACGCAGCGATTAGTGATGCGCTTTGAGGCTTCGTTTGTCCCTGCGGGCGCGGATATAACTATAAGGGTTGATGCTACTCCGAGGCATCCTCCCGGGGCCCGGCCACTCGCGTCTAAGGTAGTCGGTGATACGATGACGTTCTTCATCAACGGCGCAAATCCGAGCTGGACGATGATCCATGAGGTCGGTCATACTTTCGGATTACCCGATGAGTATACTACTAGACATCCAGTCAACAGCGCGCCATCAATGACTTACATCGACCCTACACCTCCAAACTTTCAGGTAACACTCAGCTCGAGCCGAGTACCTCCAGAGCCAGGTAAGTTCGCTTTTGACAATGGCACGGTGATGGGGCAATTTGGAAACACCGTCTACCCGATCTACCTGTTTTACTGGGTGGCAATCGAGGTGCGAGCCGTGCTTCGCAAGAACGGTATTACCGCAGATGTGGATATTCAGCCGGCTTAGGATGTTCGTGGTCTTGGTGTTGCCTCTGACTGCATGTGTGCTCCTTGGAGAATCAATGAACAGCGACTGCAATGATTTGAAAAATATTCATTTCCGCAAGGTTTTAAGCGATGTGGAGCTTAGGCTTTTGGGTCCGAAAATGGTCTGTGGGATAACCTCGGAGACGTCCCTGTTGGCGTACGGGCTGCGTCTGCAGGTCTACAACAGGTCGAAGCACGATGTTGCCGTCGTCGGCCCGATGATCGGTGATGCTTTCCTAGGCTTCCGAAATCGCCGTTATTGGGAGATGGGAAACGAAGACGAGTGGGCGTTTGTACCTGATGGGCCAATGGATATAACGCAGCTTTCACAGGGCAGGGAGGTCCTGTCGCCGGGCCAATCGCTCGAAATGATGGGCGATGTCAGCTATATGGCCTTTTTGCATACGTCGATGCTTAGCGGGGAATCTGTTCACCGTAAGAGCGTTGTTGGTCAAGGTATCCCGCGCGTTTTTGGCTTGGAGTTTGAGTATGCGTTGAATCTCTTAGTTGACGGCGTAGAAGAGGTCGTGTCCGGGAGGTTTCGTACGCAAATGATCTTGGTTCCGGAGGGACGTTCTTAATCCATAGGGGAGCTTAAACCCTGTCGGCATCTAATGTTTGCTGACCGCTGGTTGGCCGCGCTACTACCGACCGGTGCGCTTCAATCGCAGGTTACGGGTCGCGTATAGCTGGTCTTGGGGGCGTTTCTTCTTGACCCCGGTTGCCGAGGATGCACGGGGCTTGAAGTTTACACGTTGCGCCACGTCCATCGATCCGCTGGAAACATGCGGCATCCCGAGCGCTTCAACTATGGCGCGTTGATTCTGCGGCTTCGACGCTACCGCCAGCCACAGCGCAAGAGACGCTGGGCTCTGGGCATCTTTCCGCCGACCCATTCAGGGCAGAACACCCAGATCGCCTACTGCATTAAGGATTTCCTGACCAGCGAGCAACGGCCCAGCTGGAGCGACCAGTTGGCGCAGCAGCCGCCCTATCCCTGGCACGATCGACTGCTGTTGTGGATCTGCAATGCGTCGCTTCTGCCTAGCCGTTGGCCTGACCGAACTGAGGAATTGATCCGATCCCGCGTTCCAAGCGACGCAGCCTTATGAACGGGGAGGGATCATGCGGTTCGGCAGCCGCGTCTTGTGTTTCGTTCTGGTCCTCAAGCTCTGAGACCGCGCAAGTATTCGCTGTAGGATGGGTAGAGCGCAGCGAAGCCCATCCGGCGTCGCATCTAAGTCGCTGATTGATGGTTTCCCTTCGCTCTACCCATCCTGGCCCCTTTTTCGGGCCCTTTTTCGTGGCCCCTTTTTCGCCTTTTTCGGTTTACCGTCTGGGCCTTTTTCTTTGCCTCACCATCGAGTTTCGGGTCAGGTCAGCTCGCCACTGAACGCGGCGTAGTTGTTGGCGACCGCAAACCCGACATCCGTCCCGAGGGCCTCGAAGTGGGCCTTACCGCAGTCGATCTTGGCCTGCTCGATGGGACGCAGGGCGTCGCTGAACAGGCTGCCTTTCGACTCGACCACGAAGAACAGGCGCTGTTGGCCGTCCATCTCCGCCAGCACGGCCCAGTCCGGGTTGTAGCTACCCAGGGGCGTGTCGATCTTGAACCAGCCGGGGAGCTTGGCGAAGACTTTGACGTTGTCGCTCTGCTCGAAGGACTTGGCGAATTCCTGCTCCACATCCGAATCGTAGACCACGTGGTCGTAGACCGACTTGGCGCTCGGGATCATGTTCTTGCTGAGGTAGCCGAACAGCTCGTTCTGTTCGAACAACTCCTGGGCGTAGCAGTCCTGATCGCCGATGCGGCGGTACTTGATGCCGTCGACGATGAACAGGCGCATCTGGCGCTTGATGATGCCCGCGACCTGCTCGATGTACTTCTGCGGGTTGTTCTTGAAGTCCGTAAGGCGACCACTGCGGAGCATGATCTCGACGATGGAGCGCCGGGTCAGGTTGGTCTCGTTCTGTAGGTAGCTGACGACGTCCGGCAACGGAAAATCCCGGCCATCGAACACCGCCACCGACTCCTGCACCTCTTGGGCCGCCACGCCGCCGCGGTCGATGTCGATCCGGGCGGTGCGGGTCACGAAGCGCGCCTTGCCGACCTTCAGGTTGTCGCGGATCTCCTCCGCACAGGTCTCGATAAGTTGCTCGGCGTCGAAGTCCACATGGAAGGTGGTGCGGTACTTGATCCGCTCCCACAGCTGCTTGAAATCTTCCCCGAGGAACACGGCCTTGTTCAGCCTGACCGGCTTGCGGTCGTCCGCGTTTTGGATGTTCAGATTGCCCGCCACCTTGCGCAGTACGGCCTGAATCTGTTCCGCATGCGCCTGGTATGCGTCCGGCAGGTCAACGGCGTTCTGCTTCAGCGCGGTCTTCAGGGCATCCTGGACGTTGCCCTCCTTGTCGACGTAGCCCTGGTCGAACAGGTGATTCCAGAGCGCCCGAGAAGCGTCCATCCCCAGGTGCGCGGTTTGGCCCTGCTCGTCGGCGACCGGGATGTTCGCGAACAGGTGTTTCTCTACGATGCCGAACCGGATACCGGTCTCCTCCTCGATCTCCTGCTGGAGCTGCTCGGCGAAACGATGGTAGGACTCGTTGGCCATGACCGTGAGCCGATTGACCTCGAACCCATGAACCCGCTCGCCCGCCTGGTTCACGGCGATGCGCAGTCCGCGCCCGATCTCCTGGCGCTTCTTCATCACCGAGCCCGTCTCGTTTAGGGTGCAGATCTGGAACACGTTCGGGTTGTCCCAGCCCTCACGCAGGGCCGAGTGGGAGAAGATGAACTTGAGCTTGGAATCGAGGCTCAGCAGCCGTTCCTTGTCGCGCATGATGAGCGCATAGGCGTCTTCGTCCGCGGCAGTCTTGCCCTCGCCGCGGGACTCCTTGAACATCTCCACACTACGGCCCGCCACCTTCTTCTTATCGGACGCGAAGTACCCGCCGTGGACACCGTCCACCGCCGTCTCCCGGTCGATCTCCGCGAACAGGCTGTCGTACTTCGGCTTCTTGAGCTCGGCCGCATACTCCGCTTCGAACCAGCGTGCGTACTTGCCCGGCTGCGCATGGCCCGCTTCGTCGTACTCGCGATAGTTCGCCACCCGATCAATGAAGAACAGGCTCAACACCTTGATGCCCTTTGGGTGCAGCAGCAGCTCCTTCTGCAGATGCGCCTGCACGGTCTTCCTGATCTGCAAACGCTTGTAGTGGTCAGCGTCCACCTGGCCGATGGACTCGTTCAGACGGACGATGTCCGGCTTGCTGGTGAAGCTGATGGTCTCGTTGCCCTCGCCGCAATAGATCTCCTCGATGATGTAGCCATCGTAGACCGAGCGACCGCCGGAGAGGTCCAACAGGTCGTCGCCACTGCGCACCCACTTGGCCGTACGCGCGACCGCACCGCCCTTCTTCAGCACATCCAGCCCAATGCGGGCACGCACGCCGCCGTGGCGGTTGTCCACCGCCAGCAGCTTGACGTAGGCCCGGTTGAAACCGTCCTCCACCTCGATGCCAGAGACCTCGATCTGCTTCACCAGTTTGCGCTCGTAGGCATCCACCGAATCCAAGCGGTACAGCATGTGGTGCTTGTCCACATGGGTCGCCGAGTAACGCAGCGTACACAGCGGGTTCAGCGAAGCGATGGCCTGCCGGCTCTTCGCCGTGGTGTCGACGCTCTGGGGCTCGTCGATGATGACCACCGGGTTGGTGGCCTGGATGAACTCGATGGGGCGATTCCCGGTCATCCGGTCGTGGGGGCGATGGATGATGTTCGCCTTGTCCTCCTTGGACGGGTCCGTGAAGCTCTTGCGGAAGGCATCGATGTTGATGACCATGACCTGGATACTGTCGTTGGTCGCGAAATTGCGGACCTGCCCGAGCTTCTGCGAGTCGTAGACGAAGTAGTCGCAACGCACATTCTCGTAGAGCCCGCGGAAGTGCTCCTCGGTGATCTGGAGCGACTTGTAGACCCCCTCCTTGATGGCCACCGACGGCACGACGATGATGAACTTGTTGAAGCCGTAGGCCCGGTGGAGTTCGAAGACGGTGCGCAGGTACACGTAGGTCTTGCCGGTGCCCGTCTCCATCTCGACGGTGAAGTTCATGCCGTCGAGCCCCGCGGATTGGGCGAGCCCGTTGCGCAGCTGCACCGCGCGGACGTTCTTCAGGATGTCTTCTTCGAGCAGCCGCAGCCGGTTGCCGACGCCGAGATCGCTGGATTCTCCCTCGAAGGCGAGGCTCATCTGCGGGTCATCGCCCAGCGCCGCGACCGTGAAGTTCGTCTGGCAGGTCTCCTGGCCCTTGAACACATCGACGATCGAGCCGATGGCCTCGGTCTGGTAGTCGAGGTCCGCGGAGAATTGGATTTTCATTGCTGATTGCTGATTGCTGATTGCTGATTGCTGATTGCTGATTGCTGATTGCTGATTGCTGATTGCTGATTGCTGATTGCTGAGGTTCCGCCCGAAATCATCAAGCTACAATCTAAAATCTTCAATTCTTCCCCTTGGCGGTTCGAACCGAGGCGACGAAGATCGCGGCCAGCTCGTTTGCCTCCTTGTGTAGAGGCTCAATTTTGGCTCTCGGCAGCAAGTCAGCCTCCATGATCAACTCCAACCAGTAGCCGCATTCGTCGGCTTCTTCGATAACGATGCCGAGCTTCGCGACAAATTCCGCCCTTGAGCGTCCGCGACACGCAGCTCTGTAGTTCGCACCGACGGCCGTGCCAGCACGCACAAGCTGGTTACCGATTGCCCGCCCGGACGTCGTTTTCGGCAACGCGTCTACGACGCGCATGATGCGTAACGCGAACTGCTTGGTTCTGGCTTTGAGCTGGGCAGAATCTAGCATTTTAGATTTGTGATTGATGATTGCAGATTGGTCGCTCTTACAATCAACGATCTCCAATCATCAATCATCAATCCCAATTCATCAATGACTCTGTCCCGGATCCGTTCCAGCAGCTCGTCGAAGTAATCCGGGACGACGGACGCACCGCTCACCGGCGGGTTCTTCAAACGCTCGTCGTCCATCACGAAGCCCTTAATCAGGTACTCGCGGAGCGTCGTCGTCGCCCACTGCCGAAAATGGGTGCCTCTGCGGCTTCGCACGCGGTAGCCCACCGCGATCACGGCGTCCAGGTTGTAGTGCTTGACCCTGTACCCCTTGCCGTCAGCGGCAGTTGTCAAGTATTCCTTGACAACTCGGTCGGGGGGCAGCTCTCCTTCCTCGAAAATGTTTTTTAGATGCAAGCTGATGTTTTGCTTGGATGTTTGGAACAACTCCACCATCGAAAGCTGGCTCAACCAGATGCTGTCCTCCACGAATCGGCACTCGATGCGGGTGCGACCGTCGTCGGTCTGGTAGAACAGGATCTCGCCGCGTGCGGAGGCAATGTCTGACATTGGTGATTGGTGATTGGTGATTGGTGATTGGTGGACAAATCTTCAATCAAAAATCATCAATCTACAATGACTTAACGTCATCGACCCCGGCTTGGCGCAGGATCTGGACCGTGTTGGTCTTGACCACGTCGTCCGGGAAGCCGGCGTCCTTGAAGACGACGCGCATGATCTCGGGCTCGAGCTCCGCCTTCAGTGCGGCGATACCCTCGACCAGGTCCAGGGTGATGCCGTCCGCTAGGCAGACGATCAGCGCTCCGGCGCCGACGACGTAGACGGTCTTTTCGTTGATCAATCGTTCGTCAACCGGAACGGTGAGATCCAAGCCGTATTTGAGAATAAGCTCGTAGAGAACATCTAACTCTGATCGGTCCGGTTTTGTGTTTTGGATGGCATCGAGCAACGAAGATTCCAAAGCATCAAACTCGGCTTCCCAAGCCGATAGATTACTCGAATCTAGATTGAACATGCGACATCCTAAACTGTAAGCGCCATCGTCGCTGGAAATGGATTCCGTACCGTTTAGTTCAACTTGTACCGAGGCGTCTTGGATTACTCGGCGGATACGACTCTTTGCAATATCTGCTATCGTATTGAAATCTTCGCGCTCTGTTATTTCCGGGAGTTGCACCATTATAAATTTAAGCGGATGGCCTTGGGCCGTTCGGCGAAGCGCAGCCTCTGCGAGAGGAGCGGAACCTGCGAAAAAATCGAGTACGAGATCGCCATCTTGACAAACCAGGTCCAGCATCCTTCCCATTAGCTTGGTTGGCTTGGGTGTGTCGAATGGCGCATCCCCGTCGAATACCTTCTTGAGCTCCAGAGTAGCCTCTTTATTGTGTCCGGCGAAAGAGTAGTCCCACCATGTATGAGGCTTGATCCCTCTATCCGACTCGCTTAAGAAGGACTTGAGCATGGGGCGCGCATCACGATTAACCCCCCACCAAATTCTGTTGTCTCTGCTCCAACGCTCGAACTGATCTTCGTTGCAGCGCCAATAGCGATTCGGAGGAGGAGAGAATTTTTTCCCCGTTGGGCCGGAAATCGAAAAAAGCCCGGCGCTGTATGGCTTGCTTGCTGATAGATCTTGTGCACGCCAAGGACCACGTTCATCATTGTCAGGGTTCTTGTAGGCCGCCAGTTGCTCTTCGTTTCTTTCCCAAGAAGCAACGGACACAGATTCTCGATCTCGGGCATACAACAAAATGAAGTCATGCATGTCCGATAGCCACTTCGCCGTAACATTCGATACGTAACGCTTTTGCCAGACAATCGTGGCAATATGATTCTCTTCTCCAAATATTTCGTTACAAACTTGAATCAAGTTTGCAGCCTCTGTATCATCAATCGAAATGAATATAACCCCGTCATCACGGAGAAGATTGCGCGCAAGCTTGAGCCGGGGCCACATCATATTCAGCCAATTCGTATGATGCCGACCAGAAGTCTCAGTATTTGCCGAAAGCTTCAATCCTGCCTGATCTTTTTGCCCGGTATATCGCAGATACGTCTCCAGGTTGTCCTGATACTTGTCCGGATAAATAAACTCATTCCCAGTATTATAAGGCGGATCGATATAGATCATCTTCACCCGCTTGTGATAACTCTTTTGCAGGAGCTTCAGCACCTCCAGGTTATCCCCCTCAATGAAGATATTTTGGGTCGTATCCCAGTTGACCGACTCTTCCGGACACGGCCGTAGCGTCCCAGTCGAAGGCATCTGCGCAATCCGCCGAGCCAGGCTCTTGCCGTTCCAGGTGAAGCTGTAGCGCTCGGGCCGGTGGTCGATCTCGTCGCCCAGCAGCTCGCGGAGCACATCGAAGTCCACCTTGCCCTCGGTGACGCACTCGGGAAACAGGCGCTTTAGGGCCTCGATGTTCTCAGCGGTGATGTCCTTGGATGCGCCGTCGGTCTTGGGGTCAAGCTTTTTCATTTTTGATTGAAGATTGATGATTGTTGATTGGTTGCGGGCAGTTGGTTGCGGGTCTTAAATCCGCAATCTCAAATCTGCAATCATAAATGCGCGGCTTTGCCGCGCAACTCCCGCTCCAGTTGTTTGATCTGTGTGTTCAACTCGACCTGTCGGTTGAACTGGGTTTCTTTTCGAATCTTACGCCTAAGCGCGTGGATGCGCGCCTCCAGCGCACGGCATTCCGTCAGGCGCGGTCTGCGCTGGCCGCGCTGCTCCAGCGCGGTTGCCAGCCGATAAGCGCCGCTGAGGTCGGCACAGGCGAGGGCCACCCGTCGGTCCGCCAAGGCCGAGTAGAGGGCGTAAAAGTGGGTCTGGGGCAGATCCGCAAAACGCAGGCTGGCGAGGAATGCCTGTTGCGGTGGTGAGGGGGCGGTGGGAGATATCCAGTCCGTGAACAGGAAATCATCCGCAACGACTGCGCCCTTTTCGGCCGGACTGAATCGCTTGTGCGCCAAGCTCACCTGGTATTGATGATTGCTGATTTTTGATTGGTGATTGAAGAGGAGGGTCACCGGGTAAGAGATGGCTCGGTGGGTGGTTTGGGCCAAGCGGGCAACGCGCTTGGGCGATTTCAGGTCGGCTTCGAGCACGGCGATTTCGAGGTAGTCTCGTTCGCTGTCGCGGTAGGGCTGAATCGGGACCGTACTAGGTTTCAGTGTATAGGCCCAGATCAGGACGTCTAGGTCGTCGCGCAGGGCCTTCCGATCCGTGACGGTCAGCGCCACGTTCTCCTCGAACAATTTTTTGAAGATCCGCTTACCGAGCCGGGAGGTCTCCGGAAAGGCGAACATTGATGATTGTAGATCGCTGATTGTAGATTACGTCACGGCTCTTTCTCCTAAGAATCAACAATCATCAATCTCAAATCAACAATGAATCATTTGCACGGCTGACGCGGCCAGGAGCCGGCTGAGCGGTTCCAGGTCCAGCATCTGGGCATGCTGACAGATCGTGAGGACCCGGTCGAAGTGGGTCTCCAGCAGCTGTTGGATCTGATACTTGCCGTCGACCACGCCGTCGGTGATGTACAGGGCAAGGATCTCAGCGGCCTTGGCCAGGTGATACAGGCCGATCAGCTCCAGCGCGGCGGCCTTGGCCGTTGCGGGATCTTGGCCTTCGAGATACTGCTGCTCGAACTCGGCCTGGGCGTCACGTAGTCGGGCCACGCCGTCGAGCACCGCATCCCGATCTGTCCATCCCTGCTTGCGAATCAGACAAAGCCAGACGTCCAAGATGGTCGACCAGGTCTGGGTGCGCCAATCGGCGGTTTCCGGCGCAAGCTCCGGCCACGGCTCCTCGCTGAGCCAACGGGCGGCGTCCGCGCCCTTGTCGCCCAACACGGCGAGCGCGCCGGCGCGCAGCAGAAACGCCGCTGCCTCCACCCGATCTGTCGGTCTGGGCATTGCCCGCATCAACCGGAAGGCGTCGGCAGCACACAGACGAAGATTCCGTTGGGCTGCTTCGTTGTCCTTGTCCGTGGCCAACAGCAGATCGAGAACCACAAGCTCCAACGCTTCAGCGGCTCGTGCCATGAGCTGCGCGTGTTCGTTGAGCGGCTGCTTGAGCAGTTCGCGATGAATCTGAGCCCGACTGGCCTGGCACAAGGCATCCGCTCTGGTCGAGGCAATCAGATCGAGTAACCGCCCGCTCATGGTTTGTGCCCCGACAAGCGCGTCGGCAAGTCAGCAACGGAGCACGGCAAGTAGAGCGCGATCAGTTGGCAGCGGGCTGGATCTTGTAGGGAGTTGGCCAGCGCCTTGGCGCGCGCGCTTAGATCAAGCTCGTCCGGCTGGATGTCACGAATCAGGACGCCAAAGAGCGCGACCGCTCGATTCTCCGACTCCAGCAGCAACCCGACCGCCGAGTCAAACGATGCTTCGTGTTCCGTGCCGCGGCACCTTGGCCGGAGCCATTTCAGCAATTGCCCAATGAGCGTCAGGTTGTGTGCAAGCTCGTCGACCTGGTGTTTCATGCCACCTCGTCCGCTCATGACATTGGGCGGGGTGTTCTTGTCGCTTGATGTCTTGACCTCTCCCAGGGCCAAACGGACCACGTCTCCTTCCACTTGGAATCCGACCAGATCGGCGCCTGGTAGGCTTGCCTTCGGGGTACGCTTGTCCCGCTCCATGTTCCATGGCCAGACGACATGATGCGCCTGCTGTAGGTGGGCTTCGGCCATGGCTTCACCGATCGCCCAGTCCCGCTCCTCCGGCAACTCGGCGGCGAGAATGGCACCTAGGCTCTCGCGCTTGAAACCCGTGTTGGCCAGGCCCCGCAGATGGGCCTCGAAGTCGTCCGCGCCTTCGCTGTCGTGAAGTCGTGCTTCGACTTCGCTGCACAGAAAGGCATCGAATGCATCGTCAGCCTTCGGCTGTAACCCCCGCCAGTCGACCTGGCTTTGCGCCCCCTCGTAGCACAGGCTGCTGAACGCGATGCCGGTCACGACTGGAGGTCCGGCAGGACGATCAGGTACGCAACGACCTCGAAGTCGTCGATTCCCCGGAAGCTGTCGTTGCTCAGCACGGTGCCGCCAGGTTGGAACAGGCTCTTGATGTGCCGGCGTGATCGGGCAATGGTCAGCAGGTCCAGGAGCTGAAGGTTGAGGACGTCGTAGTGGAAGCGGTCGGCCAGGTCACCGTCTTTCATCGGTGCTGTAGGTCGTCCGGGCCACACTCCGACTCGTCGTCACCGAAGGCACGGGCAAGCCCGTCGGCGGCGAGGCTTGCCCAATCCGCTCGGGTATCGTCGGTGGGTTCCAGCAGGGTCACCAACAGACGGGCGTTTGGCGCAAGCAAGACGGGCTCTTCCAGATGGATGCTGCGGCCATCGTAGTGGGCTTGGATCGTGATTGCGGGCATGGAGACCTCGACAGAATTTGGACGTCAGGTGCGTTCGACACGGTACAACGCGAACGGCAGCGGGGCGAAGTCCAGGTTCAGGTGTTCGTCGTTCAGGATGCGCGTCGAGACGAAACGTGCGGCGGCAAACACCAGATTCGGCCTGTCCGGCTTGGCCTCGCCGATGGCCCGCGTCAGTCTCAGCGCCGCGCCAGTGCCCTGATTCAGGTCGTCAGTTATGGGCGTTGCTCCTCCTCCCTACATTAAATCGGTCAGGGGGGAATGTCACACCTACATTGACCTAGAGGGCTTCGCCTTGCTTGACCGCCGTGAACGCCTCGCTTAGGCTCGCGGTTTGTCCCAGCGGCCCGACGGCATCGAGCGGCTGGCCCTTTCGCCCCCGGCTCGGGTGGGCGTCGATCGATGCGGGCGCGCTTGCAGACGGTCAGCCGCCGGGGGCCGATGTCCGCGTCGAGCATGCGCGTCCCGATCTCCCGACGATGGCGCCGCGGTGTTGACAACGGCGGCGTCGAATCATGTCGGATCGACACCTAGGATCGGTTCAGAAACAAGTGGCGCAGACGCCCGCTCGCTGAACCTTTTGATTGGCCGTTTCGTGGTTGCGTCTGCACCACTTGTTTCTGAACCTTGACCTATGGGCACCAAGCACAACCCTTACCTCGCTATCGCTGCGGCGCAGATCGCCGGGCTGTCACCCTATGTGCCGGGCAAACCGGTCTCGGAGCTGGAGCGTGAGCTCGGCATCCGCGATTCGGTGAAGCTGGCCTCGAATGAGAATCCCCTGGGCCCCGGGCCGCTGGCGCGGGCCGCCTATCTGGCGGCCGCGGCGGAGCTGGAGCGTTATCCCGACGGCGGCGGCTTTGCGCTGCGCCGGGCGATCGCCGAGTATCACGGCCTGGATGCGGATCAGGTCACCATCGGCAACGGCTCCAACGACGTGCTGGATATGATCGCCCGCGCCTTCCTCGGCCCCGGCCGGGAGTCGGTCTTCTCCGAGCACGCCTTCGCCGTCTATCCCATCGCCACCCAGGCGGTCGGGGCGACAGCGCGGGTGGCCAAGGCGCGCGACTTCGGCCACGCGCTGGATGCGATGGCCGAGCTGGTGGGGCCGCAGACGCGCGTGGTCTGGATCGCCAATCCGAACAATCCCACCGGCACCTGGTTGCCGGCGGCGCCGCTGCGGGCATTCATTGCCGCGCTCCCGCAGACCTGCATCTGCGTCCTCGACGAGGCCTACACCGACTACGTGGATGAGCCGGACTACCCGGACGGCGTCGCCTGGCTGGCGGATTTTCCGAACCTGGTCGTGACCCGGACCTTCGCCAAGGTCCACGGGCTGGCGTCGTTGCGGGTGGGCTACGGGCTCAGTCACCCGGACCTGGCGGACCTGCTGAACCGGGTGCGCCAGCCGTTCAACGTCAATACCCCGGCCCAGGCCGCGGCCGAGGCGGCGTTGGCCGATGACGCGCATATCGCCCGCTCGGTGGCCCATAACCGCAGCGAGATGGCGCGCCTGAGCGCAGGGCTTAAGGACCTCGGCTTGGGCCACATCCCGTCCGTCGGCAACTTCGTCACCGTGGATCTGGACCGGCCGGCGGGTCCGGTGGATCAGGCCCTGCTGCGCGCCGGGGTCATCTGTCGCCCGGTGGGCAACTACGGGCTGCCGAATCATCTGCGGGTCAGTGTCGGTCTGGAGCAGGAGAACACGCGCCTGCTCGAGACCCTGGAGCAGGTGCTGCGGTCATGATCCGGCGATTGGCGATCATCGGGGTCGGACTCATCGGCGGCTCGCTGGCGCGGGCGCTGCGGGTTGCCGGCCTGGTGGAGGAGGTGATCGGCTGCGGGCGCTCCAAGGCGAACCTGGAGCAGGCCTTCGAACTGGGTGTGATCGACGGCTGTACCCATGACCCGGCCATTGCCGTCGACGGTGCCGACATGGTCTTCTTGGCCGTGCCCCTGGGCGCGATGCGCGGCACCTTGGAGCGCATCGACGGCAAGCTCGCCGACGGCGCCGTGGTGACCGACGGCGGCAGCGTCAAGGGCAGCGTGCTCGCCGACGTGCGTGCCGTCTTCGGCCAGCCGCCTCCCTGGTTCGTCGGCGGCCATCCGATCGCCGGCACCGAGCGCAGCGGCGTGGCCGCATCCTTCCCGGAACTCTACCGCAACCGCCGCGTCATCCTCACGCCGACCGCCGAGACCAGCCCGGCCGCGACCGCCCGGGTCCGCGCCCTGTGGGAGGCCACCGGCGCCACCGTCACCGAGATGAGCGTCGAGCACCACGACGAGGTCCTGGCCGCCACCAGCCACCTGCCGCACATGCTCGCCTTCGGTCTGGTGGACGCGCTGGCCCGGATGCAGGAGAACGATGAGATCTTCCGCTATGCCGCCGGCGGCTTCCGCGACTTCACCCGCATCGCATCATCCAACCCGGTGATGTGGCGCGACATCTGCATCGCCAACCACGAATGCCTCGGCGACATGCTCGCCCGCTTCGGCGAGGAGATGACCGCCCTGGCCGACAGCATCCGCGCCGGTGACGGCGATCAGCTGCTGGAGATCTTCACGCGGGCGAAGGCGGCGCGGGACCGGTATGTGGATGCGGTCGATGGCGGGGGGCCCGACAGCGGCGATTCCGGGTGATTTAGGCCCCTAGAGCACACCCTTGGTCGACGGCATCGCATCGCCCATGCGCGGGTCGGGCTCGACGGCCATGCGCAGGGCCCGCCCGAAGGCCTTGAAGATGGTCTCGGCCTGGTGGTGGGCATTTTGGCCGCGCAGGTTGTCGATGTGCAGCGTCATGGCCGCGTGGTTGACCAGCCCTTGGAAGAACTCCACGAACAGGTCTACGTCGAAGCTGCCGATCATGCCCCGCGTGAAGGCACACTCGAAGGTCAGGCCGGGCCGGCCGGACAGGTCCACGACGACCCGGGACAGGGCCTCGTCCAGCGGCACATAGGCATGCCCGTAGCGGCGGATGCCGCGCTTGTCGCCGAGGGCCGCGGCCAGGGCCTGACCGAGGGTGATGCCGACATCCTCCACCGTGTGGTGGGCATCGATATGCAGATCGCCGGTGGCCTCGATGTCGATGTCGATCAGCCCGTGGCGGGCGACCTGATCGAGCATGTGCTCCAGGAACGGCACGCCGGTGCGCAGCCTGGCGCACCCGCTGCCGTCGAGGTCGACACGGACGCTGATCTGCGTCTCTTTGGTGTTGCGCTCGATCTGCGCGGTGCGATGGCTGGCGTCGGCGGACATATCCGGGCTCCGGTTGTAAGGTTCAGTCGGTGTGACGGCATTAGATGGGGATTAGAGCACAAAGGCGCATCCGGGCGGCCCGCAGCAGACGTGCCCAAGGGCACTCGAGTCCTGGAAACATCGACGCGGTATCGATTCGCGCCCTCGCGTGAGATTCATGAATGCGGCAACCAGGCCGCAGGAAAGTCGAGACAACGGCACCGCCCACCAAATCCGACAAAATCCGTCGGGTTCTTTTCTCCCCCCGCTGGTGATAAAACGGTTTCCGAACCGGTCTGGTTGACATAGGTCAACCTGCCGGTCCTCAGATCCCCAAGAACGCTAACCACCCTGCGGAGCTTCCCATGTCCAAGAAGACCATTACCCCCGTCGCCGCCATCGTCGGTGCCGCCCTGGTCGGCAGCCTGTCCGCCGTCGAGCTGGCCAATGCCGGAGACAACCCGTTCGCCGCCGCCGCCGTCGATGCCGGCTACACGCAGATCGCCGGTGCCGAGGGCAGCTGTGGCGGCGAGGGTAGCTGCGGGGAAGGCAAGTGCGGCGGTGAAGGCGAGGGTGACGGCGACGGCGACGCCTAAGCCCTGCACCCGCGTCGACGCGGATCATCGCCAACCCCGATGAAGGCTTATCCTTACCCCGTCGAAGGCGCGGGCCTCGGCCTGCGGCGGTCGTTCATCGCCGCCGCGGCGGAGCAACCGCCGTCCGACGTCGATTTCTTTGAGATCGCCCCGGAGAACTGGATCGGCGTCGGTGGCCGGTTCGGCCGGCTGCTGCGTGGGCTGACCGAGCAGTTCCCCTTCGTCTGCCACGGGCTGTCGCTCTCCATCGGCGCGCAGGCGCCCCTGGACTTCGAGCACCTGCGCCGCATCAAGGCGTTCCTGAGCCAGCACGACATCCGCTGTTACACGGAGCACCTGAGCTACAGCTCCGACGACGGCCACCTCTATGACCTGCTGCCGCTGCCGTTCACCGAGGCCGCGGTGCAGCATGTTGCCGGTCGGGTCCGCCAGGTGCAGGACTGCCTCGGGCAGCGCATCGCCCTGGAGAACGTCTCCTACTATGCCGCCCCCGGTCAGGAGATGGCCGAGATCGCGTTCATCAACGCCGTGCTCACCGAGGCCGACTGCGACCTGCTGTTGGACGTCAACAACATCGTCGTCAATGCCATCAACCATCGCTACGACCCGGTCGCTTTCCTGACCGCGTTGCCCGCCGAGCGCATCCGCTACGCCCACATCGCCGGCCACTACCGCCAGGCCGAAGACCTGCGCGTCGACACCCACGGTGCCGATGTCATCGATCCGGTTTGGGAGCTGTTGGAGACGGCATATCAGCATTTCGGCGTCTTCCCGACGCTGCTGGAGCGTGACTTCAACATCCCGCCCTTGCCGGAACTGCTCTCCGAGGTCCGGCACATCACCGAGATCCAGCAGCGTCAGCTCAACGCGCTGCGGGGGCATGTCGTCAATGCATGAGCCGGCCCCCGTGTCCGCCGAGGCGGCGGCCAGCCTTGCGGTGGACCAGGTCGCCTTCGCCGCCCATCTGCGCGACCCGGAGCACGCCGCCGCGCCGGCCGGCATCGAAGACCGGCGCATGAACATCTACCGCGATCTGGTCTACCGCAACATCGCCTCGCTGCTGCAGGCGAGCTTTCCGACCCTGCACCGGATCTTGCCCCGCCAGCGCTGGCACGCGCTGGTGCGGGACTTCCTGGTCCGGCATCGCTGCGCCACACCGCTGTTCACCGAGCTGGCCCAGGAATTCCTCGACTACCTCGGTCACGAGCACCGCGGCACCGCCGATGAGCCGCCATTCCTGTTGGAGCTGGCGCACTTCGAGTGGGTCGACACCGCGCTGCGGTTCAGCGATGACGAGCCCGAGCTCGCCTTGGCCGACCCCAACGGCGACCTGCTCGACGGCAGCCCGGTGCTCTCGCCGCTGGCCTGGCCGCTGACCTACCGCTTCCCCGTGCATCAAATCGGTCCCGACTACCAGCCCACCGAGGCGCCGGCCCAGCCGACCCACCTGCTGCGCTACCGCGACGGCCAAGACGCCGTTCAATGCCTGCACATCAACCTGGTGACCCAGCGCCTGCTGGCGCTCATCGCCGACAACCCCGAGCACCGCTCGGGCCGCGACCTGCTCAATACCATTGTCGTCGAGCTGGGCCACCCGCAGCCGCAGCAGGTCGTCGACGGCGGGCTTGCGCAACTGCGTGACCTGCGCCGGCGCGGCGTCATCCTCGGTACCCGCCGCTGAGCCGCCGCCCGCCGGACCTCGCACCCCTCCACCGAACCTGGCTCGCAGCGGGATAATCCGCTAGGCTGTCCCCCCATCGCCGTACGATGAGGGCACCGGCCATGCACCGATCGACCATCCTTCCCCGCGCCGCGCGCGTCCTGCCGTTGGCGCTGCTCGCGCTGGCGCTGCTCGGCTGCGAGCGCGCCCCCGAAGAGCGGCTCGCCCTCGGCACCCTGGAGCGCGACCGCGTCGCCCTCACCGCCACCGTGGCCGAGGTGCTGCTGGAGCTGCCGGTCCGTCAGGGCGCGGTGGTAAAGAAGGGCACCGTGCTGGCCCGACTCGACGACCGCCAGCAGCGCGCCCAGGTGGCGCGCAGCGAGGCCGATGTCGCCCGCGCCCAGGCCCAGTTGACGGAACTGGAGAACGGCCCCCGCCCCGAGGAGATCGCCGCTGCCCGCGCCGATGTCGCCGGCGCCGAGGCTGCGCTGCGCGAGGCCCAGATCAGCCTCGAGCGCAACCAGCGCCTGCGCGAATCCAAGTCGGTCAGCCAGGCCGACCTGGACAAGACCAAGGCGGTCCGCGACGGGGCCAAGGCGCGGCTGGATGCGGATCAGGAGCAGCTCGACGAGCTGCTCGCCGGCACCCGCAAGGAGGAGATCGGCCAAGCCCGCGCCGAGCTGGCCGCCGCCCGCGCCGAACTCGCCTACCAGCAGGCCCTGCTCGCCGACCTGACCATCGAGGCCACCCGCGACGGCGTGCTCGACAACCTGCCCTGGAACGTCGGCGAGCGCGTCACCGTGGGCAGCCCGGTGGTGGTCCTGCTGGCCGACGCCAACCCCTTCGCCCGCGTCTACGTGCCCGAGCCCTTTCGGGTCCGGATCAAGCAGGGCGATCACCTGCAGGTCCGCGTCGACGGCCTGGAGCAGACCTTCGACGGGCGCGTGCGCTGGATCAGCGCCCAGCCCTCCTTCACCCCCTACTACGGCCTCAACGAGGCCGACCGCAGCCGGCTGGTCTATGTCGCCGAGCTCGACCTGCCCGATACGGCGGCCGATCTGCCCAACGGCGTCCCGGCGCAGGTGGTGATGCCGTGAGCTTGGCATCATGGCGCTAGCCGCTGCCGAACCCGCGCCCGATCTCGTCATCCAGGCCCGCGGCCTGACCCGGCGCTTCGGGGCATTCACCGCCGTCGATGCGCTGGACCTGAACGTCGAGCGCGGCACCATCTACGGCTTTCTCGGCCCCAACGGCTGCGGCAAGACCACCACGGTGCGGATGCTGACCGGCCTGCTCACGCCCAGCGCCGGCACCGTCACCGTGCTCGGCCGCGCGCTGCCGAAGGGTGCCGAAGACCTGAAACGCGAGATCGGCTACATGACCCAGCGCTTCTCGTTGTACGAGGACCTGAGCGTCGATGAGAACCTGCGCTTCGTCGCCGCCGTCTACGGCTTGGGCGGTCGCCGGGCGCGTGCGCGCATCGACGAGCTGCTGCTGCTCTACAACCTCACCGATCTGAGCAAGCGCCGTGCCGGCGCCATGAGCGGCGGCCAGCGCCAGCGCCTCGCCCTGGCCGCGGCCACCGTGCATGCGCCGAAGCTGCTGTTCCTCGACGAGCCCACATCGGCGGTGGACCCGGAGAGCCGACGCGACTTCTGGGAGCGGCTGTTCGACCTGATCAACGGCGGCACCAGCATCCTGGTCTCGACCCACTACATGGACGAGGCCGAGCGCTGCCATAAGCTCGCCATCCTGTCCGCCGGGCGCATGCGTGCCGACGGCTCGCCGCAGGCGCTGATGGACGCCATGGGCGCCAACGTGGTCGAGGTGGAGACGGCCAAGCCGCGGCAAGCCCGGCAGGCGCTCATGGCCCTGCCCGAGGTGGTCTCCGCCGCCCAGCTCGGCGCCCGGCTGCGGGTGTTGGTGTCCGACCGCATTGACGACCCGGTGGCCTGGATCAAGCAGCAGCGCCTCGCCGAGCCCATCGGCGCCGTCGAGCGCGTGCGCCCGAGCCTGGAGGATGTCTTCGTCACCAGCACCGGGGAGGGCCGGCAATGAGGTCCCTGCGCCGCATCTTCGCCGTCTTTCAAAAGGAGCTGATGCAGATCCGTCGCGACCGCGTGACCCTGGGCATGATCGTCATGCTGCCCCTGGTGCAGCTGCTGCTGTTCGGCTACGCCATCAATACCGATGTGCGCAACATCCCCGCCGCCCTCGTCGACCAGAGCGACACGGCCCTCAGCCGCATCCTCACCCAGATCGTCACCGCCACCCAGGTGGTCGACTTCACCGAGCGCCACGACAACCTCGTCTCCGCCGAGCGCGCCATCGTCGCCGGCCGGGTGCGCGCCGCCTTCATCATCCCGCCCGACGTCGCCCAACGCCTGGTGCGCAGCCCGGCCGTCGGGCATGGCCTGGCGACACCGCGCTCCACCGACGAGGAGACCAGCCGCCCGATCGCCCAGTGGATCGTCGACGGCTCCGACACCACCATCGCCGGCGCCATCAAGGCCCTGCGCTCGATGCCGCTGGCCGAGCTGTTCGACCAAGACGTCAACCGCCTCACGCCCACCTTCGAGGTGGCCCTGTTCTACAACCCCGAGCAGCGCAGTGCGGTGAACATCGTGCCCGGCCTGGTGGGCATCATCCTCACCATGACCATGATCATGTTCACCTCCGCCGCCATCGTGCGCGAGCACGAGCGCGGCAACATGGAGATGCTGATCAACACCCCGGTGCGCTCCCTGGAGCTGATGCTCGGCAAGATCATCCCCTACATCTTCATCGGCCTCATCCAGGCCATGATCATCCTCAGCCTGGGCCACCTGATCTACCAGGTGCCCATGAACGGCGGCCTGCTCGCCCTGGCCGTCGCCACGCTGCTGTTCATCGGCGCCAGCCTGTCCCTGGGCCTGGTCCTGTCGACCATTGCCAAGAGCCAGCTCCAGGCCATGCAGCTGACGTTCTTCATCCTGCTGCCGTCGATCCTGCTCTCCGGCTTCATGTTCCCCTACGAGGGCATGCCGCCCCTGGCCCAGCACATCGCCGAGGTCCTGCCGGCGACCCACTTCATGCGCGCCATCCGCGCCGTCATCCTGCGCGATGCGACCCTGGCCGAGATCCGCCCCGATGCGCTGTGGCTCGGCGCCTTCATGCTCGGCGGGCTCATCGTCGCGTCGCTGCGGTTCAAGAAGCGGTTGGGATAGCCGCGAACGGCCGAGCCCCGTTGTCGGATATTCGACAATCCGTCGGCCAGAGATCGCACCCGGCAGCACCGGCCCCAACCGACGCCCGGGCGGGCGACGAGTCGCCTGCGCTGGTGATCGGCTGAGATCGGGCCGCGTAGAGGCAATGCGCGCAGGGTTGCCGGAGCGCCGTGTCGCGCCGAGGCAGGTCGCCCGATAAACCTACTCTTTTCAGCGGTTTTTAGGCCGGCCTCGGCGGTGTCTGCATCGGCCCGAATACGATCGCAGCGCGTCGCGGATGCCCATGGGGGCAGGACGCAGAAGACGCTGCATCGGCGTTGTCCATGGCCGCCGATCGAAAGGTTGGCCCCAAGTTTGCTTGTACCGTGACCACCAGTGATATCTCGACGACAGCCCTCGGCCTTTGGCGGATAGTGGCGGCCCAAACCGGCGCCCGCGTCCCGCACCGCCGGGGGCGTCGACGGGATGCTCATCGACACCTGTTCAATAGGAAGCAGTACCCATGCGTAACACCATCCAAGTCTTTGCGGCGTTGATCTTCAGCCTCGGCGCCGGCCTCGCCGCCGCCGGCGAGGCACAGATCGCCGTGGCCGCCAACTTTACCGCGCCGATGAAGGCCCTGATCGCCCGCTTCGAGGAGCAGACCGGGCATCAGGTGAAGGCGTCCTACGGCTCCACCGGCAAGCTCTACGCCCAGATCAAGAACGGCGCCCCGTTCGAGGCGTTGCTGGCCGCTGATCAGCGCCGACCGCTGCTGCTGGCGGAGGAGGGCGTCGCCGTGCCCGATTCCCGCTTCACCTATGCCGTCGGCGCACTGGTGCTCTGGTCCGCCGAGGCCGGCGCCGTCGCCGACGGGCCGGCGCTGCTGGAGGCCGGCGACTTCGCCCGGCTGTCCATCGCCAATCCGAAGCTCGCGCCCTATGGCGAGGCGGCGATGCAGACGCTGGAGCGTCTTGGCGTCGCCGAGGCCGTCGCGCCAAAGCTGGTGCGCGGTGAGAACATCGCCCAGACCTATCAATTCGTCGATACCGGCAATGCCGAGGTTGGCTTCATTGCGCTGTCCCAGGTCATGGTGGACGGGGCGATCGGCAAGGGCTCGGGCTGGGTCGTACCGGCGGAGATGCATGCGCCCATCAGCCAGGATGCGGTGGTGCTGGAGCGCGGCGCCGACAACCCGGTGGTCGCTGAGCTGTTCGCGTTCTTGAAGACGGCGCCGTCGCGGGCGTTGATCCAAGACTACGGCTACCAGAGCGTCGACGACTGATCATGCTGTTGTCCGCAACCGATCTCGAGGCCATCTGGCTGACCCTGCGCCTGGCCTCGGTGACCACGCTGATCCTGTTCGTCGTCGGCACGCCCATCGCCTGGTGGCTGGCGCGCACCGGCTCGCGCTGGAAGGGGCCGGTCGGCGCCGTGGTGGCGCTGCCGCTGGTGCTGCCGCCGTCGGTGCTCGGCTTTTATCTGCTGGTGACCATGGGTCCGAACGGGCCGGTGGGCCAGCTCACCCAGGCGCTGGGCATCGGGCTGTTGCCGTTCACCTTCGCCGGGCTGGTGGTGGGCTCGGTGTTCTATTCGCTGCCGTTCATGGTGCAGCCGGTGCAGAACGCCTTCGAGGCCATCGGCACCCGCCCGCTGGAGGCGGCGGCGACGCTGCGCGCCTCGCCGCTGGATCGGTTCTTCACCGTGGCGCTGCCGTTGTCGCTGCCGGGCTTCGCCAGTGCCGGCATCCTGACCTTTGCCCACACCGTCGGCGAGTTCGGCGTGGTGCTGATGATCGGCGGCAACATCCCCGGCGTGACCCGGGTCGCCTCGGTGCAGATCTACGATCACGTCGAGGCGCTGGAGTACGCCGACGCCCACCGGCTGGCGGCCATCCTGCTGGTGTTCTCGTTCCTGGTGCTGCTGGCGCTGTACTCCTGGCGTCCGCGGGACAAGCAGGTCTGAACCGATGATCGAGGCACGCTTTCAACTCGACTGGCCCGGTTTCAGCCTGGACGTGGACGAGCGGCTGCCGGCCCTCGGCGTCACCGCGCTGTTCGGCCACTCCGGCTCCGGCAAGACCACGCTGCTGCGCTGCATCGCCGGGCTGGAGCGCGCCGCCCGCGGCCGACTCAGCGTCGGCGGGCAGCTCTGGCAGGATGCCCAGACCTGGGTACCGACCCACCGCCGCCCCATCGGCTACGTCTTCCAAGAGGCCAGTCTGTTCCCGCACCTGACGGTGCTCGGCAACCTGCGCTACGGCCAGCGCCGCAGCCGCGATCGCGACGCCCGCTTCAGCCTGGAGCACGCCATCGAACTGCTCGGCATCGGCCACCTGCTCAAGCGCCGGCCGGCGGCCCTGTCCGGCGGCGAGCGCCAGCGCGTCGGCATGGCCCGGGCGCTGGCCGTCAACCCGCGGCTGCTGCTCATGGATGAGCCGCTGGCGGCCCTGGACCTGGCCCGCAAGCAGGAGATCCTGCCCTATCTGGAGCGGCTGCACGACGACCTGCAGATCCCGGTCCTATACGTCAGCCACGCCCCGGACGAGGTCGCGCGCCTGGCCGATCACCTGGTGGTCATGGACGCCGGCCGGGTGCTGGCCAGCGGGCCGCTGAACCAGATCCTGTCCCGGCTGGACCTGCCGATCCGCCTCGGCGAGGACGCCGGCGTGGTCCTCGACGGCCGCGTCGCCGAGCGCGACGAGCGCTGGCACCTGCTGCGGGTGGCCTGCTGCAACAGCAGCCTGTGGGTGCGCGACAACGGCTTGGCCATCGGTGCCCACGCCCGCATCCGCATCCTGGCGCGGGATGTGAGCATCGCCACCCATGAGCCGGTACCGGGCACCAGCATCGTCAACGCCCTCCCGGCCGAGGTCCTCTCCATCGGCGGCGACGCCCACCCGGCGCTGGCGCTGGTCAAGCTCGACGTGGACGGCAACCCGGTGCTGTCGCGGCTCACCCAGCGCTCCGCCGATCAACTCGGGCTGGCGCCGGGCCAGCGGGTCTGGATCCAGGTGAAGGCGGTGGCGTTGATGTAACCGCGGGGTCCGCGCTCTACCCCCTGGGCCGTTGCGCCGCTCAAGCGCTGAAGGCAGGGCTTTGCGCGACGCCAGCAGATCGGCAACGCGGACCGTCGCCGCAGGCGCCGCCAGCGCGGCGATGGCGCCGCCGCGATCGGCGTTGATCATCGTTCCGGCCACCGCAGCAGACAGTTCCTGGACATAGAGCGTCCGCCGGCCTTGCCCCCGCGCCGCAGAGACTGGCAAGTATTCCGAGGATTCTCGCGGCGGAGGATTTTTAACACAGAGGGCACAGAGAAGAGGCTCATTCGGATAAATAGAGGTCTTCGGCCTTGAACCTGTCACAGTGAACGGGACGAATACTTCTACGCAGCGCTGGGACTGAAGCTGGTGTTCGGGGGCAATTGCCCGCCGTTTGGCTCGTTGCGTCCCCGTGTTGCGATAGGGTCGCCATCTAGCTCGCTGATTCAGGATATAGTCCAGAAAGCACAAGCCGCAACGCCTTGTTTCGCATCGCACAGCCAGTGGATCAAGCCCCGCGAAGCCCATCAACCCGAGGTCCATCATGTCCGATCCCAAGCCGAGTCTACGTGCCAAACGACGCTGGCGAGGACCGCTCCTGGTGGGCCTGTCCTTGTCCGACGACGTTGCCATCGCCGCCTTCGCCCATGCCCGCTGGGCCGCCGGCCGGGCGGTGATGCTCGGACCCAAGGGGATCGTTGCTGCAGGGGTGTTGGGGCTCGCGGCCGGTGCCGCTTGGTGTGCGCTGGACCGGGCTCGGGCAAAACGCGTCCGCCGGCCGTCCGGGGGGCGAGCCTGAGAGGGGGCGACACCAGTGGCCGATGTTTGGCTGTCGCAACCCCCTGTGCTGTTCCCGGAACTGTCCGGGAACCGCTCTGAGGGCACGCCGGCGGCGTGCGAGCATGGAAGGTCCGAGATGCGCGTGAACCCACGGCTCGACATCGATTCTGACAGAGGGGCTTACAATGCCGCATTGGGGAGGCAGCGGTCGGCCGACGCCGCCCGGCGCGGCGAGCGCTCGAAGGCCGCCAGATCAATCCACACAGGCCTGTGACATAGTCAAGGTTCAGAAACAAGTGGTGCAGACGCAACCATGAAACGGCCAATCTAAAGGCACCACGAGCGGGCGTCTGAACCACTTGTTTTTGAACCGATCCATAGTGACCAGCAGTCAAGCGCCGAAGCCCAACGCAACGAATCGCCCGCAGCCGCATGGGCACCTCCTGCCTCAGGGTGCGATGCCGGCAGCGCCGCCGGCGCATGTGCCGGTGGTGGAGGACGATGCCGACAGCCTCTCCCTGTGTCTGCGCCACCTGCGCGGCTGCGGCTTTGCCGTCAGCGGCGCGGCGGCGCTGGAGCAGGCGCGCTTCAAGCGACCGAATGCCGTACTGCTCGACCTCGGGCTGCCCGACATGGACGGCATGCAGGTGCTGCGATCGCAAAAAGCCGGCGCGCTGACGCGGCAGGAGGTGGCGCGGCTGTTCGGGGTGCGCCGGCTGCTCATGCGCCGCCTGGCCGACCTTCCAGAGCAACGCACCATCCGTCCCTCATCCCGAATCGCGTGTTTCGCTGGCGCCGGCTCCTGACCCTGCTGATCATCCTGGTCGCGGCGCTCCTCGCGCCGCCCGTCCAGGTGGCGGCAGCCGAGATGCCGCCGCCGATGACCATCGACGCCGACACCATGCTGCCGTTGCAGGTGGAGGGCCTGGCGCTGCTGCACGACCCGAGCACCGAGCTTACCCTCGCCCGGGTACGCTCGCCGGAGCTGGCGCAGCGCTTCGAGCCGGCCGCCCCCTGCATCCCCAACCTGGGCGTCGGCAGCGATGCGGTCTGGGCGGGCTCCTGACCATGCTTGCCTACAACCTGCTGCTGTTGGTGCAGCTGCGCGATTCGGGCTATCTCTGGCTGTGCTGCTTCATCGCCGGCATCTTCATCGCCGCTTGGTTGCCGATGCTCGTCGCCATGGCCGTACTGATGGCAATGAACTACGGCCTGCTGCCGGCGATGCAGTCGGTCTGGGTGCTGCCCTATGTCTCCGTGCTGCTGATCCTGCTGTTGCTGTCGGTGGCCCAGGCGGATCGCATCAACGCGCTGCGCCGCCAGGCCGAGCGGGCGCAGGCGGCACTCGAGCGCAACGAGGCCGGGCTCACCGAGCTGGTGGACGCACGTACCCGCGACCTGGCCCAGGCCCGTGATCGCGCCGAGGCCGCCAGCCGCACCAAGACCCGATTCCTCGCCAACATGAGCCACGACCTGCGCACGCCGCTGAATGCGATCCTGGGCGGCGTCGATCTGTTGCGCCGCTCGTCGCGGCTCGGCGCCGACGAGCGCGGCCAGTGCGGTCTGATCCAGCGCGGCGGCCATCACCTGCTGCGGTTGATCGAGGACCTGCTCGACAACGCCGTCAAGTACACCCCTCCTTCACCGAACGGACTCGATCGGCGCTCTCCAATTCCCAAAGCGAATCGATATCGTCCGAGTCCGACGGGTGACTGTCCAGAAAAGAAGAACTTGCGCAGCGACGCAGAGGGCCGCTCGTTGCTGGTCGAAACCACGACTCGGCCTCCCACAGGGCTCCGCTGTGTGCTGTCGCGGTCCAAACGCTCCGCGCGCTGGAGGTCGTGGATCTGTTTTTGATTCAGGCTGACGATGCGCAGGGGCGGGTTGGTGTTGTCGCCGTGGTGCGCGTTGATGAGTCGGTTGATGGTTGCGTAGTAGGCGACGGTGGAGTGCCAGGATGTCCCGCCGATCAGACCGAACTTGCGCATGCTTGTGGTGGCGTCGCCGTCTGCGCCGTTCATGCCCATCGCAATTGGTCCAATACGCGACCGATGCGCGCCAGCGCTGCCTCCAAAGCCAGCGGCTCTTGGCCAAAGGAGATACGCAGGTAGTGGTCCATGCCGAAGGCGTCCCCGGCGCCGACGAAGACGCTCGCCTCATTGCAGAGGCGTTCCATCAGCGCCGTGGAGTTGATGGGCAGCCGGTAGCGGATGAAGGTCATGGCCGTTGCCTGCGGCGGGGTATAGTCGAACAGCCCGTCTTCTTCACTTCAGGGCGCCGGTTGCCGAACAAGCGCAGCGATCCGGCGCAAACGCCTTCGGGGGCAACAGCCGCGCCGCCAGTTGATCGCAGAGGCTGCGCTTCAACGCAACAATCCGGTCGGTCTGTGGTTGACGATGGTAGTAGCGCATCAGCAAGCCGGCATAGTGCATGAACACGTCGTCGCTGGCTGGGGGCGCGTCCTCGAACCGATAGATACCGGGCTCCTGGACATTGAAGAAGGCGCCCCCGGTGGTATGCGCAACGCGGTCGAATTCCAGCTCGAAGGTCTTTGCGTCCGCGGTCACGCAGCTATCGAGTTCGTTCGCGCCGTACAGGTGCAGCGTCAAGTACGGTTGTGACGTGGTATTGCCCATCTGGTGAATGAGCGCGTTGTCGACGGACAAGATGGAGCCCTTCGGCAGGATCTCTATGGTCGCAAACTCCATCGCCCCGTCTTTGATCTGGTAGACCTGGTGGTGGACAGGACCGAAGACCTGCACGGCCCCCCACTCGGCATATCCGTGATTATGGATGGAGGAATAGTGTCCGGGCTTCCAGGACATGACCATCACCTCGAAGCGCCCCTGATCCACCACCAGTCTGCGCCCGTAGCAGTCAGCGGCGGCATACTCGAAATCCGCGAAGGGCCGCAGGTCTGCTTCCTGGATGTCCGCGGCCCGCAGTATCTCGGCGGCACGCGCGGGGCTGATATTCTCCTTTGCCTCGACGGCGCCGGCCAGGTCGCTGATGAGTCGCTGGAGTGAGTTGGGGATACTGCGTGGCTGCATAGCGGGTGAAGCTCCGGATAGATTTGGAATATCAATGCAATGAATCATTTTAATATCAACTGCATAATGACAATATCAAGCCACCGACCATGCTTGAAGCCCACCTCGTTCTGGGTGCCGACAATGCTATAGCCAAATTGCAGGTTGTAGCGGATGCTCGCCTGGTTGGTGGCGAATACCTTGGCCACCATGTGACGGTAGCCAAAGGCCCTCGCCTGCGCAATGAGATGCCGCTTCATGGCCGAGCCGTAGCCCTTGCGGGTTTGCGTTTGCCGCAAATACACCGCCGTCTCGCAGGCGAACCGGTACCCCTCACGGTCACTGTAGCGCTTGATGATGCCCCAGCCCACAACGTCGTCGCCCTGAAGCTGGGCGTACAGGCGCTCGCGGGAGTGGAAGGCGTGCACCCAGCCGGCGATGTCCGAGGGCGCCTTCAGCGTCTCTTCCATTGAGGCGTCGCCGCGGCGGATGGCTTCGTTGTAGATGTCCGCGATGGCCGAGTAGTCATCGGGGCGGGCTTGGATGATGACGGCGGCACTCATGCCGCATCCGCTGTCGGCTTCAAGACCCGGCCGGGGGTCTCGCGGCGGATCTCGCGTGCGTCGATCATCAAGCGTCCGTTCACCCAAAGGTATTCGACGCCGGAGGACAGACGCCGTGGCGATGTGTAGGTGGCGTGCGCTTGCAGCCTGTTGGGGTTAAGCAGGACCAGATCGGCAAAGCACCCATCCGCGATCCGGCCCCGGTTGTGCAGCTGAAACAGCTGCGCCGGCAATTGCGTGATCTTGTGCACGGCCGATTCCCAGCTCAGCGCCTTGAGCTCCAGCACGTAGCGGTGCAGATATTCGGTGAACGCGCCAAAGGAACGGGGATGCGGGTGGCCGATGGTCTTGGGCGCATTGATCGGGTAGCTCCACGAATCCGTACAGATCATGCTGTGCGGCCAAAGCACGGCGGCATCGACGTCGTCTTGACTGATGCAATGGTAGACGATCCAGGTCTCGCTGCCCTTGATCAGGATGTCGGCAATCGCCTGCGCCGGCGTGGTCCCTTGTTCACGGGCAATGGCGGCGACCGTCTTGCCCGCGTATTCGGGATGCTCGTCCGAGGTGATGAGCATGGACGCCAGATCGTAATTGCGCTCGGCGATGTAGCGCGCGATGTCTTGCACGGCCGCGGGCGCGCGCAGCCGCTGCGCCAGCTTGTGGATGCCGTCTTGCAGATGCTGCTTTGGGATAAAGGCGCGCAGCTTGGTCGAGATGGCGGTGTAGGGATAGACATCGATCGCTGCCGGCATCTGCGGATGCAGCGCGTTGAACTGCTCGATGCGCTGGAGCACCTTCGGGACCTTACCCCAGTTCTGCCTTTCCGCCGCCTTCAGGTGGCTGATCAGCGTGCGGGTACCGGTGCGCTCGCTGATGATCAGGGCCTCCTCCACGGCCGCCTCCAAGTGGTTGCGCTCATCGCGAATATGCGATGCGTAGATGCCGCCGCGCTCGCCCGCGATCCTGGCCAGCGCGACCAACTCGTCCAGCTCGGCGAAACAGCCGGGCGCATAGATCAAGCCCGTGGAGAAGCCCAGCGCGCCTTCATCGAGGGCTTGGCGCAATGCCGACTGCATGGTCTGCAACTGCCCTGGCTTGAGCGCCTTCCAGGAATCCATATGACCGTGTCGGAGCGTGCTGTGGCCCACCAGCATGCCGATATTGAACGGGAGCCGGCCTGCGATGCGCTCAAAATACTCCGCGGTGGTCTTCCAGTCGCAGCGAAAGCCGATGGCATCCGCCTGCTGGCGCATGTTGGCTTCCAGATGGGGGCCGATGGGGGCCGCCGAGGTGCCGCAGTTGCCGAAGATCTCCGTGGTAATGCCCTGATAGAGCTTGTGGTCCGCCGCGTTCGGGAAGAAGTAGCCCAGTCCAGTGGAGGCGTGCGGGTCGATGAATCCAGGGGCCAGGATCATCCCCGTGCCGTCGATGACGCGCTGCGCCGGGGGGCGATCGGCTCCCGCTTCGAAGCAAATGATCCGGTCTCCAACGATGCCGACGGCCGCTCGCCGAGCCGGCTCTTGCAGCCCGCTGCAAACGCTGGCGTTGATGATGAGAAAGTCGAGCATGGCGTTTGCGGTTCAGTAGTCGTAGGTGTACCGAGCGCACTGCAGGCGCTGCATGACGTCCGCTCGCGCGCGGTAGTCGATGCAGCCGGCGGGTCGCACCAGACCTGCGTCCATCTCGACCTCGGGCGTGATGATGTCCTCGATGAAGTAGCGTGAGGAGGGGCTCAGGTCGTGGGCTGTCGCGTCCGGCAGGAAACGGGCGAGCTCCAGATTGAGGACGCGGCCGATCCCGGTTTCGAACATGCCGCCGATCCAGCAGGGAATACCCAGGGCTTGGCAGTCGTTGAGTATCTCGACGCTCTTTGCGATCCCCCCGACGCGCCCCGGCTTGAGGTTGAGTTCGTCGATCGCCCCCAAGGCATGCAGCTTGAGCAGGTCGCCGATGCAGGTCACCTCCTCGTCGGCGCAGACGCGCAACTTGGGGTAGCGCGCTTTGGCGGCCAGCAGGAGATCGAAGCGATCGGGCGGCAGCGGCTGCTCAATGACGCTGTCGTAGGCGTCGACAAACCAGCCAAGCCGGTCAAGATCGTTGGCGAAGAAGCTGCCGTTGGCATCGAAGGCGACGGGGACCGCATGGTCGAGAAACAGCGGGCGCAGATGCTCGTAGACCGCCGTATCCACGTTGGGCGCGATCTTGAGCTTGATCCTGCGGTAGCCCTCTGCAATGGCCGACTGCACCCTGTCGTAGGCTTCGACCTTATCCTTGAAGAAGCCCAGCGAGATGCCGACCGGCACCGCGTCGATGGGGGACGCCTGCAGGTCCTGACTCAGCTGGTAGCCGCTGAGCGTGCGTGCCACTTGGAAGGCGGCGGCCTCGACGGCGGCCTTGGTGAAGTTCCAGCCGCGGATACGCCGGAGCAGGTCCAGGATTGCACGCAGATTGGTGTTTCGCGTGAGCTGCCCGACGATGAAGCGCTGCACCAGCAGCAGCGCCCCATCAAGGTATTCTTCGGAGTAGTAGGGGTCGGGTCGACAGGAGCATTCGCCGTAGCCCTCCACGCCTTGGGCATCGATCCATTTCACGATCAGCACCTTGCGGGATCTGCGCACGCCGATGCCGGACGTAAACGATGCCTTCTGCGGCAGATCGAGGACCAGCAACTCCAGTCGGGCCAGTTGCAGCGGCTGATTGAGAAGCTGGAGGCTAAGCATGATCCTGCGATGTCGAGCCGCGCAGCAGCGGCTTGGTGGCAAGCCCGAGGCCGGCGCCCAGACCCAGTTGGTTCAGGAGTACGGCGGGCACGAACCCAAGGCCGAAGAAGAGTGCGCCGAGCGCGCCGGTCAGGCTTGGCAAAACGACGGATGTGTAGGTCTGATCCAGGGTGCTGGATGCCTCGCCGGCCAGATCGAAGAGGCGGACGATGCGCCCGAGGTCGGCCTTCATCAGCACCACCTGCGCGGTATCCGTGGCGGCGGTCGCGGCACCCCGAATGGAGACCGAGACGTGGGCCTTTTTCAGCGCGATGGCGTCATTGATGCCGTCGCCGACGAAGCAGACCCGTCGCCCGTCGCGCTGCAGTTGGTCGACGATCGTCGCCTTGTCGCTCGGCAGGGCCTCGGCGTAGTAGGTCTCGATGCCCAGCCGGGCCGCCAATTGCCGGGTGGGTGCGTCGTGATCGCCGGAGAGGATGACCAGGGTCTTGTGGCGGGCACGCAGCTCCCGGCAGACCTCCGGAATCTCGGCGCGCACCGTCGGGCGCAGCTCGATGACGCCGCAGAGCGCGTCGTCCACGGCGACAAAGATCATGGAGTGCCCCTGCCCGTGGCACGCCTCGCAGAACGGCAGACGGGCGTCTGGCAAGGGGACGCCCTGCTTCGTCATGAAGCGTTCGCTGCCGACCAGGATCGACCTGTCGTCCAACCGCGCAATCAGGCCATACCCCAGCACCACCTCGTTGTGGGTCGCGTGCCCGATGCACAGCCCCGCGGTCGCGGCCCGCTCGCAGATAGCCCGCGCGATGGGGTGCGTCTGGTGCTGTTCCGCCAGCGCCGCGTAGCCCAGGACCTCGGCGGGAGATCGCCCGCCAAGTCCCAAGATGCGGCCGACGGTGGGCTGTTCCTCGGTCAGCGTTCCGGTCTTGTCGAAGACCACGGTATCCACCTCGTCGAGCATCTCGAGCACACGGCCGTCTTTGACCAGAATGCCCTCGCGAGACAGCACATTCAGATAGTTCAAGACCGCCACGGCCCCCGCGATGGTGAGATTGTCGCGGGGCGGCGCGTTCAGGAGCGCCAGGGCGCTCGACGGTCCGATCAGCGGCAGGCTCACGGCGGCGAGCGCCATCACCGGCAGCATGGCCTGATCGACCAGCTGTTCAGAGCGTAGCTGGCGCCGGGTCTTGGCATGCACCGTGCCGGCGAGAATATCGCCGATCTGCGCCGCGATGGTCTCGGAGCCGGAACGGGCGACACGGATCTGCAGACTGCCGGCCAGCAGGGTCGTCATGGCAAAGACCTCGGCCCCGGCCTCGACCTCGACCGGCTGGGACTCGCCCGTCAGCACATGCTGGTCCACCGACGCGGCACCCGCAACGACAGCGCCATCGGCGGGGATGGTCTGCCCGGCGTCCACGATCATGACGTCGCCAACCTTGAGAGCGTCGCTCGCGATCACCGTCTGCGGCCCGCCGCGCAGGACGCGGATCGACTGCGTGCGATGATGGAAGGCCGCCGTCAATGCATCGCTGGAGTCGTCCTTGACCTTGCCGACGACCCGGCGCCGAATGGAGGACATGACCAGCGGGACATTCGCCAGCACCAAATGACCGGTGATCACGAAGACCGTTATGATCACCGCATTGGCCACATCCACGTTGACCTTGCGCTTCCTGGTCAGGTGCTCGTAGGCGCTGCGGAACGTGAAGCGGCTGTTGTGGGCCATGCCCACCAGGGTCGGAACGATCACAAGCGGATAGACAGACGCCGTCCACGCCAGGCCGAAGGTGCCGATGGCAATGGGCAGATTCTGATCAACCTTGCGATCGACCACGCTGCGAATGGCATGGTCCTCGGGTCGACTGGTTTCGCCGTTCGTGGGCGCACTTGCCCGCCCTGGCCGGGAGGGCTGACATCCATGCCGCGCCGCCAACCGCAGCCGCGCCGCAGGCGACCGTAGTCGCGAGCCCAAAGAACGGACGGTCCCGGCACCGCGCATTGGAATGCTGCTGTCAGCACAGATGCTGGAGAAGATCATTTGACTAGCGAGTGCACCTTGAGTCTGGGTTGTTTCTGCAATAAACGCACCTGTCAAGTACGCGAGCTTAGGAATGCCAGCGCGCCGCGGCGCAGATAGGGCACTAGGGTAGCAGGAGAGCGCTCGCCCGGAGATCGCTTTCTGTTGTGTTATCCAAACTCGGCGTTCGCGCTGTCAAGCTTCGCCTTGCCCTTGTTCGGGCAATGCGGCTCGGCACGAGACCGGGGGTCGGGTCGGCTCGGGAGGTCCAGCGCGCCGGAGGTAGAGGCACGGTGGCTGGGGAGATCATCGACGCCCCGTTGCCGTCTGGGCCGTTCATGCCGATCGCAGTTGGTCGAAGACGGTGGCGATGCGCGCCAGCGCCGCCTCCAACGCCGGTGGCTCGTGGCCGAAGGAGATGCGCAGGTAGTGGTCCATGCCGAAGGCGTCCCCGGCGCCGACGAAGACATTCGCCTCATTGCAGAGGCGTTCCATCAGCGCCGTGGAGTTGATGGGCAGCCGGTAGCGGATGAAGGTCATGGCCGTTGCCTGCGGCGGGGTGTAGTCGAACAGCCCGCCTTGGTTGCGTAGCCAGGCATCGAGCAGCGGGAATCCGCGCCTGACATAGCGGCGGGTGCGCTCGATCAGGTGGCCGCGGACGCTCGGCGACAGGGCCTGGGCGGCCAACCGGTTACTGAGCATGGTGGTGGCCACGGTGGTGTATTCGTGTCGGCGCCAGAGCGCATCGATCATGCTTGCCGGTCCGATGACCCAGCCGATGCGCAGGCCCGGCAGCCCATAGGCCTTGCTCAGGCTGCCGAGGCAGAGCACCTTGTCGTAGCGGCCATAGAAGGATGGCGTTTCTGCTTCGCGCAGGCGCTCCGTGCCGCGATAGACCTCGTCGGCGATGATCCAGGCACCAACCCGGTCCGCGGCCGCAACGACGGCATCCATTTCGGCCTCGGTCAGGATGTGGCCGGTCGGGTTGTTGGGGTTGCAGACGGCGATGATCTTGGTCTTCCCGGACAGCCCGGCGTGGAGCGCATCCAGGTCCAGGGCCCAGCCCGCATCCGGTCGCAGGCCGAAGGTCCGCGCTTGGTGGCCGGCGTTCAGCGCCGTGCCCCAGAGCTGGAGGTAGGTCGGCGTCTGCGTGAGCAGTTCATCACCGGGCTGCATCAGCGTCTGCATGATGATGCTGTTGGCCTCCGAGGCGCCGACCGTGACCAGCACATTGTCGATATCCGCGGCGTCCGCGCCGGCAACGGGATACAGTCGGGCGATATGCTCGCGCAGCTCGGGGATGCCGTTGACGTGCGGGTAGTTCAGCTCCGTCGCCAGAAGCTCCTCCACAGACAGCGGACCCGCGGCCAGCAGTTCCTCTAGGCGCAGCGGTTGGACGCCGCTTTCCACCAGATTGAAGCGGACCTGCTGTTCCCATCGGGACTGGATGACCTCAAGTTCGAATGGTATGAATGACATGCTGAATGCTCTACGCCTTATAAGCTGCTGCCGGTGCTGACGCCCGAGCCCTACGCCGCCGGGGTTTTCTATCTGGCCCAAGGGCTGGCGGCGGTCGCGGCGGTGATCGAATTCTCGGCGTTCCGCTTCTCGGACAACCGCCGGTTGTTTCAGTATCTGATCGTCTCGAATCTGCTGATCGGAATCCACTTTCTGCTGCTCGGGCAGCCGATTGCCGCCATCGGTGATTTCATGGCGGCGATTCGGTTCGCCGTGGCGCGTCGTTGGCGGGCGGCTTGGCTGCCCTGGGCCTTCTTTGCCGTGCTGGCCCTGTCCGCGGCGCTGTTGTATCGCGCCCCGTTGGATCTGCTGCCGGTGATTGGCGGCTACTTTCTCATCTTCGGGACCTATAAGCGGGACCCGCTGGCGGTGCGCAGGTATTTCCTGGCCGGGCACACGGTCTGGCTGATCTACGACCTTCAGGTCTATGCCTTAGTCATGGCAGCGGTGGAGTTCTCCGCGGTGGTCGGGAACCTGTATTTTCTGACGCGGCGGGCGTTGCGGGGTGCCTGAATCCGGCGCTTTGGGATTGCGCGTGCGTCTAAGGCGCCCAGCGATCAATGCCGTTAAGTTAAGCCGTGGGAGCGGCTTCCAGCCGCGACGGTCGCCGCGCGAGCCGAGTCGCGGCTGGAAGCCGCTCCCACAAAGCGCTCCCATCGCTCGCTAACTTAATGACATTGGCCCAGCGATTGGTGCGGCACGGCGTAGTCCTTGCAGCCGATTCCGCAATGCTGCGTGGGCGTGGTCTGGTCAATTGGCTGATCTTGGTGCCTCGTGCCATCTAACAGGAAGAGCCATTCGCCGACGGCCCCGCCTGCCCGGAGACGGCCCCTGCCAGCACCTGCCCGAGCCCGGCGCCCATGCCCCAGCAGGTGCCTGCCACCCGCGCCGATGCCTGCGCCCGGGGCTCGGCGCCGAGGCATTTGCCGGCGGCGTAGAGGTTGCCCATGCCGCGGACCTTGAGCGCGCCGAGCGGGATGTCGTAGCGGGTGCCGGGGGGCAGGTAGTGCATCTGGATGCCCTGTTGCGGGTGCCAGTGCTCGATGGGTGTGGATCAGCGCATTGGCCACGGTGCCGCCGATCTGCCCCTCGCGCTCCACCAGCAGCGTCTCGCGCCCGGTTTGGGCGCAGGCCAGGGCGCAGGCGATGCCGGCGGCGCCGGCGCCGACCACTAGGATCGGCTCCGAGCCCTCGGTGGATGCGACCTCAGTGGCGGCGGCGCTCATGATCCTGATCCTAGCCCGGTTGGTTTAACGGCCTCCAGGGTGCGTACCGCCTGGTTCCTGACCGGGATCATGCCTTCGCGGCCCCGTCGCCGAGCCCCTGCTGCACATAGCCGGCCATGGCTTCGATGTTGCGGAAGTGCTTCGGGACCAGGTCGTTGATGCCGAACTGCAGCCCGTAGTGCTGCTCGATGAAGCTGACCAGGCCCATCAGCCGCAGCGAGTCCATGTGGCCGTGTTCGATGAGGTCGTAGGCGTCGTCGAATTGTGCCGGCGGTTGGCCGTCGAAGCACTCGGCGACGATCTGGCCGCGCAGGGTCTCGTGGATGGTCATGGGGTCTCCGTGGGTGGTCGGGCGGCGCGCTCGGCGGCGTCGCCGATGCGTTGCGTCGCTGAGGATGGGGCCTGGTCGATCTCGCCGTCGGCCGGCGGCGCCTCGCGGCCCTGGTGGCGGGCCAGCGGCAGGATGCTGTTGGCGAGTCCGGCCACGGTGCCGGTGTAGAACAGGGCCATGCTCACCGGCAGCGTGAAATGCAGCAGGTAGATGCCGGCGATGTTGATCACGCCGGGGACGATGCTCAGCGCCATGTTGCCGCGCATGGTCCCCTCGAGTTCGTCGCAGGTCTGAAACAGCGTGCGCATGGGCGCCAGGGTGCCGTCCATGAAGATCACCTGGGCGGTGTCGGTGGCGGCGCTGGAGGCGCCCTTGAGCGAGATGGACACCTGGGCGGACTTGAGCGCGACGGCGTCGTTGATGCCGTCGCCGACGAAGCAGACGAAGCGGCCCTCGTCGCGCAGCCGGCGGATGTGGTCGGCCTTGTGCTCGGGCAGGGTGTCGGCGAAGTAGTGGTCCACGCCCAGCTGGCCTGCGACCTGGCGGGTGGGGGCCTCGTGGTCGCCGGAGATGATGCAGGTGCGCATACCGCGCCCGTGCAGCCAATCGATCAGCGCCCGGGCCTCGGGGCGGATGGTTGGGGCCAGCTCCAGCATGCCGGCGACGGCGTCGTCGACGCCGATGCAGACCAGCGAGTGGCCGCGCTCGCGCGTCTCGGCCTCCACCGCATCAAAGCCCGCCGGGGGCACGAGCCCTTCGCGACGCATGAAGCGCAGGCTGCCGACGCGCACCAGCCGGCCTTCGATCTGCACGCGGATGCCGAAGCCGACCTGGTAGCTCGCAGCATCGGGCACCGCGGGCGCAAGGCCGCGGACCCGTGCCTGCTCCAGGATGGCCCGCGCCACCGGGTGGGTCTGGCGGTGCTCGGCGCCGGCGGCCAGGCGCAGCAGGGCGTCCTCGTCGAAGGCGCCGAAGCGATGCACCCGGCACAGCGTTGGCTCTTCCAGCGTCAGCGTGCCGGTCTTGTCGAAGACGACGGTGTCGACCTGGCCCAGGGCCTCGAGCACGCGCCCGTCCTTGATCAGGATGCCGCGCCGGGACAGGACTTGGAGGTAATTCAGCAGGCTGATGGGCGCCAGCGCGATCATCCGATAGCCGAGCCCGGACCAGAGCACGCCGAGCCCCGCCGCCGGGCCGAGCAGCACCATGGTGGCCAGGCCCGCGCTCAGCTCCAGCGGCACCAGCCGGTCGGCGATGCGCCGCCCGCGCAGCACCAGGGTGTCGCTGTAGCCGCGGGTCTGCTCCAGCAGCCGACCGATGCCGGCGGCAACGGTGGCCTCGCCGGCGGTCTCCACGCGCACGCCGATGCGCCCGGCGCAGACCAGCGTGGCCGCGAGCACGGGCTCGCCCGGCCCCCGGTCCACCGGCTGGCCTTCGCCGGTGAGCAGCTGCTGATCGACGCTGGCGGCGCCCTCGGCCACGGTGCCGTCCACCGGGATGACCTCGCCCGCATGCACCACCACGATGTCGCCGGGCTTGAGGGTATCGAAAGGTATTTGGGTCTCGACGCCGTTGTGCGCCACCCAGACGCTTTGCGGGCGGGCCGAGAAGACATCGGTAAGCTGTCCGAGGGAGGACGATTCGGCACGCAGGATCAGCTTGGAGACGAGGCCGGCGCCCAGTGCGCCGATGGCCGCGGCGACCAGATGACCGCTGAGCAGCATGCCAACGACCACCACCAGCGTGACGGTCTGGGCCGTGACCAGCCGACCGCGGCGCAGGTCGGCGGCGATGACGCCAAACAGCGCGCGGGCGACATAGAGCACGGTCGCGCTGCCGGCCAGGTAGAACAGCGGCGAGACCGGGGCGAGCAGGCCCAAGCCGACGGCGCCCGCCGCGAGCGCGGCGTTGGTGGGGCCGGTGTGGGCGCGAGCGCTCGGCGCATCGGGGTCGACGGCGTCGAGCTCGCGCCGCAGCCGGTCGCGGTCGTCGCCGCGCAGTGCCGCCCTCAGGTTGCGCGCCAGCGCCAGCGCTCTGGCGCCGCGGCGGCCTGCCTGGGCTGCGGCTGTCTTGTCGCCGCCACCGCGGGCGGCGCGGACGAGTTGACGCGCCCGCCGGCGCCGCAAGCCCCTGCCCGGCAGCATCAGCGCCATGGTCGCAGGCTCGAGTTCGCCGCGATTAGGCCCGGCGAGATCACGCCCGCGACCGCCTCGCCGCCCAATGCGGCGCGGCGAACGGCGGTGTCGGTTCGGCCATCGGGCCGGCCCCGGCGGGCTCGATTGCCGGCATCAACAGGCTGTCCGCAGCTGCCCGCGGCCCCCGTGCTTCAGCGTCTCGATGTGCGGGGACAAGCGATGGCCTTGCAGCACATGCGCGGGCAGTTGCGATGCCCCCTGCACTTGGCCCAGGCATCGGCCGCTGCGGCAACGGCAATCGAAGGGACGATCCATCGCCCACTCCGTCGCGGGGTAGAAGAAGGTCAGCTCGTCGCCCGCTCGGATCGGCTTCAGGGCGATGACCCGACCGCCGTGCCGGGGGAAGTCGCGGGTATCGAAATCGCGGGTCGGTCGGGATGGGTCGAGCTGGGTGATGGTCATGGGTTGGCCTATTGCTGTTTGATGGGGTTTGGAAAGATGCGGGCGGCGGACGCGGGGTTGAGATGGGGCAGGAGAGGGCGGGGCCTAGTACCGC